>CAZEIW010000093.1:0-11645 GCA_964512305.1 uncultured Burkholderiaceae bacterium | reverse complement strand
TTTGCCGGAGAAATAGCGTGCAGACGCAGCTCGCCGCCTGGATCCGCAACACCGCGGACGGCCGCGACGCAGAGGAGATCCTGCGCCGCTGCGTGCACTGCGGGTTTTGCAACGCGACCTGCCCGACCTACCAGGTGCTCGGGGACGAGCTCGACGGTCCCCGCGGCCGCATCTACCTCATCAAGCAGGCGCTCGAGGGCGAGCCCGTGGGGCGCGCCACCCAGCTGCACCTCGACCGCTGCCTGGTGTGCCGCAATTGCGAAACCACCTGCCCGTCCGGCGTGCAGTACTCGCGGCTGCTCGACATCGGCCGCCGCGTGGTCGAGCGCCGCGTCGAGCGCGACAGCGCCGCCCGCGTCCTGCGCTGGTCTCTCGCGGCGGGATTGACCGGCCCGGCGTTCGCGCCGGCACTCAAGCTCGCGCAGTCGTTCCGCGCCTGGCTGCCGGGCGTGCTCCGCGACAAGGTCGTCGCGCCGCGCGCCGAAGGGCACTGGCCGGTGCGGCAGCACCCGCGCCGCGTCGTGACGCTGCCCGGCTGCGTCCAGCCGTCGATGCAACCCAACATCAACGCCGCCACCGCACGCGTGCTCGACGCGCTGGGGATCGAAACGGTGTCCGCGCCGCAGGCCCGCTGCTGCGGCGCGATCCGGCATCACCTGAGCGACGACGCCGGCGCGCACCGCGACATTTGCGCGGTGATCGACGCCTGGTGGCCGCTGGTCGACGGCTCCGCGCGCGGCAACGCCGAAGCGATCGTGATCAACGCCAGCGGCTGCGCCGCGACCGTGCGCGAATACGGTCATCTGCTGCGCGACGATCCTGCTTACGCGGTCAAGGCGAAGCGCATCGCGGAGCTGACGCGCGACGTGAGCGAGGTATTGCAGCCCTTGCAGGCGGAGCTGGCGGCGCGACTGGCGCCCGTGGCCGGCGCGATCGCGCGCACGCGCGTCGCCTTCCAGGCGCCGTGCACGCTGCAGCACGCGCTGAAGCTGCGCGAGCCGACGGAAGCGCTGTTGCGCGCGCTCGGCTTGCAGCTCCTCCCCTATGACGAGGCTCATTTGTGCTGCGGCTCTGCAGGCACGTACTCGGTGCTGCAGCCGCTGCTGAGCGGCCGGCTGCGCGAGCGCAAGCTCGAGCGGCTGCTGGCGGCCAAGCCGGATGTCATCCTGTCGGCCAACATCGGCTGCATCGCGCACCTTCAGGCCGGGACGGAAACGCCGGTGCTGCACTGGATCGAGTGGCTGGACCAGCAGCTGCAGGCGGCGGGTGGAGTCGCGGGTGGGGGTGGAGTTCTCCCTCTCCCGCGGAGCGGGAGAGGGCGGGGGTGAGGGCGTGAGCGGAACGGGAAAGCGGATGCCAGCGTAGGAAGCCGGCGCAAACGCGTGTTTGGCCGCACCGCGGAGTCGCGACCGCCCTCACCCCGGCCCTCTCCCGCAAGCGGGAGAGGGGGAACTTCAGCCGCGCAGATTGCTATAGGCGGTCGACCGACCCGAAGCCCATGCCGCTGCGGGATAGCACCGGCTCTCCGCGATAGCGGACTCGACCCGAGCCGACGATCTCGACCGCGAGCGTGTCCGACGCGCGAACGCGCGCGTTGCCGCTGCCCACCACGCGGACCGAAACATCGCGGCCGGCGAGCTCGTCGGCGGTGAGGTCGCCCGAGCCCTCGATCAGGAACGCCTGGCGGGCCGCCGAACCGGCCAGAAACAAGTTGCCGCTGCCCCGGATGCGCGCGTCCACCGCTTCGGCCTGCAGCAACTCGATGCGTAGGTTGCCCGAACCGCGCACGGCGATATCGAGGCGACGCGAGGCGAGCTGCGCGCCGTTCACGTCGCCCGCACCCAGTACGTCGAGTCCCTCCAGGCGCACGAGCTCGAGCGTGACGAGGATGCGGTTCCTGGTGCGGAACGAGCTGTCGCGGCGGATGCCCAGCGAGAGCTGTCCGTCGTGGACGGTCGATTCGACGAACTCGACGATGTTGTCGTCGGCATGGACCGTGGCATGAACGGCGCTCCCCTGGCGCAGCACGACGTCGAGCGGACCCTCGACCTTCAGCGTCGAGAAATCCTGGAGGTCGCGTGCCTGCTGGATCAGTTTGCCCGAGCCGACCACCCGGCTCTCCTCGCCGCCGACCCGGATCTCGCCCCAGGGCAACCAGGATCGGAAGGTGCGCGATCCGGTGTCGTCGGCCGCCATCGCGCGAGCCGCGGCCAGCGCCGCCAGCGAGAACATCAGGGACCGTCGCGAATTCGAAATCGGCACGCGAACCTCGAGCGTGGGAACGCTTCGAATTGTCGCATCGCCCGCGTCCTTGTAATCGCCCGGATGTCCTCAACCGGGCCGCCGGCGAGGCCCGTCGGGACAAGTCCCGACGGGACGACTGCTTACCCGTCGGAACAAGCCCCGCCGCGACGACTGCCTACCCTTCGGGAATCGCGCGCCGCAGCAGTACCAGCGTGAAGCCCAGCAGGAGCATCTCGGTTCCCATCGCGCCGACCAGCGCCAGCAGGGACTCCAGCGGTCCCTGCTGGTCGAGCGAGTCGAGCGCGATTCCGGCCAGCACCAGCACCAGCGAGAGCCCCAGCACCCACCGCCAGTTGGCGGCGCAGGCGAGGAGATTGGCGGCGAGCGAGCGCGACGCCGACCAGTTGTAGAGGACGCACACCGGCTGGATGAACCAGAACGGCGCGCCGAGCACCGTGGCCACTGCGATCAGCTCGAGCTGCTCGGCCGTGGGCGGGCGCGCCACATGCGACTCGCCGCTGAGGTAGCCGAGCGCCGGCTCCACGCCCCAGCTGGCGAACCAGGTCGCGAGCGCGCACACCAGCGGCAGCACGCCGGTGACGACCAGCAGCACCAGCTTGTCGCCGGGCAGCCGGAACGCGGAGGAGATGTGCGCCAGCGCCGGCGCCCGTCCGTGGCGCGCTGCCTCGAGCGCCAGGAAGTAGCCGGCGAACGCGACCGAAGCCAGCGCCTCGCGCAGCACCATGCCGACGTACGGCAGGCTCGGCAGCACTTCGATCGGGATGAACAGCAGCGCAAACATCCCGAGCAGCCGCGCCCAATAGGCACGGTAGGCGGCGACCATCTCGTCGATCAGCGCCGCGAAGTCCCGCGCCGGCACGCGCCGCACCGTGAACCGCACTGGCACGGGCGGATTCTCGGGCGGCGGTGGCGGCGCACCTGCGATCACTCGACGGCCTTGACCATGTCCTCGACGACTTTTTTCGCGTCGCCGAACACCATCATCGTCTTGTCCATGTAGAACAGCTCGTTGTCGAGACCCGCATAACCAGACGCCATCGACCGCTTGTTGACCAGCACCTGGCGCGCGCGGTACGCCTCCAGGATCGGCATGCCGGCGATCGCCGACTTCGGATCCTTGGCAGCGGGATTGACGACGTCGTTGGCGCCCAGGATGAGCGCGACGTCGCAATCGGCGAAGTCGGGATTGATGTCCTCCATCTCGAACACCTGGTCGTACGGCACCTCGGCCTCGGCGAGCAGCACGTTCATGTGGCCCGGCATGCGGCCGGCGACCGGGTGGATCGCGTAGCGGACGTTGACGCCCTTCTTGATCAGCTTGTCGGACAGCTCCTTGAGCGGGTGCTGCGCGCGCGCCACTGCCAGGCCGTAGCCCGGGACGATGATCACGCTCTCGGCATTGCCGAGGAGGAAGGCCGCGTCGTCGGGCGAGCCCGACTTCACGCTGCGCTGCTCGGTTGCGCCCGCGGCGGCCGAGACCTCACCGCCGAACCCGCCGAGAATCACGTTGAAGAACGAGCGGTTCATCGCCCGGCACATGATGTACGACAGGATCGCGCCGCTCGACCCGACGAGGCTGCCGGCGATGATCAGCATCGAATTGTTCAGCGAGAAGCCGATCCCGGCCGCCGCCCACCCGGAATAGCTGTTGAGCATCGACACCACGACAGGCATGTCGGCGCCGCCGATCGGGATGATGATCAGCACGCCAAGCGCGAAGGCGATTGCCAGCATCACGACGAACGGCAGCCATTGCTGGGTCACGACGAACACCACCCCCGCGCCGATCATCACGATCGCGAGCGCGAGGTTGAGCAGATGCTGGCCCGGGAACACCACCGGCGCGCCCTTGAACAGCCGGAACTTGTAGCGTCCGGCGAGCTTGCCGAACGCGATCACGCTGCCCGAGAAGGTGATCGCGCCGACGAAACTGCCGATGAACAGCTCCACCCGGTTGCCGCCGGGGATCGGCGCGTCCTTGGCGACGATGCCGAACGCCCACGGCTCGGCCACCGCGGCGACCGCGATGAACACCGCCGCCAGGCCGATCATCGAGTGCATGAAGGCGACCATCTCGGGCATCTTGGTCATCGGCACCCGGCGCGCGATCGTCGTGCCGACCGCCCCGCCGACGACGAGGCCAGCCAGGACCCAGGTCAGCCCGACCGCGGCGCCTTCGGGGCGGAATCTCATCACCAGCGCGACCGTGGTCACCGCGGCGATCGCCATCCCGATCATGCCGAAGGTGTTTCCCGCGCGCGAGGTCGACGGGTGCGAAAGACCCTTGAGCGCCTGGATGAAACACACCGAGGCGACCAGGTACAGAAGGACGACGACTTCGAGGCTCATGGCGTGGCTTCCTATTGTGCTATTTCTTCTGGCCCGGCTCGCCCGCCTTGGGCTCTTTCTTCTTGAACATCTCGAGCATCCGGCGCGTGACCAGGAAGCCGCCGAACACGTTGACCGACGCCAGCGCGACGGCCAGCACGCCCATCGTGCGGCCGAGCCACGTTTCGGTGAGCGCCGCGGCCAGCATGGCGCCGACCAGGATGATGGCCGAGATCGCGTTGGTGACCGACATGAGCGGTGTGTGCAGCGCCGGCGTCACGTTCCAGACGACGTGATAGCCGACGTAGACCGCGAGCACGAAGACGATCAGGTGGTTGACGACTTCCATGGAAAACTCCTCACATGCGCGAATGGCATCGGCTTCGACGGCCTTGAGCCTCGCGCTCCCCAGCCAATGTTGAAACGGAACGGCGTCACGAGCTACTTGCGCAGCACTTCGCCGGCGTGGCAGACCAGGCAGGCGACGACGATGTCGTCCTCCTTGTTGAGCGCGAACCGGCCCTCCTTGTCGATCACCAGCTTCAGGAAGTCGAGCAGGTTGCGGGCATAGAGCGCGGAGCTGTCGGCCGCCACCAGCGCGGCGAGGTTCGGCTGGCCGATGATCTGCACGTGGTGCCGCACCACCGTCTGGCCCGGCTCGGTCAGCGCGCAGTTGCCGCCCTGCTCGGCCGCCATGTCGACGATCACCGAGCCCGGCTTCATGCTGCGGACCATGTCCTCGGTCACCAGCACCGGCGCCTTGCGCCCCGGGATCAGCGCGGTCGTGATCACGATGTCGGCGGCGGCGATGCGCTTGGCGACCTCCGCCTTCTGGCGTTCGAGCCATGCGGGCGGCATCGGGCGCGCATAGCCGCCGACCCCTTTTGCGATCTCACGCTCCTCGTCGGTCTCGAACGGCACGTCGATGAACTTCGCGCCGAGCGACTCGATCTGCTCCTTGACCGCCGGCCGCACGTCGGAGGCCTCGATCACCGCGCCCAGCCGCTTCGAGGTCGCGATCGCCTGCAGGCCGGCCACGCCGGCGCCGAGGATCACGACCCGCGCGGCCTTGATGGTTCCGGCGGCGGTCATCATCATCGGCAGCAGGCGCTGGTATGCGTTTGCGGCCATCAACACGGCCTTGTAGCCGGCGATGTTGGCCTGCGACGACAGCACGTCCATGCTCTGCGCGCGCGTCGTGCGCGGCGCGGCTTCGAGCGCGAACGCCGTCAGGCCGGCGGCGTTCATCGCGGCGATTCCGGCCGCATTGAACGGCTCGAGCAGGCCTGCGAGCACGGTGCCGCGCTTCATCAGCGGCAGCTCGCCCTCGGTGGGCAGCCGCACCTTGAGCACGGTCTCGGCGCCGAACGCATCCTCGCGGCTGCCGATCGTGGCGCCCGCGGCCACGAACGCCTCGTCGGTCTGGCTTGCCGACACTCCAGCGCCGGACTGCACGACCACCGTGTGTTTGAGCGCCACCAGCTTCTTTGCCGTTTCCGGCGTCACGGCGACGCGCGTTTCTCCCGGCCTGGTCTCGGCCGGCACTCCGATGTGCATGGGGGATTACTCCTCGCGAGTTGTCGGCCGCCGGCACCGAGGAGTTCCGGCGGGTTAAACGCTAGAATTTACGACATTTCCAGGGCCAAGCTCTAGCGCGAACCCGCCCGGCTTGACGTGGATCACGCAGGCAAGTGACCTGATGCGCCGCTCGCGCGGCCTCCCTGCGCGCGAAGCCCATCATCTTAACCCGCGCTTTATTGTGTTTAACAGCGGCGTCCAACAGCGGCGCCTGACAACGGCGTCCGACAGCGGCTCCCCACAGCGGCTCCCGACAACTCACCTCATGGATCGGATCTGGAGACCCTCGGTCACCGTCGCGGCCATCGTCGAGCGTGACGGCCGGTTCCTCTGCGTCGAGGAGGAGACCGACGAAGGCTTGCGCATCAACCAGCCCGCGGGCCATCTCGATCCCGGCGAGTCCCTGGCGCAGGGGGTCGCGCGCGAGACGCTCGAGGAGACGGCCTACGACTTCGAGCCGAAGGCGCTCATCGGCGTCTACCTGTGGCGCCCGGCGCCCCGCCTCGGCTCGGGCGAGTCGGTCACCTACCTTCGGTTCGCCTTCACCGGCGCGCTCGGCCGGCATCACCCCGAACGCGCGCTCGACGATGGCATCGTGCGCGCCTTGTGGCTGACGCGCGAGGAGCTCGCGGCAGCGAGCGAGCGGCTGCGCAATCCGCTGGTGGTCCAATGCATCGACGACTACCTGGCCGGACAGCGGTACGGGCTGGAGTTGTTGCATGCGCATGCAAGCGCGCTGGCGCCGTTGCCGGAACCCTTGTCATCCCCGGGCTTGTCCCGGGGATCCACGTCGGTGCACGCTAGAAGCGTTTCGTCTCACGGCGACGTGGATGGCCGGGACAAGCCCGGCCATGACGTGGGCGACGGGCGTCGCCGAGGATCAGCGTCGTAGCCGACCGAGTCCCCTCACCCCATGCCCGCCCCCCGCATCGTCGTCGGCCTCTCCGGCGGCGTCGACTCCTCGGTCGCCGCGTACCTCCTCAAGCAGCAAGGCTACGAGGTCATCGGCCTGTTCATGAAGAACTGGGAGGACGACGACGACGACGAATACTGCTCGTCGCGCCAGGACTGGCTCGACGCGGCCTCGGCGGCCGACGTGCTCGGCATCGACGTCGAAGCCGTCAACTTCGCGGCCGAATACAAGGACCGCGTGTTCGCCGAATTCCTCCGCGAGTATTCCGCCGGCCGTACGCCCAATCCCGACGTGCTGTGCAACGCCGAGATCAAGTTCAAAGCCTTCCTCGACCACGCGCTTGCGCTCGGCGCCGAGCGCATCGCCACCGGCCACTACGCGCGGGTGCGCGAAACCGGTGGCCGCCTCGAGCTGCTGCGCGGGGTCGACCGGAACAAGGACCAGAGCTATTTCCTGCACCGCCTGACGCAGGCCCAGCTGGCGTGCACGCTGTTTCCGGTCGGCCATCTGCCGAAGACGGAAGTACGCGCGATCGCGCACAAAATCGGCCTGCCCAACGCGGCCAAGCGCGACTCCACCGGCATCTGCTTCATTGGCGAGCGGCCGTTTCGCGAATTCCTCAACCGCTATCTGCCGCTAAAGCCCGGCCCGATCCGGACACCCGAAGGACGCGTGCTGGGCGAGCACGTCGGCCTCAGTTTCTACACGCTCGGCCAGCGCAAGGGCATCGGCATCGGCGGCACGGCCGACGGTTCGGGCGAACCCTGGTTCGTCGCCCGCAAGGACGTCGGGACCAACACCCTGTGGGCGGTGCAAGGGCACGATCATCCGTGGCTGATGTCGCGCGAGCTTGCCGCCGGCGACGTGGCCTGGGTCGCCGGCACGGCACCGCCCGCCGGCACGCGGCTGGCCGCCAAGACGCGCTATCGGCAGACCGATTCCGCGTGCACGGTGACCCGAAGCGAGGACGGCCGGTTCGAGCTGCGGTTCGAAGAACCGCAGTGGGCGGTGACGCCCGGGCAATCGGCCGTGTTGTATGACGGCGAGGTCTGCCTTGGGGGCGGCGTGATCGCCGGCCAGCCCACTACGTCAGCCGCAACGGCAACGACCTCAGCCGCTGCCCCGTCAGCGCATACACCGCATTGGCCACCGCCGGCGCCAGCGGCGGCGTAGCCGGCTCGCCGACGCCGCCCGGCGCCTCGGTGCTGGGGACGATGAAGGTCTCGACCTGCGGGGTCTCGGCCATCTTCAGCATGTCGTACTGAGGGAAGTTGCTCTGCTCGACGCGGCCGTTCTTGATCGTGATCTCGCCGTTGAGCGTCGCGGTGAGTCCGTAGACGACCGACCCCTCGACCTGCTGCATCACGATGTTCGGGTTCACGACGCTGCCGCAATCGATCGCGCAGACGACCCGGTGCACGCGCGGCCGCCCCTGCTCGAGCGATACCTCGGCGACCTGCGCGACGATCGCGTTGAACGACTCGTGCAGCGCGATGCCCAGCGCCCGCCCCGGTGCCGTGTGGCCCCAGCCTGCCCGTTGGGCCGCCAGCTCGAGCACCGCCCGGTGGCGCGGATGCGCCTTCAGCAGCGCCAGCCGCAATTCGAACGGGTCGCGCCCCGCCGCCTGCGCCAGCTCGTCGAAGAACGATTCGCAGAAGAAGGCCATGTGCGAGTGCCCGACCGAGCGCCAGTTGCCGATCGGCACGGGCGTGGCGAAGCTCAGGTGCGCCGAATGGCGGTGCGGAATCTCGTAGCTCTGGTCGAACAGGCCCTCGGCCTGCGTGCGGTCGGGCATCGCGTTGAGCTTGCCCATCAGCGGGAAGTTGCGGTTCAGGAATTGCGGCGCGATCGCGTCGGACACGCTCTTGGTCACCCACGCGATCGGCAATCCCGTCTCGTCGAGCGCCGCCTGCAGCCGCGCGACCGCCGCGGGGCGGTAGAAGTCGTGCGTCATGTCCTCTTCGCGCGACCAGATCACCTGCACCGGCGCCGGCTGCACCGCGCCCGCGAGAGCGACTGCCGGCACGACGAAGTCGGTCTCGAGCCGGCGCCCGAACCCGCCGCCGAGCAGCGTGACGAAGACGTCGACCTGATCCGCGCTGATGCCCGCCACGCGCGCCGCCGTCTCGCGCGTGAAGGTCGGCACCTGCGTCGGCACCCAGAGCTTGAGCCGCCCGTCGACGAACTGCGCGGTGCAGTTCATCGGCTCCATCGTCGCGTGCGCCTGCCAGGGCGCCGAGTATTCGGCGTGGATCACGCGCGAAGCGCTCTTGAGCGCCTGGACGCTGTCGCCGCGCTCGTGGAAGGTGAACCCCGTGGCGTCGCTGTCGAGCGCCGCTTTCATCTGCGCCATCAGCTGCGTGCCGTCCAGCGCCGCGTTCTGGCCCTCGGCCCACGCCACCGGCAGCTTGGCCAGCGCCTGGCGTGCCATCCAGTAGCTGCGCGCGACGACGCCCACGCCAGGCGCGCAGCCCGCGCCGCCCGCGTAGCTGACCACCTTCACCACACCCGGCGACTTGCGGATCTCGGCGTCGTCGTACGAGCCGACGCGGCCGCCCACGACCGGGCAGCCGGCGACCGCCGCGTACAGCATCCCCGGCAGCCGCACATCCAGGCCGAAGCGCGCACGCCCTGTGACCTTCTGCGGGATGTCGGTGCGCGGCGCCGGGGTGCCGACCAGCCAGTAGTGGTTGCGGTCCTTCGGCGCAGCGTCGCCCGATACGCCGAGCTTCGCCGCCTCGGCCGCCAGCTCGCCGTATTCCGCGCGCTGGCCGTTCGGATGCGTGACCGCACCGCTGGCGGTCGAGCACTCCGCGGCCGGCACCTGCCAACGCGTTGCCGCGGCCGCAACCAGCATCGCTCGCGCGGCCGCCCCCGCCTGCCGCAGCACGTCCCAGGTGTCGCGCACGCTGGTGCTGCCGCCGGTGAGCTGCAGGCCGAGCATACGGCCGGCCTTTTGCGCGCCGGCGGTCATCGCCTGCGCGGCCCAGCTGTTCGCGTTGTCCGGATGGAACCACCAGCTCAGCGCCAGCACCTCGATGTTGCCGTAGCGCGCATCGAAACCCGCCTGCTCGATCTGCACCCGCGACAGCGGCAGGTCCATTTCCTCGGCCACGAGCATCGGCAGCGCGGTATGCACGCCCTGCCCCATCTCCGATTTCGGCATCGCGACCACGACGGTGCCGTCCGCATTGACCCGCACCCAGCCGTTGAGCCCCACCGATCCGTCGCGCGGGGGCAGCGCGTTGGCGCCACCCAGCCGGCTCGGTGGCGGCAGGACGCCGAAGCCGACCACGAGCGCGCCGCCCGCGACGCCGGCGCCGATCAGGAAGGTGCGGCGCTTCATGACTGACCCCGGCCGGCACGCGCGGCGGTGTGGATCGCGGCTCGCGCGCGTTGGTAGGTGCCGCAGCGGCAGATGTTGGTGATCGCCGCGTCGATGTCGCCGTCAGTGGGTGCTGGCTTTTCGTTGAGCAGACCTGCGGCGGCCATCAGCATGCCGCTCTGGCAATAGCCGCACTGCGGAACCTGGTGGTCGATCCAGGCCTGCTGCAGCGGGTGCAGCCTGTCGTCAGCCGACAGCCCCTCGATCGTGACGATGGCCTTGTCGGCGACTGTGGCGACCGGCGTGATGCAAGAACGCACAGATTGGGATTCGATCAGCACCGTGCAAGCGCCGCAGGCGCCGATGCCGCACCCGAATTTGGTACCGGTGAGGTTCAATTCGTCGCGAAGCACCCACAGCAGCGGGGTCTGGGGATCGACGTTGACCTCGAACGTCGATCCGTTGATCCGCAACTGCATGGGCCCTGTCCCCTGGCAATGTTGTATGTCTTGTCGGCGGAGGATAGGACGAAGTGCTATCGAGTGACAGTGTGGCGGGATACCGTATCGGCGCAGGTTGTGGATCGTCTGGATGAAGAAACCAAAATCGGTGACTTGCCATGCGCCGTTCGGCTTAAATCCGCATTAATCCCGGAGCAGGCCCACGCCGTCTTCATGCCGAAGCGACGCAGCGGGGCCCGGCGCGAAAGGGCACGTTCGCATCGGCATAATCGTGCGAGAGGAAATTGCCGCGCGGCGAGGTCGAGAGTGATCCGGCTTCGACGCGCGAGCCGCCCACGCTGAATGGAGCCTGCGACGATCCAAGCGACTGGAGAATCGGTCGACGAAGCGGCGATGTCGTGGCCCGACGTCGTCTCGGCCGCGCTGCTGGCTGCGTGGTTCGGCTATCTGCTGATCTCGCCGACGGTCGGCTTCGGGTGGATCGAATCCTGGCATAACGAGCAGCGGGCGGCGCAGATCGTGCTGCTGGCCGCTACCGGGTTCGGATTTTGCGCGATGCTGTTCGACGCGCGTTACCGGCGGCGGTTGCCTCGGATCCACTGGATCGTCGCGGCGGTCTTCGCTCTTGGGTGCGTCTCGGCCGCGCGGGCGAAGTACATCGATGCGGCATACGCCGAGGTCGCGCTGCATTTCCTGCTTCTTATCCTGGTCGTCGTGACAGCGGCAGCGGTGGCGCGCAATCCTGGGCGCTCGATGATCGCCGCGCGCTACGGTG
>CAZEIW010000092.1:0-25399 GCA_964512305.1 uncultured Burkholderiaceae bacterium | reverse complement strand
CTGGCGGCGGCAGCGGTGATGTCCCCCAACCTGATCTCGCTGGCGCGGCACGACTTCGAGCCGTTGCGCTACGCGCTGTACAACCTCGAGCTGGCGCGCAACCCTGAGGTCACGATCGCGACCGTCCACGAGGGCGGCTGGCGGGCTGCGCTGCTCTTCCTTGCCGAGCAGATCGGCGCCCTGCTGCCGATGCTGCTGGCCTGCGCCGCCTGGTTCGTCTGGCGCGCGCCCGCGCGTCCGCCGGAGCGCTTCGACCGGCGTCTCCTGCTGGGCCTGTCGATCGGGCCGCTGTTCCTGGTGCTGGTCTTCGCGATCGCCTCCGACGCCCACCTGATCGCGCGCTGGGCGACGCCGTTCTTCAACGTTGCCGGTCTCGCGCTCGTCGCCACCCTTCAACCCGCGCTCGACCGCCGCCGGAGCGCCGCACTTCTCATCGCCGTCGCAGCCCTGCACGCACTGGCGATCGTGGGCATGGTCTGGACCGTCGTGGTCCGCCCGGCGGCGCAGCACGAAGCCCCGTTCGTCTCGTTCCCCGGGCCGGAGATCGCATCCAGGCTGACCGACGACTGGCACCGTCGTTACGGCGGCCCGCTCGAGTATGTCGCAGGCGATCGACACCTGCTCAGCGCCATCGCCGCGTTCTCAACGGACCGGCCGGTGCCGTATTACGACTGGAATCGGGACCTCAGCCGCTGGGTCGACCGTGAGCGGCTGCGGCATCGCGGTGTCCTGCTCGTGCACCAGCTCGACAAGCAAACCGAGGCCGGCCTCACGAAGGCGGAGGTCGACGTGCGGGTGCTCAACACCGTGCGCGGGCGCTTTCCCGCCCTGCGGGACGAGCGGGTCGAGACGTTCCCGGTGCCGATCAACGCGGCCGTGCCGCCCGTGCGGGTGTGGACCGCCTACCTTCCGCCCGAATAGCGAGGCAGAGCAACTTCGCCGCCGGCGCCTTGTCGAGACGACCGCTACCTGTCCGACTTCCGTTGCAAACCGGCAAGCGGGACGAGGTCCAGCGTCACCTCGAGCGCCTGCGCACTGCTGACGCCATTCAGGATCAGCCTCCTGGGTTCTGGTGTCACGGGGAAGAACAGGCTGCCCTTGACGGATTCCTGTGGCGCGATCAGCAGCGGCAACCGCAGCCGCCGCCGCTGAAACTCCTCCTCTACCTTGCTCTCGTTGCGCGAATCCAAGACGGCTACCACGATGAGATCAACCAACCCCACGGCGCCGGCCGCGATCGCGACCTTGCCGAGCGCGCTCGGGGGGCCTGGTTTTATGCCGCTCGAGCCCGCAATTGCCGCGGTTAGGGCAAGCGCCACCCCTTCGACGGTCCATCCGGCAGCACGAAGTGTGGATCTCCCGCTTCGATCCCAACTCGTGTAGCTCAATGCTTCGAGCTCCCATGGACTTGGGTAGGGCTCATAGGCCTGCGCGCGTGTGTCGATCAGCTGGGCCGACTGCACGGTGATCGCCGCGTCCCCGCGGTTGACCAGGAGCACGACGTATTCGTCCCAAAGCGCCTTGAGCTTCCAGGAGCCGGGACCCCCGGTGACGATCACGTTTGTCAGCGTTAGACCGAGCGGCGCCGTACCGGTGCTTAGATCCAATGCCTTTGCGGGCGAGCCACCGGCCTCGGCAAGGCGGTACTTGTCCGCGGTGACACAGCCGGCCAGAGCGCCAACCAGAGCGAAGACAATCAGCGGGAGCGCCCGCTCCCGGATTCTGTTCACGGAAAGAACCTCGAGCTTCACCTAGTGGTCGGATCAAAGGGTGCAACAGGCGATCTTCAAGGTGCTCACCGCGTCGGGGCCGACCCCGGCCGGAAAGGGTGATCCCGGGACTGCGGTGAGCATGCCCGATGTGGCTGTGCCGCCCACCGCGTCGATCGCATAGACCGAGACATTGTCGCTTCCGCTGTTCGCCACATAGGCGAAGGTGCCAGCGGTGTTGAAGGCCATGGATTTCGGGTTTGTTCCCGCAGGGTATGGCGATCCCTGTAGCGCGGTGAGCACGCCCGTTGCCGCGTTGATGGCATAGCCCGAGACGGATCCGCTGCCGCCGCCATTGGTTACGTACACAAACCGGCGTGTGGGATCGAATGACAGGGAGTTGGGACTACCACCCGTCGGGAAGGGTGAACCGGCGACGGGGGTGAGCGCGCCCGCGGCGGCATCGACCTTGTAGGCCGAGATGTCGTTGCTGCCCCGATTCAACACATAGACGAATTCGCTTCCCATCCCGATGTTCCAGATCGATACCGAAACCGGGTTGGTCCCGGCTGCGAACGGGGAGCCTGCGACGGCGGCAAGGGCGCCGGAGGGCCCAACGACATAGGCGGAGACGTCTCCGCTGATGCTGTTGGCGACAAAGGCAAACTTCCAAGGGGGATCGATTTCCAGGTCGGCGGGGCCGTTGCCGCTGGCAAACGGTGATCCGGCGATTGCCGTGAGGGCGTGCGTGCTAGCGTCGACCGAGAAGGCCGAGATATCGTTGCTTCCGTTATTCACGACATAGACCGCCGGGCCGAGCGTCACGGAAATCGGGGCGAGTCCCGTGGCGAACGGCGATCCGGCGACGGGAGTGAGCGCGCGCATGTAGACGTCGCCCGTATAGACCGAGATATTGTTGCTGGCATTGTTCACGACGTAGGCGGCCCGGGAGCTGAAATCGACCGCAACGGCGATCGGGCGGCTTCCGGTCGCGAACGGCGACCCCGTCACCGCGGCGAGGGCCCCTGTCGTGGCGGTGACGTTCGCGGCCGCCGAGTCGTTGATGCTGTAGACGGAGAGCGTGTTGTCTGCGCTGTTCGGCACATACGCGGCAAAGCTGGTGTTTGCATCGGGGGCACCGATCGGGCCACGTCCGGCGGAGAAAGGCGAACCGGCGACCGGCACCAGGGCGCCGCTGCTGGGGTTCGCCTGGTAGGCGGAGATGTTGTTGCTGCCGTTGTTGGTCACGTAGACGAGCTCGACCGACCACGAGGGGAACAATGAACCCGTGCTGGCGCCGCATGAAGCCAGACCGAACAACAGTCCCGCGACGGCAAGTTTCGCGAGCGATCTTCCTGAATCGAACATCCGAAGGATCCTTCCGGCCAGTCAACCTTGATGGACGAGCGCGGATGCAACCTTACGGTGCACGTGTTTACACATCAGTGACGGATCGCCAGTCGAAACATAAACTGGCAGACTGATCCCAGCGGACCTTACCCTGGAGAGTCGAACAAATGAGCATCATCGATTCGAGAGTCGTGAACATCGAGCAATTGAAACTCGAACATTTCGCGAAGGGCGACAAGTTCGAGAGCAGGTCGACGCGCATCGGACCGCTTCTCGGCGCAAAGGATCTTGGCTATTCCTACGACGTGGTTCCACCCGGCAAGCGCTCCTGCCCGTTTCACAGCCATCGGGGGGAGGAGGAGATGTTCTTCATCGTCAAAGGAACGGGCACGCTGCGGTACGGCAGCGAGACACGGAAGATCCGCGCCGGCGACGTCATCTGCTGTCCGACCGGGGGTCCGGAAACGGCACATCAAATCGTCAACGACTCCGATGGCGAACTTGCCTACCTTTCGATCAGCACGATGCACCCCGCCGAAGTCTGTGAATACCCGGACTCGAAGAAGATCGGCGCCTTTGGCGGCGGCCTTCGCCACATGACGCATGCAAGCGGCAACGTCGATTACTGGGTCGACGAGCTGTAGGTAAGGGCCGATGAAGGCGGAGCTCGCCGGATCACACGCATGTCCGTACCCGCCAAACGACGCCTTGACTACTTAGCAGACCGAAGTGTGGGCGGTGCTTTGTTGCGGCGCCGCACCGATGAGGCATCGATTGATGGCGGAGGCTGAGCGATCGACTCTGGGGTCGCGCGGCGAGGAGCAGATGTGTTGCCCGCGAATGTCGCGGTACGCCCATAATCGGGTCACGGCGGGAGACGGGAAAGCGTCCTCGGAGGCGGCCAATGTGAAGGCCAAGTTCCAAGGTCCTGGGCCCCACGGGAATTGCCGTAATGCGTTTGCTGTATTGGCGCGAAGGGCATCCCCAAAAGGGGTAGGCGTGATACCACTTGCCCCGCTGCCGATGACGGCCTCAATTCGGAGGGGGAACCATGCGACGAGGACGCGAACTGCCGGCGGCACTGCTTGCAATTTCTGCTTTGCTATACGTGCAGGCTGCATTTCCTGAGCAGTCTCAGGCATGGGTCTGGTGCGCTCGTCAGGATGTCAAGGCGATAACTGCGGACCTTCAACTTTCAGGATGCACAACGATTATCCAGTCCGGGAGCGAAACGCCGGCCAATCTTGCAAACGCCCATAACAACCGCGCAAACGCCTATCTCGCCAACGGCGACGCGGGCCGCGCGATGCAGGACTACGACGAGGCAATCCGCCTGAAGCCCGATTACGCGATTGCTTTCTCAAATCGCGGCAACGCCGAGGTCCATCTAAGACAGTACGACAAGGCTCTTTCCGACTATCAGCAGTCTTTGCGACTGGACTCCTCTCGAGCCGAGAAATTGCACCGAGACATTTCTTCGGCCTGGACCAACCGGTGCTTCGACGCCTCGATTGACACTGACCACGATGCAGCGATCTCTGCCTGCACGCGCGCGATCGACTCAACGCAGATAACCGTTCCCAGAGATCTATCGATTACCCTCGTAAACCGCGGCTCGGCGTATGAATCGAAGAACGACTATGAGCATGCACTCGCCGACTACAACGCGGCAATCCGCGCCGATGAGGGGAACCTCCAGGCCTATACGGCGCGCGGCCACTATTGGAGACTCCGAGGCCAGGAGTCCGATGCTCAGGCCGATTACGATCGCGCGCTCGCCAAACCGTACGACGCGAACGAGTACAACGACAGGCTCGACCGTGCGCGCGCTTACAGGGCGAAGGGCAACAAGACGCAGGCGCTTGCCGAACTCGACGCAGCGCTTGCGATCGACGGAACGAGGCGACAGGCCCGGTTGATCCGGGCGGACATCCGTTATGATCTGAACGACTATCAGCGGGCCATTGCAGATTACGCCGAGCTCTTGCGAATCGATCCACGAGATGGTCCGATCCTTCTGAAGCGTGGCGACGCTTACCTTGGCATCAACGATTTCGGCCAAGCGATGAGCGATTACAACGCTGCGATCCCGCTCCTGGGACAGGCCGCAGCGGGGTACAAGAAGCGCGGTTGGGTGCACCGGTTGCGAGGGGAATTCGATCTCTCCATCGCCGACTACACTGAGGCAGTCCGGTTGGAGCCGCACCGCGCCTCCAACTTTTCCAGCCGCGGCAACGTCTATCTTGCGAAGGGTGATTGGAAGCAGGCACTGGAGGACTACGATCGGGGCGTACACGCCGAGCCAGAACGGGCCTATCCGCTGGACAGCCGCGCGGGCATTCGAGCTTATATGGGTGACTACGCTGGAGCGCTGGAAGACCGAAACGAAGTGGTCCGGCTCGAACCGCGCGACGCTGATTGGCGCACCAGGCGGGCGTGGACGCTTTTTGAGATGGGGCGCACGCCGGAGGCGCTGGCGGGGTTCGGGGACGCCATTCGGATGGATCCAAATGCTTCGGAGCGCTACCGGGCACGCGGACAGGCCCTGCTCAGACTTGGGCGCGTTGACGAGGCGGCTGCAGACTACGACCAGGCTATCAAGCTCGAACCGGCGCTTGGCGCCAACTATGCCGGCCGCGCGGAAGTGGCCCTCTTCCGCGGCCACCCGCTCGACGGCTTGGCTGACGCCGAGCTCGCGCAATCCAAGGACCCGGACAGCGAAGCGAACTACTGGAAAGGGCGGCTGCACTTTGCCGCAGGGCAGCTCGACGCCGCAACGGCCGACTTCACCGCTCTCGCCTCGCAGCGCCCCTTCAGTACCACGGCGCCGTACTACCGGGGATTCTGCAAGCTCTCCGCGGGCGATTTCTCCGGCGCGGAGGCGGAGTTTCGTCGCGTCACAGAGCTGTCAGTCCTCCACTCCTACACGAGGCTGATGCTGCACGTCGCCCGGCTCCGAAGCGGACAGAATCCAAATGCGGACACGGCGCAGTTCGCGGCGCTCGTCGATCCGCGCAAATGGCCATCTCCGGTTTTCTCCTTCTTTCTTGGGCGTATCAGTGCCGAGCAGATGATCGCCGCGGCGAAAGACCCCTCGCCCTATCTAACGCGCAGCCAGGAGGCCGAAGCGTATTACCTGGCGGGCGAATCCCTGTTGGCGTCGAAGCGCCCTCAGAACGCGAAGGCGATGTTCGAAGAGACACTAAAGAGGAAGCTTCCTGATAAGCCGGTGTCGATGGCGGCTGTGGCCGAACTGCGCAATCTTGAAGGAGCGGGTACATCGCGGCCGCATCCCTAACGCCCCGCGGGTGTGTCCAGCGGCCTCCAACACGGCGGGCGGACTCTCGATATCGAACGGCGGCTGCGGCTGGTAGTTGCGGCCGTTGCTCGTGTTGTCGATGACCGGCGAGAACGCGGCGAACGTGTGCAGATGGTTGGGCTCGGACTGGCTGGCCACGTCCGTGAAATTGTTGTCGCAGAGCGTGTACTGCTGGGCTTAGGCCCAGTAGGCCCAGATATCCTTCTGCTTGTACTACCTCTTGACGCCGCTGCCCGCGAGCCACGTAACGTGGTCGTGGCGCGGATCGGTCTTCTGCGGATCGGGCGCCTGCGCCAGCGTGCCATCCCGAGAAATCTTTCCCGGTTGCGCCACGTCAATGGAAGTCATAGCATTAACTTGTGATGCATGGAACATCAATATAGATGGATCATCCATGATTACTGCGGCGCAACTCAGGGCTGCTCGGGCACTCGTCGGAATGGACCAGCGCGACTTGGCCGCCGCATCCGGGCTATCGCTGCCCACGATTCAAAGAATGGAGGCGAGCGAGGGGGTGATCCGCGGAAATGTCGACTCGTTGATGAAGCTGATCGCCGCTCTTAGCGCCGCGGGCGTCGAGCTCATCAACGAAGGTGCCGTTAGCGGCAAGGGTGGACGAGGCATTCGGCTGACGCGCTGAGGTTTCGTTCGGTCCATCCCACACGCTGTTCGACTCGAGGCCAAGCGCGGCAATCCTCATGGCGGTCGAAGTCCTGTTGTGGTGCATCGCGGCACTGCTGGCGACTGTTCCCGTAGCAGCTGCCGGCGCGCGTCGCACCATGACAACGGTTCTGGTCTACGCGATCGCGCTCGCCGTTTCGATCGTTGCATTGGGAACGGCCGTCTGGACCCTGGTGGCGAGCCCGGGCCCGGCGCAAACGGAGATCCTGCCGATCGGCCTGCCCTGGCTGGGCGCGCATTTTCGGCTTGACCCGCTGGCCGCGGCGTTCCTCGTGGTCGTCAATCTGGGCGCCGCGGCGGCCAGCCTTTACGGCCTGGGCTATGGGCGGCACGAACCGGAGCCCGGCCGGGTCTTGCCGTTCTTTCCCGCCTTCCTCGCCGGCATGAATCTGGTCGTGCTGGCCGACGATGCGTTCACTTTCCTGGTGACTTGGGAGTTCATGTCGCTCACGTCGTGGGCACTGGTCATGGCTCACCATCGCCAACCCGGCAACGCGCGGGCCGGTTACATCTACCTGTTGATGGCAAGCCTGGGCACGCTTGCGCTGCTGCTGGGCTTCGGTCTGCTGGCTGGCGCCTCGGGCGGATACGCGTTCGACGCGATTCGCGATACCCGCAACTCCGCGACCGTCGCCTCCGCGGCTCTCGCCCTGACCCTGCTCGGCGCCGGCTCCAAGGCCGGCCTGGTGCCGCTGCACGTGTGGCTGCCGCTGGCCCACCCGGCCGCGCCGAGCCACGTGTCCGCGCTGATGAGCGGCGTGATGACCAAGGTCGCGGTCTACGGCTTCATTCGGATCGTCTTCGACCTGATGGGACCGCCCACGTGGTGGTCGGGCGGCGTGGTGCTCCTGTTCGGCGGCGCCAGCGCGGTGCTGGGCGTCCTGCATGCGCTGATGGAGCACGATCTGAAGCGTCTGCTCGCCTATCACACGGTCGAGAACATCGGCATCATTTTCATCGGCCTGGGCCTGGGCCTGGCGTTCGCCGCCAACAACATGCCGGGGCCGGCCGCTCTGGCCACGACGGCAGCGCTGTTTCACGTCTTCAATCACTCGGTATTCAAGAGCCTTCTCTTCTTCGGCTCCGGCGCGGTTCTCACGGCGACCGGTGAGCGCGACATGGAGCGGCTGGGCGGGCTGATCCATCGCATGCCGTACACCGCCGCCGCGTTCCTGATCGGCTCGGCGGCGATCTCGGCCCTGCCGCCGTTCAACGGCTTCGTCTCGGAATGGCTCACCTTCCAGGCGATCCTGCTCAGCCCCCAGCTGCCGCAGTGGGTGCTCAAGTTTCTCGTGCCTGCGGTCGGCGGCCTGCTCGCGCTATCGGCGGCACTGGCGGGTGCGTGCTTCGTCAAGGCGTTCGGGATCACGTTTCTCGGTCGCGCGCGAACGGACGTCGCGCACGATGCGAGGGAAACCGACCCGTCCTCGCTGACCGCGATGTTCGTCCTGGTCGCTTTGTGTCTCGCGGCCGGCGTTCTGCCCGGTTATTTCATCGATGCGCTCGGTCCTGTCGTCCGGGGCCTCGTCGGCGCGCAGATGCCGCAGCAAAGCGCTGTCGCGTGGCTCGCGATCGTGCCGATCGCCGAGAGCCGCAGTTCGTATAACGGACTCCTGCTGCTGATCCTGATCGCCGTCGCGGCCGGCCTTGCGGCGTACGTCATTCATCGATGGGCGTCCCATTCGGTGCGGCGCTCGGCCCCCTGGGACTGCGGGTTTCCGGATGCCGCTGCCGTGACCCAATACACCGCAGGCAGCTTCGCCCAACCGATTCGACGGGTGTTCGGCACCACGGTGTTTCGTGCCCGCGAGGACATCGACATGCCGCGGCCCGGCGATCCGAGGCCCGCGAAGCTGCACGTTCGCCTCAGCGACCGCGTGTGGGACGGCCTGTACGCGCCTGTCGCCGCTTTCGTCGGCGTCACCGCCGACGTGGTGAACCGGGTGCAGTTCCTGACGATCCGCGGATACCTGACGCTGGTGTTCGGTACTTTGGTGGCACTCCTGGTGATCCTGGCCGTATGGCAGTGATCGACATGCTCGTCCAGCTGGGCCAGCTACTGCTGGTCCTGCTGCTGGCGCCGCTCCTGACGGGGTACCTGCGCAAGGTCAAGGCGCGCCTGCTGCGCCGGCAAGGCCCCGATCTGCTCCAGCCTTACCGCGATCTGCACAAGCTGCTGCGCAAGGAGGTCGTGCTCGCACAGAACGCTTCGTGGGTGTTTCGTACCGCGCCCTACATCATCTTCGCCACGACCTGGGTGGCGGCGGCGCTGGTCCCGACATTCGCCACCGGCCTCGCGTTCAGCCCGGCGGCCGACCTGATCGCGATCGTCGCGCTCCTGGGAAGCGCGCGCTTCATGTTGGCGCTGTCGGGCCTCGATGTCGGCACGAGCTTCGGCGGCATCGGCTCCAGCCGGGAAATGATGATCGCCTCGCTGGCCGAGCCGGCGCTGCTGATGATCGTCTTCACCGTATCGCTTCTGGCCGGCTCCACGCAGCTTTCCTCCGTAGCGGCGTACATGAACGGGCCCGACGTGGGGCTGCGCGTGTCGCTGGCGATGGCACTGGTCGGCCTGGTCATGGTCGCGGTCGCCGAGAACGCCCGCATTCCTGTCGACAACCCGGCCACGCACCTCGAGCTCACGATGGTGCACGAAGCGATGATCCTCGAATATTCCGGGCGCCATCTGGCGGTGATCGAAGTGTCCGCCTCGCTGAAGCTCCTGCTCTATCTCTCGATCGTCAATTGCGTGTTCGCTCCGTGGGGCATCGCTGTCGCCGGGCAGGGTCTGGCCGCCTATGCCGTCGGCCTGCCCCTGTACGTGGCGAAGCTTGCCGTCGGCGGGTTCCTGCTCGCGGTGTTCGAGACGGTCATCGCCAAGATGCGGGTCTTCCGGGTCTCCGAATTCCTCGGCGCGGCGCTGATGCTGGCCCTGCTCGCCGCGCTGCTGCTGTTCGTTTCCCGCGGGGTCTGATGGACCGCCTGGCGCTGGACATCGCCCACCTGTTCGCCGGCACGCTGGTGCTGGTGAGTTTCATGCTCCTGTACCAGGACCGGATGTTCAGCCTGCTGAACATCTTCGCCTTGCACGCGCTCGTCGTCTCGGCGTCCGTGGCATGGCAGGCGCACATCCAGGGCGCGCCTCATCTGTACATCACCGCGGCGATCGCGCTGTTGGTCAAGGCGATCGTGATCCCGGTGGTGCTGCACCGGATCATCGTCCGGCTGGGGATCCACCGGAACATCGAGACCGTTGTCGGCATCGGGCAGACGATGCTGGCCGGCATCGGGCTCGTGGCGCTGTCGATCATGGTGATGCTGCCGATCACCACCGCCGAGGGCACGCTGGTGCGCGAGGACCTCGCGTTCGCGCTCTCCGTCATCCTGCTCGGCCTTCTCATGATGGTGTCCCGGCGCAATGCGGTGGGACAGGTGATCGGCTTCATGTCGATCGAGAACGGGCTGATCCTGGCGGCGACCGGCGCGAAGGGCATGCCGCTGGTCGTGGAGATCAGCGTCGCCTTTTCGATCCTGATCGCGCTGATCGTCATCGGCATCTTCCTGTTCCGGATTCGCGAGCGCTTCGATTCCGTGGACGTCCACGCACTCGACCGCTTCCGCGGAGAACGGCCGTGACCGACCTCGGCTCGCTGGTGGTACGGGCGATCCTGATCATCCCCGCGGCGAGCGCGGTTCTGCTCGCCTTCCTGCCCGACGACCGGACAACCGCCAGGCTCAACGTTCTCGGTACCCTGCTGACGCTGCTGTGCGCGGTCGCGCTGTTTTTCGTGCGTCCCGAGACCGGGCTCTTCCTGATCGTCGACGACGTGAACGTCGTCTTCATCGTGCTCAATACCTTCGTGGGCTTCACGACCAGCGTGTTCAGCGGCAGCTACATCGCGCACGAGCTCGAGACCGGCCGGCTGACGCACGCCTACCTGCGCTTCTATCACGCGATGTACCAGACGCTCATGTTCGCCATGAATCTGGCGTTGCTCGCCAACAACGTGGGCCTGATGTGGGTGGCGGTCGAGCTGGCGACGCTGACCACGGTCCTGATGGTGGGCATCTATCGCACGCACGAGGCACTCGAGGCGGCCTGGAAGTACTTCATCCTGGGCAGCGTCGGCATTGCCCTGGCGCTTTTCGGAACCATCCTCGTCTATCTCGCCGCAAGCTCGGTGCTTGGAGAAGGCCTGGAGGCGATGGCCTGGAGCGTGCTGGTGCAGCGGGCCTCGGGCTTCGACCCGGCGCTGCTGAACCTGGCCTTCGTGTTCCTGCTGCTGGGCTACGGCACGAAGGTCGGCCTGGCACCCCTGCACGCCTGGCTTCCCGACGCGCACGCCGAGGGCCCGACCCCGATCTCGGCCGTGCTTTCGGGATTGCTGCTGAACGTCGCGCTCTTCGCGGTCCTGCGCTTCAAGATGGTGATGGCCGCCAACCCGGGCGCGCTCGCACCCGGGCCGCTGATGGTCACGCTGGGGCTGGTTTCGGTCGTGTTCGCCGCGTTCATGCTGTATCGCCGCGATGACGTCAAGCGGATGTTCGCCTACTCGTCCATCGAGCACATGGGCATCGTCACCTTCGCGTTCGGCATGGGGGGCCCGCTCGCGAACTTCGCGGGATTGCTGCACATGACGATGCACAGTCTGACCAAGTCGGCCATTTTCTTCTCGGTCGGCCATATCGCCCAGGTCAAGGGGACGCAGAAGATGGACGAGATCGGGGGCCTGACGGTGACCCACCCCATTCTCGGATGGGGCCTCGTCCTCGGGGTGGTCTCGATCGTCGGCCTGCCCCCGACCGGCGTCTTCATGAGCGAATTCCTGATCCTCACGTCGACCTTCGCGCGCGCACCGGCGCTTGCCGTCCTGCTGGGATTGGGCCTGCTGATCGGCCTCGGAGCGCTGCTGTATCGCCTCAATGGCCTGGCGTTCGGCGACCCTCGTGGCAACAATTCGCCCGGCGACGCGTCGTACGTGCCGATGTTCACGCATCTGGCGCTGGTCGTGGCCGCCGGCATCTTCCTCCCGCCGCTGCTGGTTTTCTGGTTTCAACACGTCGCGGAGCTGCTCGGGTAAATGGGCGCAGTCACGCAAACAGCGACCGGGCTTGCGGACGTCGTTCGAGCGGGTCGGCTCGTCGAGCACCACCGTCCGTGGACACGCTCGATCGTGAACCGCGAAACCTGGCAGCATGCGATCCATCTGTTGTCGGGCGGGCAATGGACCCTGCGAGGCCTGTGGGCCGAGCGCGCGCAAGTCCATATGGCGGTCGACGACGGCGGCGAGATCGGCGTGCTCAGCGTCGACTGCGAAGACGGCCGCTTTCCATCGGTCGGGCAGTCGCACCCGCCCGCCATCCGGCTGGAGCGCGCCATTCGCGACCTGTGGGGGCTGGAGCCCGAAGGGCTTGCCGACACGCGTCCCTGGCTCGACCACGGACGATGGCAGCGCGCCGGCGGCCGCGACGACCGCCTCGAGGCACACGGCACCGCCCGCAGTTACACGTTCCTGCCTGTCGAGGGCGAAAGCCTGCACCAGATCCCCGTCGGCCCCGTTCACGCAGGCATCATCGAGCCTGGGCACTTCCGCTTCACCGCGAACGGCGAGGCGGTCGTGCGCCTCGAGGCCCGCCTCGGCTATGTCCACAAGGGGATCGAGCGGCTGATGGAAGGCGCCTCGCTCGATCGCGCCTCGGTGCTCGCGGGGCGCGTCTCCGGCGACAGCACGGTGGCTTATGCGCTGGCCTTCGCCCGGGCGGTCGAGGCGGCGCACGGCGTCGAGGTGCCGCCGCGCGCGGTGTGGCTGCGCGCGCTGATGGCCGAGCTGGAGAGGCTTGCCAACCACTTCGGGGACATCGGCGCCGTCTGCAACGACGCGGCATTCGCGATGATGCACGCGCAGTGCGGACACCTGCGCGAGCAGGTGCTGCGCGTGGCGGACTGGTGCTTCGGCCACCGCCTGATGATGGATCGGGTCGTGCCCGGCGGCGTCCAGCGCGATCTATCGGGCGGCGGCAACGTGCTCATCCGTTCGCTGGTGGACGAGATCCGCCATCGCTTCCCGGAGCTGGTCGAGCTCTACGACAACACCGCATCGCTGCAGGATCGTACGGTGGGGACGGGCTTCCTGTCGCCGCAGCTCGCGCGGCAATACGGCGGCGGCGGCTATGTCGGGCGCGCCTCGGGACGCACGGCCGACGCGCGGCGTACTCCCGGCTATGCCCCCTACGACGTGCTGCGGTTCGAAGTCCCGGTGCGCGAAGAAGGCGACGTGGACGCCCGCCTCTGGATCCGCGTGCTCGAGGTGGAGCAAAGCCTGGCGCTGATCGATCAGCTCCTGACGCACCTACCCTCGGGCCCGATCGCACACCCGCCCGGTGCGCTGCGCGCGCCGCAAGCGCGCGAAGGAATGGCGCTGATCGAGGGATTTCGCGGCGACGTGCTTGCGTGGGTCAGGACCGGCACCGCGGGAACCATCGAGCGCTGCCACCTGCGCGACCCGTCCTGGTTCCAATGGCCGCTGCTCGAGGCGGCCATCGAGGGCAACATCGTCGCCGACTTTCCCCTGTGCAACAAGTCGTTCAACTGTTCGTACTCGGGCCATGACCTCTAGAGTGAGCCGGCATGCGTAGGATGCTCTTCAAGAGCTTCGTGCACGGTCCGCTGACCGAAGCCGCGCCCGGCGCCGACGATGCCGCCCTGGCAGAGCTGGCCGGGCAGGTCGACCGGGTGGCGCGGCTGCGCCTTGGTCGCACGCTCTTCATTCGCGAAGTGGACGCGGGCTCGTGCAACGGTTGCGAGCTCGAGATTCATGCACTCAACAACATCGTCTACGACCTGGAGCGTTTCGGCATGCGCTTCGTCGCCTCGCCGCGGCATGCCGATGTCCTGCTGGTGACCGGACCCGTCACGACAAACATGCGCGAAGCGCTCGAGCGCACCTACGCGGCGACGCCGGCCCCGAAATGGGTCGTCGCCGTCGGCGATTGCGCGCGGGACGGGGGTGTTTTCTCGGGCAGCTATGGCTGCGTCGGCGGGGTATCCGCCGTTCTGCCGGTCGATTTGCATATCGGCGGTTGCCCGCCGTCGCCGATCGCGCTGCTTAGAGGGCTGCTGGCGTTGCTTGAGACGGTGCAGAGCGATTAGGGAGAGCCGCGGGCAACGGTCGGGTTTGCTTCCCCTCAGCCGCGCAGTTTCTCCTGCAGCCAAACCTTGATGAGCGATTGGTACGGCACGTCGCGTGCGTTGGCCGCCGCCTTGATCGAATCCAACAGATGCTGCGGGAGTCGCAGCGAAATCGTCTTCGTACTCGGCTTCAGGTTCGGCAGCGCGAATAGCTGCGCCTTGGACCAATCGACATAATCCGAGGAATCGTGCGTCTCCCAGAACGCCCGTTCCTCGGTCTCGTTGCGGAACTTTGGAACCGGCTTAAGCTGCTTGCTGCTCATAGACCGCTCGCTCTTTCTTGTGCATGTCGCGCGCTGATATCACGCGGATCTAATATACATCGAGAGCATTTCATGCGACGCATCGCTTGACAGGAAGACCGTTGCCGTTTAATTTAACCATATGGTTAATTACGAAGCCAGGCTCGACGCGATTTTCACAGCCCTGGCCCACCCGGCGCGGCGAGCCATGCTGGCGCGGCTTGGCAAAGGCGAGGCTACGGTGGGCGAACTTGCCAAGCCTCTGGACATGTCCCTGCCGGCCGTCACCAAACATCTGAAGATGCTGGAGAGGGCAAAGCTGATCAGCCGGAGCAAGAACGCCCAGTGGCGGCCCTGCCGGCTGGAAGAGGCACCGCTGAAAACAGCGTCAGGATGGATCGAGGAACAGCGAAAGGTCTGGGAATCCCGTCTGGACCGCCTGGAAGGTTACTTACATAGCATGGAAAAGAAGAAAGGTAGGGGCGATGATCAAGGATGAAAAGGAACGCGAACTGGTGCTGCAGCGGGAAATGCCCTTCGCCCGTGAACTTGTCTGGAAGGCCATGACCGATCCCGCGCACGTAAACAAGTGGTGGGGACCGGACGGATTCAGGAACGAAGGTGTGACCATGGATTTCCGGGTCGGCGGCGCCTGGACGTTTGAAATGGTGGCGCCCGACGGTACCCGCTACCCCAACCACTCAGTGTTCAAGGAAATCACGCCCCCGTCCCGGTTGGTGTTCGACCATGGGGACGGCAAACGGATTTGGTTCGAAACCACCGTCACTCTGCAAGAAACAGACATCGGTACCCTGATCACTCTGCGGCATCTCTTCCCCAGCAAGGAATCTCGCGACGAGGTGGTCGATAAGTACGGCGCCATTGAAGGTGGCAAGCAACACCTGGCGAAGCTCGAAGCCTACGTCAAGGCGAACCTGTCATGAAACGACGGCTTCATGGAGGCTTTTGACATGCCGCTCGCGCTCTACGGTCATCCCTTCTCCTCATACACGCAGAAAGTGCTCATCGCGCTGTACGAGAACGGCACGCCTTTCGAGTTCCGCTGCCTTGAGCGGGATACACCGCAACACGCGGCCGAGTGGCTGCGGCGCTGGCCATTGCGCAAGTTCCCGCTGCTGGTGGACGGCGAGCGCAACCTCGTCGAGTCCAGCATCATCATCGAGTATCTGCAGCTTGTGTATCCCGGACCGGAGCGCCTGTTGCCCGAGGACCCTATGGCCGCGCTGGACGTCCGCTTTCTCGACCGCTTCTTCGACCTGCACGTGATGGAGGCAATGCAGATCGCGGTAGACAGTGCGCTGAAGCGGGTCCCGGTGAAGAGCGAGGATGGATTGGCCCTCGCCCGGGAAAGGCTGGAGCGCGCCTACGCCTGGCTTGAAGGACAGCTTGCCGGCAGAACCTGGGCCGCTGGTAGAGACTTCACGCTGGCGGACTGCGCGGCTGCGCCCTCTCTGTTCTACGCGGACTGGACGCACCGGATTTCCGATGTCTTCCCCCTATTGCGCGCCTACCGTGCGCGATTGCTTGCCCGTCCGTCGTTTGCCCGGGCCGTCGAGGAAGCGCGGCCGTTCCGCCCGTACTTTCCTCTCGGAGCGCCCAATCGAGACTGATAGGCTCCCTTAACCCGGCGCTGCGAACTGCAGTTCCACTCCGTTGCCCGCCGGATCCTGGACGAACAACTGCCGCACGCCCGAGCCCGGGACTTCGGCAAACCTGAAGGCGATGCCGCGAGCGGCGAGAAGGGTGCGCGTCGCCTCGAGGTCCTCGCTGTCGAACGCGACGTGGTCGATCGTGCCCGCGCCGGTGTCCGGCGCGGGCCCCGAAGTGACGACCAGGTGCAGGACCGGGCGGTCACCGGCGTACAGCCAGTAGCCGGGAAACCGAAACGGCGGACGCGCGCCGACCCGCAGGCCCACGATCTCGACGTAGAAGTCGCGCACGCGCTCGATCGTGTCCTGCGGCGCCTTGATGTTGTAGTGGTTCAGGCCGGTCGCTGGCATGGAGCCGTCTCCTTGAACGGCGGCCGCCATGAAGTCGGTTGCCGGCAGCCGCGGAATGCGAAGTCCTTCGATATCAAACCACCCCACTGGCCGGCAGCGGCGGCGCGCGGCGCCCTCCGGTGATCCGGGCGATCCCGGCGAACGCGCCCACGGCCGCAACGCAGATGGCGGCTTCCACCGCGAGCATCGCCCCAGCGCCCCAGGCATCGTGCACGTATCCGTCCAGCACGATCATGTACTGGATCGGCACGTTGGACAGCGAGGCAAGCAGGTTGTACTTGGTTGCCGCCGCACCCAGGCCGATCGCCTCGAGCGTGACTGCGGAAAAGCTGGCGTAGGTCAGGCCGGTCGTGATCGCGTACAGCAGCGTGAACACGATGTAGCTGGTTTCGGTGCGTGGCGCGACCGCCATCGCGACCGCGCAGGCCGCCTGCGCGAGCGCGAACACGCCGTACGACAGCTTTCGATCCATCAGGTCGGCCAGGTACCCGCCGAGCACGCAACCGAGGCCCGCCATCACACCGCCCAGCACGCCGTTGACCAGCGCGACGGTATTCACCGAGGCCTTCCAGTCGCCGGCCACCGCCGACCACAGGCCGCTCGCCGCGCCGGTGCCGAGCGGCAGGAACAGAATCAGGATCGCGAGCGCCCCGGATCGCGAGCGGGCGATCGCCCAGCAATCACGCACCACCTCGCGGAAGCGCCGCACCAGCGCCAGGTCGTGTGAGGCTGGGCCGATCGCCGGCAGGCCCTGCAGCGCGAGCGCGCAAAGGACGAAGGAGATCCCGAGCGCGCAACCCGCCATCCATCGCTCGGGCAGCACCTGCGAAAGCCACAGCGCCGCTCCGCCGCCGACGCCGACCCCGGCCAGGTTGCCGACCTGCAGCCATCCACCGTAGGCGCCGCGCCGCTGCGGGGGCGCGCAGTGGGCGACGAGATATTCGACGGACATGCCGTTGAACGTCACGGCGAGGTTGGCCAGCAGCACGACCGCGTCGAGCAGCGGCAGCGAATCCCGGGCCGCAGGGATCGCGCCGATCGCGACCACGCCGGCGGCGCTGATCAGCGCCGAAGCGAGATACCACGCCCGCGGCGTCCAGGTCGTATCGACGACCGGCGCCCAGAGGAACTTCCAGGTGTGCGGCACGAAGCCGATCGCGATCAGCGCGGCGATCGCCACCGCGCTCACGCCCTGACGGCCGAGGTCGTAGGCGACCGCCACCGACACGTAGCCGCCCATCGCGCCGAACGGGAACATCAGCACGGCGAACAGGATCGGATGAGGCGCCCGCGGCGGCGGCTCGGACTCGGATTGGCTCATGCCGGCAGTCGCAGCGTGCCCGCGCGGCGCCCGCCTCAGTACAGAAAGATCCCGTAGAGCAGCGCGACGATCAGCGCGTACTTGCAGGCATTGAACAGCGGCTTGTTGGCTTGCTTCGCGCGCTTGAGGACGGCCTTGAGATGGCCGATCGGCACGTACAGCCGGTTGATCACGCCGACGCCCTCGGTCTCGTCGTTCTGCGTCGCCGCCGCGCGCATGAAGGACCGCCCGAAGAAGCGGTTGAGCGCGCGCATGGGCGCGAAGTGCAGCGGCCGCTCGACGTCGCAGAACAGGATGAGCCGCGTCCGGTCGGTGCGGTTCTCGGCGTAGTGCAGGAAGGTCTCGTCGAACATGACGTCCTGCCCGTCGCGCCACGAGTAGGGCTCGCCGTCGACCACGATCCGGCAGCGGTCGTCGTTGGGCGTGAGCAGGCCCAGGTGGTAGCGCAGCGAGGCGGCGCTCGGGTCGCGGTGCTCGTTCAGGCGCGCGCCCGGCGGAAGCAGCGCGAACATCGCCGCGTTCACCGACGGGATCGACTGCAGCAGCGCGACCGTCTTCGGACAGCGATCGAGCGCGGTGGGCGGCGGATCGCCGTACCACTTGAGGTAGAAGCGCTTCCAGCCGCGCTGGAAGAACGAGTTGAAGCCGATGTCGACGTGGTCGGTGGCCGCGCGCAGGCCGCCGCCGTCGAGCAGCTGCAGTGCCTCGTCGCGGATGGTCTGCCAGTTGTCGCGCAGCACGGCCATTTCCGGAAAGCGGCGCAGGTCGAGGTAGGGACGGCCCGGCACCGCCGAGAACAGGTACAGCAGCACGTTGTACGGTGCCAGCAGCGTCGAGTGGTTGCCTATCTGGCGCAGCACCGGCAGGCGCGCGCGCCCGCGGAAGTGCATGAACAGCGAGGAGAACACGAAGACGTACAGCACCAGGAACTTCGGCGCCAGAAAATTCACCGTCATCGTGTCTTCCCCATGGTACCTTCGCCCTCGCGCCGCCGTCGGGTGCGCTGCCGCCTGGCCGGCGGGAAGCTCTTCGCCGCTGCTGTCGTCGTCCCCCGCTGTCGCGCTGTGGTTTTCGGGCGTTGTTTTCGCAGACGGCGGGACCTGGGATTTTACGACACCCGACGAACGATAAACTGCCCTCATGCCAGATTCCGTCCCCGACTCCCCGGATTGCGCGACGCCTGCCGGGCCGCCCTGGCGCCGCGTCCGCTCCTTCGCGTTGCGGCGCGGGCGCGTGACCCCAGCGCAGCGGCGTGCGTACGACGAAGAGTTCCCGAAGCTGGCGCTGCCGTATGCCCCCGCCCCGCTCGACCTGCGGGCAGCGTTCGGACGCACCGCGCCGGTCATCCTGGAGATCGGCTTCGGGATGGGCGAAACCACGGCCACGATCGCGCAGCAACACCCGGAGCTCGACTTCCTCGCGGTCGAGGTGTTCGTCGCCGGCATCGGCGCGCTGGCGCGCCGGGCCGCCGATCACGGGCTGGCGAACCTGCGGATCATCGAGCACGACGCGGTCGAGGTCGTGCGCGACATGCTCGCGCCGGCGACCCTCGCCGGCGTTCACGTCTTCTTCCCCGATCCCTGGCCGAAGGCGCGCCATCACAAGCGGCGCCTGATCGCGCAGCCCTTCGCCGGGCAGCTCGCCGAACGCCTGCTCCCCGGCGGGGTGCTGCACTGCGCGACCGACTGGGAGCCTTACGCGCAGCAGATGCTCGAAGTGCTGTCGGCCGAGCCGCGCCTGCGCAACCTGCACGCGGGCTTCTCGCCTTCGCCCTCCAACCCGCTGTGCGAGCGCCCTACCACGAAGTTCCACGCGCGCGGCGAGCGTCTCGGCCACGGGGTGTGGGACCTGGTGTTCGAACGGATATAGGTGCGCGGCGCCGCTCCACTCGATCTACGAGGTCGCGGCCGCCGACTCGCAAGGAAAAAGGAAACCTCACGCCATGACCTTCCTGAACATCGTGCTGCTCGCCGTCGTCCAGGGCATCGCCGAGTTGCTTCCCGTCTCGAGCTCCGCGCACGTGATCGTCGCTGAGAAGCTGCTGGGGCTGGATCCGACCGCGCCGGAGATGACCTTCCTGCTCGTGATGCTCCATACCGGCACGATGTTCGCGGTGATCGGCTACTTCTGGAGCTCCTGGCGCAAGCGCTATTTCTCGTCGATGGCGGCGTTCTGGGACACGGCCAGGCTGGTGGCGCTGGCGACGGCCCTGACGGGCGCGATCGGCTTGGGGTTGATGCTCGTGATCGAGCGCATCGTGCTGCGCGGCTCGGAGCACGCGGAGATCGAGCACCTGTTCGGCAACCACTACGTGATGGCCTGCGGCCTGGTCGCCGCCGGCATCATGATCGTGCTGTCGGGCAGGCGCGCCGCCCCCGCGCAGCCACGCCCGCTCGCATTGCGGGAGTCGGCGTGGATCGGCGCGGTGCAGGGGCTTTGCCTGCCGTTTCGCGGCTTCTCGCGTTCGGGATCGACGATCTCGACCGGGCTCTTCCTCAATGTCGACCGGATTCGGGCCGAGGAGTTCAGCTTCGCGCTGGCGGTCGTGCTGACGCCGGCGGTGATCGTGAAGGAGGGCTATCGGCTCTTCAAGGCGCAGTTGGTATCGGGCGCGGGCGCAGGCGACCTGCTCGCGCTTACCGGCCCTGGGCTGGTCGGGATGTTATGCAGCTTCGTCGCCGGCTGGGTCGCGCTGCGCTGGCTGTCGCGCTGGCTCGAGCGGGGGCGGTGGCACTGGTTTGGGTATTACTGCTTCGTGGCGGCGGGTGGGGTGCTGGCGATTGGGTAACGGGCAGGGGTCAGAAGCCAGTCATCCCCGGGCGGAGTCCCGGGGATCCCCGTCGGTGCGCAACGCGGACGCTTCGTCTCGCGCCGACCCCCGGGTCAAGCCCGGGGGCAGGCTTACGGATGGCCGGGACAAGCCCGGCCATGACGACGTTAGCCCGCCGTAATTACCCCGCACGCGAGACGAGGGCCCGAGTTTCCGGCGGGCTGGGTCTGGTAGTCGTCGGGATCCCGGTGCACGACCACGCTGTGGCCGATCACGTTGCCGGATCCGCTGCCGACCGACAGCAGTTCGCTTTCGAACGAATAATGGGCCACCCCGTCGGTGCCCGCCTTGAGGTTCGCCAGGTCGCCTGCGTGGCGCTTCGATTGCGAGAAGTGCGCGTGCGGGTTGCCGGAAGGATTGAAATGCCCGCCCGCGCTCATCGCGTCGGGCGACGAGCAGTCGGGCCGCTCGTGCACGTGGAAGCCGTGCTCCGAGCCGGGCGCCAGCCCGTGTACCTCGGCCGTCACCAGGACATGGTCGCCCTTCTGGCGGAACACGACGGTGCCGGTGACCGTATTGCCCTGAGTGGGACGCAGATCGGCACGCGCCACCGCGCCGCTCGCTCCCCATAACGAGTCCCAGCCCGATTGCAGGGTTTCGCAGCCGCCGAGCATTGAGACGGCGACGGCAGAGGCAGCGAACGCGGCGGGCACGATCCGGATCCTCATGGCCGTCTCCTCCGGGAATGGAACGCCCACTATATCCGCGCCCGCTCACATAGGCGTGACCCAAGCGGCGTGACCCGGCGGCGTGACCACGACCTGAACGCGGGCAAGCGCACAAGCCGGTATCCTTCGGCCTTTGGCGCGCGCGAGCCGCGCGCGGATAGACCGTTTCGCCGCCCCTCGCAGCCCATCCCCGCATTTCCGCCGCCCACCGTGCTCTCCCCGAAGCTCCGGTCTCCGCCCGACGATGCTGCCCATTGACTGGATCCTCGTGATCGTCGCGGGCTGGCTCGCGGTCGGCGTTGCGGCGCTGTTCGCGCTGCGCCGGACCCGCTTCGTGGCGCGGCGGCTATTTCCGATCGGCGCGCTGCTGTGCGTCGCGCTGGCCGCAGTTGCGCTCGATGCCCTGTTCTCGACGCCCGAGACCGCGGTGCTGGCGATCGGCCTGCCCGGGCTTCCCTTCCACCTGCGCCTGGACAGCCTGTCGGCCTTCTTCCTGGTCGTGATCGGCGCCGCCGGCGCGGGGGCGACGATCTTCTCGGCAGGCTACTTCCGCACCGGCGAGGGCACGCCCGCGGGCCTGCTGTGCCTGGAGTACCACCTGTTCCTGGCCGCGATGGTGATGGTCGTGCTGGCCGACGACGCGTACGCGTTCATGGTCATGTGGGAGACGATGGCGCTGGCGTCGTTCTTCCTGGTGACGACCAACCACCGGGTGCCCGCGATCCGGCGCGCCGGCTACCTGTACCTGCTGCTGGCGCACGTCGGCGCCATCTCGATCCTGCTGTGCTTCGGCGTGCTGCAGGCCAATACCGGCGACTACACGTTCGCCAACATGCGCGCCCAGCACCTGACGCCCTTCTGGTCCTCGGTCGGCTTCCTGCTCGCCGTGTTCGGGTTCGGCGCCAAGGCCGGCATCGTGCCGCTGCACGTGTGGCTGCCGGAGGCGCACCCGGCGGCGCCCTCCCCGGTCTCGGCGCTGATGAGCGGCGTGATGCTCAAGACGGCGATCTACGCGCTGCTTCGGGTCTCGTTCGACCTGCTGCAGATGCAGCTCTGGTGGTGGGGGATCGTGCTGCTCGCGCTCGGTCTCGTCACCGCGCTTTTCGGCGTCGTGTTCAGCACCGTGCAGACGGACATGAAGCGGCTGCTCGCGTACTCGTCGATCGAGAACATCGGCCTGATCTTCGCGGGCATCGGGCTGGGGCTCGTGTTCCGCGCCTACCAGATGTACGACCTGTCGGCGCTGGCGCTGACCGCGAGCCTGTTCCACGTGGTCGCCCACGCGTTCTTCAAGAGCCTGCTCTTCCTCGGCACCGGCACCGTGCTGCACGCCACCGGCGAGCGCAACCTGGGCAAGCTGGGCGGCCTGATCCGCTCGATGCCCTGGGTCGCATGGCTGGTGCTGGTCGGCGTGCTGACGAGCTCGGGGCTGCCGCCGCTCGCCGGCTTCGTCTCCGAGTGGCTGCTGCTGCAGAGCTTCCTGTTCACGACCAACCTGCCCGACTCGTTCCTGAACATGCTGATCCCGCTGGTCGCGGCCGGGATCGCGCTGGTCGCGGCGCTGGCGGGCTATGCGATGGTGAAGTTCTTCGGCGTGATCTTCCTCGGCCAGCCGCGCGAGGAGAAGCTGGCGCACGCGCACGACGCGAGCCGGCTCGAGCGCATCGGGCTGGTGTGGCTGGCCGCCGGCTGCGTCGCGCTCGGGCTGCTGCCCGTGCCGGTGATCGAGGCGATCGACCGGGTGACGCAGCGGCTGATCGGCGCCGGGCTGGCGCAGGCGGTGCGCGCCAACGGCTGGCTGCTGCTGGCGCCGACGTCGGTCGAGCGCGCAAGCTACGGGCCCGTCGTGTTCCTGGCCGTCGTGTCGGCGGGCATCGTGCTCGCGATCGTGCTGGTGCGCGTGTTCTATCACGGCCGGCTGCGGCGCGCCGATCCCTGGGACTGCGGCACGCCGGGGCTGACCGCGCGGATGCAGGACACCGCCGAGGGCTTCGGCCAGCCGATCCGGCAGATCTTCGAGCCGTTCTTCCGGATGACGCGCGAGCTGCCGTCGCCGTTCGACGCGCGGCCGCGCTACCTGGTGGTGATCGAGGACCATTTCTGGCACTGGATCTACCTGCCGGTGGCGCGCCTGGTCGAGCGCGCCGCGCGCGCGGTCGGCCAGCTGCAGCAGGGGCGCATCTCGATCTACCTGCTGTACAGCTTCCTGACGCTGATCGCGATGCTGCTGGTGGTGCGGGCATGACGGCTGCCGGCGTCGTTTCCCAGCTGCTCGAGATCGTGATCGCGCTCGCGGCCGCGCCGCTGCTGATGGGCTGGGTCAACCAGTGCCGCGCCTGGCTGCAGAACAAAACGGCCCCCGGGGTGCTGCAGCCGTACCGGTTGCTGCACAAGCTGTTCAACAAGGAGTCGGTGGTCGCGAGCTCGGCCTCGCCGCTGTTCCGGATCGCGCCCTACATCGTGTTCGGCTGCATGGCGCTGGCGTGCGGGATCGTGCCGACGCTGTCGACCGACCTGCCCCTGGGCACGGCGGCCGACGCGATCGCGCTGGTGGGCCTGTTTGCGGTGGCGCGCGTGTTCATCTCGCTGGCGGCGATGGACATCGGCACGGCCTTCGGCACGCTGGGCGCGCGGCGCGAGATGCTGATCGGGTTCCTGGCCGAGCCGGCGCTGCTGATGACGCTGTTCTCGGCCTCGCTGATCACGCGCTCGACCGCGCTCACCAACATGGTGGAGTCGCTGTCGCACCGCGAGGTCGCGATCTACCCCAGCCTGGCCTTCGCGGGCGTCGCCTTCACGATGGTATCGCTGGCCGAGAACGCCCGCGTGCCGGTCGACAACCCGGCGACGCACCTCGAGCTCACGATGATCCACGAGGCGCTGATCCTCGAATACTCCGGCCGCCATCTGGCCCTGGTGGAGTGGGCCGCGGCGCTGAAACTGTTCGCGTACTCGTCGATCGGGCTGGCGCTGTTCTTCCCCTGGGGCGTCGCGCAGGCCGCCACCCCGCTGGCGATCCTGGTTGCGGTGCCCGCGCTGCTGCTGAAGCTCGTGATCGGCGGCGTGCTGCTGGCGCTGATCGAGACGCTGTCGGCCAAGATGCGCATCTTCCGCGTGCCCGAGTTCCAGGCGAGCGCCTTCCTGCTGGCGGTGATCGGAATGCTGGTGCACCAGCTGCTGGGGGCCTGAAAATGGTCCAGCTGCTGTCGCAGAGCATCAACCTGTACGCCGCGGTGCTGCTGCTGGTCGCGTTCGCCATGATCACGCAGCGCCGCGTCCTGAGCCTGATCCACCTTTTCACCGCGCAGGGCGCGACGCTGGTCGCGGCGACGCTGACCGTCGGCTACCTGACGCACCAGCCGCACCTGTACTACTCGGCCGCGATCACGTTCGTGCTGAAGGTGGTGGTGATCCCGATCCTGCTGCACCGGGTGATCGACCGCCTCGACGTGCGGTGGGACGTGGAAACGCTGATCAACATCCCGACCACCATGCTGATCGGCATCGTGCTGGTGGTGTTCGCGTTCAACCTGGCGGCGCCGATCTCGCAGCTGTCGGCGACGATCGCGCGCTCGACGCTGGGCATCGCGCTCGCCTGCGTGCTGCTGTCGTTCCTGATGATGATCACGCGCGCCAAGGCGGTGCCGCAGGTGATCGGCTTCCTGGCGATGGAAAACGGCCTGTTCTTCGCGGCGACGGCGGCCACCAACGGCATGCCGATGATCGTCGAGCTCGGCATCGCGCTCGACGTGCTGGTCGGATTCCTGATCCTCGGCGTGTTCATGTTCCAGATCCGCGAGCAGTTCGACAGCTTGGATATACGGCATCTGGAGAAGTTGAAGGAAGAATGAGAGCGGCCTCCGACACCTGCGATCGGGACGCCCCAAGCTGGCGTCGTCCCCGGGCGGAGTCCCGGGGATCCACGTCGGGGCGAACTGGAGGCGCCTCGACTCGCACCGACCCCCGGGTCAAGCCCGGGGGCACGCTTACGGATGGCCGGGACAAGCCCGGCCATGACATTGCCAAGGGCGACGCTCTTAGTCGGCGTCATCCCCGGGCGGAGTCCCGG
>CAZEIW010000091.1:0-18330 GCA_964512305.1 uncultured Burkholderiaceae bacterium | reverse complement strand
CTCTGCGCGGCCGTCCGCGATCAAGGCGAACAGGGTGATCAAGGCGACAACGATGCGCACGCGCTCCCCCGAAACCGGCCGATCCTGCCGGATGCCCCGCCGAGTTCTTGAGACTCAGTTTGATCACTCAGGCGACATATTCAAGAGGAGCATTCAACAGGAGCATGCCGAAGGCTAGTGTGGCCAACCCTGCACGCGCGGACCGCCGACCGCGGAGCCCGGCACCGTCGGAGTCGTGCCGTGGGCGATCAACCGCCGGCGAGCGTGCGGCTAGGGCCGCCGGGCCGGGAAATCATTCGGAGTAGATTGGTCGGTCCTGCGGAGCCGGGCGGAAAGCCACGCCCACGGCGTGCTCATGCCGCAGATGACCGAAACGATCAACGCAAGGAGGACGCCATGTCCCTGAAGCACAGTGCGGACGCGTTGCTGAGCCGCGCGGCCGACGCCGGCGATGTCCCGGGCGTCGTCGCGATGGCGGCGAACCGCGACGGGATCGCCTACGAGGGCGCGTTCGGCAAGCGCGTGCTCGGCCAGCCTGCTGCGATGACGCTCGACACCGTCGTGTGGATCGCGTCGATGACGAAGGCGATCACCAGTACGGCCGCGATGCAACTCGTCGAGCGCGGCAAGCTCGACCTGCAGAGCGCGGTCAGCCGGTGGGTGCCGGAGATCGCGTCGAACCAGGTCCTCGAGGGCTTCGATGCCCAGGGACGACCCAAGACCCGCCCGCCGAAGCGCCCCGTGACGCTGGCGCACCTGCTGACGCACACGGCAGGCTTCAGCTACGAGTTCTGGAACGCGTCGATCCAGCAGTACCAGAAGGCGACCGAGACGCCGGGGATCATCGCCTGCCAGAACGCTTGCCTGCGCACGCCGCTGTTGTTCGATCCCGGCGAACGCTGGGAGTATGGGATCGGCATCGACTGGGTGGGGAAGGCGGTCGAAGCCGTGAGCGGCAAGCGGCTCGGCGCGTACCTGCAGGAAAATGTTCTCCAGCCGCTCGGGATGACGGATACCGCGTTCAGGATCAGCGGGTCGATGCGCTCGCGTCTGGCGAAGATCCATCAGCGTGGCGACGACGGCAAACTCGTCGCCGGCGACGTCGAGATCCCGCAGGATCCGGAATTCGAAATGGGCGGCGGCGGGCTGTACGGAACCGCGGGCGATTACTTGAAGTTCGTGCAAATGATCCTGAATCGGGGCAAGGCACGGGGAGTGCAGGTGCTTCGCCCCGAGACCGTCGACCTCATGGCGCGCAACCAGACCGGCCAGATCCGGGTCACGCCGCTGAGGACCGCGATGCCGCCGCTCTCGAATGACGCCGAGTTCTTCCCGGGCCTGGAGAAGCACTACGGCTACGGCTTCCAGATCAACACCGAGCGCGCGCCAACAGGTCTGTCCGCCGGCAGCCTGATGTGGGCAGGGCTCGCCAATTCCTTCTACTGGATCGACCCGTCGAAGAACGTCGGCGGGGTGTACCTGACGCAGGTCCTTCCGTTCGTCGACGTGAAGGCCGCCCCGCTTTTCCTCGAGTTCCAGAAAGCGGTGTACGAGTCGATCGACTGAGTCCAGCGCCGAACCGCGGACGGGCGAAGACGCTGCCGCGCCCGTCCGCGGCGGCCGGCAGGCTCAGCGTCCGAGCAGCCCCTTGAGCAGGTCGGCCGGCTTGCCGCCCGTACCGAGGCGGGCCTTCAACTGCTCGGTCGCCTTCTTCGCGACGGTCTGCCGCGCGGCGTCGCGCCAGTCGAGGCCGAACGCCAGCTGGCTGAACGGCCCCGAGACGTGCAGCGGGACCGTGATCCCGTTGAGATCCGATATCGGCTGGCCGTCCTGGCCCGCGAGCGTCCCGACCACGGAGACCTTGGCCGTGTAGTCGAGCGTGAGTGCGCCGACGTCGATGCTGCCGGCGCCCGTGGCGCGAAGCACCGGCGAAGCCAGCTGCAGGTCGTTGTTGGTCGCCACCCCGTTTCGAACCACGAAGTGCGCCGACAACTCGGAGAAGTCGGTCTTCTCGGCGCCGCTCGCCGCCTGCGTCTGCAGCGAGCCCGACTGGACGGCGGCACGCAGGTCGCGCAGCCGCTGCGCCACGTTGATGCCGTGGATGGCGCCGTCGCGCAGCGCCACGCCCGCCGTGCCGCCGAGCGCGTGCCGCATCGCGCCGACGGTCGCGCCCTGCGTCGTGAGGTCGAAGTCGATGCTGCCGTGGCCGTCGATCGGTTCCTTGCCCGTCGCATCGCTGAGCAGCGGGCCGATCGAAATGCCGGCCAGCGTGACGTTCGCCGTCACGCGGTTGGTGTTCTCCTCGGCGCGCGCAGCGGCGTTGAGGGTTCCTTCGTAGAGCGTCGCCGAGAGCGGGGCAACATCGAGCCGGCCTGCTGCGGCCTTGATCACCGCCTGCAGCTTGGCTGCCTTCAGCCCGAACGCCTTCAGGCTGCCGACCGTGACACGGCCATTGAGGTTCAAGGGCTTCAGAGCCGAGAGGTCGACCTTGGGGTCTGCCGCGGCCGTCGTCGCCGGCGTTTCGGCCGGCTTCGTTCCGGGTGACGCAGGGGCAGCGGCCGGCGCCGGCTTCAGGTAGCGATCGAGATCGATGCGATCGACGGTCGCATCGAACGCGATGCGCGGCGCCGAGAAGCCGTCGAGATCGAGTTTCAGCGCGGCGACCGAATCGTCGAAGCGGGCGTCCGCGTTGGCGCGAACGTGCTGCGCCTTCGCGTCCACCACCAGCGCCGAGGCGAGCGCGACCTTCAGGGTCTTCTGCGGCAGCGACGGCAGGTCGGCGCGCAGCTCGCCCTCGAGCTTCGGCAGCTCGAACCGCAGGGCGGCGAGGTCTGCCGACGCCGGCCCCGAAAGCGACAAGGCGACCGCCTGCTCGGCCTGCCGCGCACTCAGATCGACCGCGAGCTTGCCGACCTTCGCCTGGCTGCCCTCGTGCGCGACGCCGTCGGCCGCGAGCTTCAGGTCGACGTGAGCCGGTGGCTGGCTGACGTCGAGCGCAGCGATGACCTCGACCGGTGTCGCGGCGTTCGGTGCGATGCGCCCGATCTTCACGTTGAGGTGCGACAGCGTCATCGTGCTGCCGTCCCTTTCGTCGTGGATGCTCACCCCGGCATCGGCGACGTCGACGCCCCCGAGCTCGAGTGTCGCGAGCGCCGGCGGCGCCCCGCCCCCCGGCGGCGGACCGGCTTGCGGCGCGGCTTTCGCCTTGCCGGCGCCGGTCAGGTCGTCGATGCTGGTACTGCCGTCGGCGCGGCGCACGATCGCCGCGCGCAGTCCCGCCAGCGTGATCGTGTCCGCCTGGACCTTGCCCCTGAGCAGCGGCAGCAGGGCGACCGAGACGCGCGCCCGCTCCAGGCTCGCGAACGTCCGCTCCGAGCCGCGCTCGCTCAGCGTGACCTTCGGTACGGCCAGCGCGAGGTTGGGGAACAGGGACAGCGACAGGTCGCCGTCGATCCGCAGCGTGCGGCCCAGCTGCTGCCTGGCCGCGTTCTCGATCTGGGGCTTGTAGCGGTTGGCGTCGAACAGCGCGACGAAGGCGACCAGCGCCAGCGCCAGCAGCACGACGACCGCCACGACCCCGATCACGATCTTCCGTAGCATGCCCATCTCCCGTCTTTGCCGGAGCGCAGGCGCCATTGCAGCAGACTGCCGCGAGCGGGATATTGAACCAGCGCAGCAAACGGCGACACTCGGGCGGAAGGATGGAAATCGATCCGCACATCGGCGAGCGGCCGTATCATGCATCAGCGCTATCACCCTTGAAAATGCGGATCAACAACCGCTGGCGTCGACTCGCGACCGTTGCGGTCGTGGTCTTGTTTTCCGCGATCGGTGTCTGGGTTTACCTGACCATGACGCCAGGTCGCAGGACGCAGCCGCCTGCGGCGCATGAAGTTGCAGGCGTTCATGGCGGGGATTCCAACGTTGCCGGGGTTGCACCGGTTCAACCCGGCGCAGGCGGCGTGATCGCGCGGTGCGAGAAGGGCAAGGAAGGCGCGGAGGGCGCCTCGGACGTTTCGTACGCAGAGGCTCAGAGCGCGTTCGTCGAGCTGTCGAAACGTCTCGGTTCGAGCAAGTCGCTGCGAGACAGAGCGCTCGGACGTTATGCGGGGATGATCGCGTCGTCGACCGCCGCCAGCGGCGCGTATGCCGCAACGCATCCCGGTTGCGCCGAGGACCCTGCATGCGGATCCGAGCAGATCGAGCTGATGTTTCGACGTCCGGACGCGGACGGGGTCGCCGAGCTCGCGTCGTCGAGCGACGACCCGGGCGTCTACGCTCTGGGGATCTACGCGTGCCGCACGCAGCAAAAGCCCGGTGCCGGCGCGCACTGCGGCGCGCTGTCGGCGGCAAGATGGGCCCAGCTCGAGCCCGGCAACGCCGTGCCATGGCTGCTTGCCGCCGATGATGCGGCCAGGCGAGGAGATTCGGGGACGCGCGACGAAGCCTTCTTCCGCGCATCGCGCGCGGAGGTCATCGATCCGCACCTCGGTGCCTTTGCCGACCTGCTTCAGTCGGATGTGGTGCGGTCGCAGTCGTCGGGAACTCAATTTACGATGGCCGTTGCCATTTTCGGAGAGCTCGCCATTTCGGATCCCGGGCCGTTCATCTTGCTGCGCGACTTCTGCAGCGTCACCGCCGTTTCCGATCCCAACCGGCGTCAGGTTTGCGGCGATCTCGCCGAGTTGATGACAGGGCGCGCGGATTCACTTATGCGCCTGTCCGTCGGGACCGAGCTCGGGAAGCGCACCGGTTGGAGTCCGGATCGCGTCAGTGCGCTGCGGGACCTCAAGGAGGCGATCATGGAGGTCGGCCGCGAGGAATCGGTGGCACAGGTGCAAAGGTTGGGATCCGGGGGAGATTGCGGACCTCTGCCGCAGTCGATCACCGAGCGGCTGCGACACGGCGAAGTCAGTCCTGCTCGGCGGGCGATCGCAGCCAGCGGCATGACCACGGCCCAGCTGGTGGAACGGGGACGAAGGAACATGGAAGAACAGCAACGCCGGTTCTGTGCCAGTCCGGCTGCCGAAGACCCGACAATGAAGGGTGTTTGCGATCAGGCCGCCAACCGATGACCCGCGTTCCTGGTCTTGTCCGCTCGTGGACGTGATGCGTGCCGGCTGAAGTGAAGATGGAACCACGCAGACTCAGGGTCGGCCGGCCGATCACCCCGGAGGAGTTCGACGAGCTCACCGACGAGCAGCTGGTTCGCCTCGTGCCGCGCGCGTACCGTGAGTTCTTTCCCGGAAAGGACTTCTGTGCCGACGGGTTCTTCTACCTGCACGACGGCACGGCGTGGTCGTTCTTCAAGGGCGGTTTTCTCGACGATTGAGGCTGCGCCTCGTCCGGTCACTTTCGATAGGCGGTCGATTCAGTGACTGAAGATCGCCCGCATCGACCAGCGCGATGACGTCGTCGCGGGCGGCAGCGGCGGCACGGGCTGCAATGCAGCGGCTGAGGGCAGGGCGGTCGTCGCGGGCGCGCCTTGATGGGCCGAGACCGCGTCCGGCGCGCGCCGCTGCCACCGCGCAGGGTGAACCTGCAGCGCGATCGGATCGATCAGCGGGCGGCCGCGCCGCTTGAGCAGCGTCACCTGCAGCCGCTCGCCGTCGTGGGCCAGCCGCAGGCGCAGCGGCGCCGGCGATGGCGCCTGCGCACAGCGTCCGGCGCGCAGCACGAACACCAGCGCGCGATGCTGGTGGGCCAGCAGGTGCAGGCGGCGCAGGGATCGGAAGTCGGCATCGGCACCGCTCGACGCCGGCAGCCAGCCGAGCAAGGCACCCAGATGCGCGGCACGCAGCGATTGTTCGAGCGCCCAGCCGCTTTCGCGCGGCGTGGCCGGCCGCACGAAGATGCTGCGCGCAGGATCGATGCCGGCCGCGACCAATGCGGGCGCGTAGGGCAACGGCAGCCCCGGCGGCGTCGCTTCGCACGGCAGCACCCAGACGCAGGTCCGGCCGGTGCCGGCGACCGCCGCCAACGCGGGCGTGAGCAGGCTCAGCTCGCCGAGCCCGGGATCGTCGAGCAGCAGTTCGACCAGCTGACCGTGCGGCCAGCCGCCGCCCGGCAGTTCGGCATCGAGCTCGGCGAATCCGCTCGGCTGGCAGCCGGCGCCCGGATCGGCCTGCGCCAGCGCGTCGCCGCGCCAGACATTGGGCACGCCGATCGCGCCGGAGGCCTGCAGCAGGGGAACCAGGGTCGTGGCGGCACGCATGGACGCCTGCATCGAAGGCTGGGGAACGGAAGGGATTGCCGGGAGGATCGGCTGCAGGAGATGACAGCGGCGGATGCTGACGGCGGCGGCAGCGGCCGGTTACCCCGGTGGACTACAGCGCGGGCCGGATCACGCCGACCGCGATGCCCTCGATCGACAGCGGCTCGCGCCTGAGGTCGACGATGATCGAGGTGTAGTCGGGGTTCTCGGCAATCAGTTCCGCGCGCGCGCCCCTGAGCTTGAACCGCTTGACCGTAACGTCGTCGCCCAGGCGCGCGACGACGATCTGCCCGTTTTGAGCCTGGCTTTGCCGGTGCACCGCGAGCCAGTCGCCGTCCAGGATGCCGGCATCGCGCATGCTCATGCCGCGCACTTCGAGCAGGTAGTCGGCGCGCGGCTTGAACATCGACGGATCGATTGCCGGGCGCTTGAGGACGTTTTCCTGCGCGAGGATCGGACTGCCGGCGGCGACCTTGCCGACCAGCGGCAGGCCGAATTCGCGCGCGGCTTCGCCAAGCGCCCGCACCGCCTCCCTGAGGCGGATGCCGCGCGAGGTACCGGCCACCAGTTCGATCAGGCCTTTCTTCTGCAGCGCCTGCAGATGCTGCTCGGCCGCGTTCAGCGAGCGGAAACCGAAGGCGCGCGCGATTTCCTCGCGTGTCGGCGGAGCGCCGCTTTCGGTGAGCTCGTTGCGGATGAACTCGAGGATTTCGCTTTGACGGGCGGTCAGGGCGGCAGGTTCGAGGTTCATGGCGGCGGCGCGGGCGTTGGTATGAGGGCAGGCTTGCGTGAAAGGGTCTTGCGGTGCTTTGTTTTCACAATTACTGTGAATGTATACAGTATTTGAATCCGATGCAAGACCCGAACGAAAACCCGAACGAAAACCCGAACGGCACCTCTTGGATCACGCTCCATGAGCCGTCCTGTCACGCAGCGCCCGCGATCGGGCCGGGCACGGACTACGTAGCCGCCGGCCTGTTGTCGCCGGATATCGCGTGATACACTTTGCGCTCACATTCGGACGCTGCTGGCCGCCGCCATCTGCAAGCCGTACCGGCCAAACCCGGTGCGCCCTGCGCCGCCAGTTCGCACCCACGGAACGTCCCGTTTTCCGATCGTCCGTCCAGCCCCCGCGGGCCACGAACAACACCAGTCGCCCGCACGGCAGCCGGACCTCGAATACCGGATCCGAAATTTCGTTCGGCAATCCCGAACACTTGCGTCAGGCATCGCCAAGGCGATGTGGCGAACCCGGCCCGGGGCCGGCCTGATCGAACAAACCTGAACACATGAACGCGCAAGAGGCGAAGATCGTCCTGGAAACCGCACTTCTGACGGCGCAGCAGCCGCTGCCGCTGGCCGATCTGCGCAAGCTCTTCACCGACGAGCTCGACGACGACATGCTGCGGGTGCTGCTCGAAGAGTTGCGCGGCGATTGGGTGGGCCGCGGCATCGAGCTGGTGACGCTCGCATCCGGCTGGCGGTTCCAGAGCAGCAGCGCGATGCGAACCTACCTGGACCGGCTCAACCCCGAAAAGCCGCCCAGGTACTCGCGCGCGGTGCTCGAGACGCTGGCCATCATCGCCTACCGCCAGCCGGTCACGCGCGGCGATATCGAGGAGATCCGGGGCGTGCAGGCCTCGGCGCAGGTGATAAAGGCCCTCGAGGAACGCGGCTGGATCGAAACAATCGGGCATCGCGAGGCGCCGGGCCGCCCGGCCCTGCTGGCGACCACCCGCGCGTTCCTGGACGACCTCGGGCTGCGTTCGCTGCAGGAACTGCCGGCCCTGGAGGCCGACGGCGCCTCGGCCGCCGACCGTCTCGAGCTGCAGTTCTCCACTGCAAGCGCAGTTTCCGCTCCGGCTCCCGAGGCCGCCGCGCGGGGCGCCTCCGATCCGCCCGCCGATGAAGTGATGGCGGACGCCGCCGCAAGGACCGAGCCGCCGTCCCGGTCATCGGCTGGCGACGCCGACGTCGATCCCGCGGTCACCCACACTCCCCTCCTTGAAGTCCAAGCCTTGAGCCGAGACTCGACCCCTCCGACGCCATGAATCATCCGATCCCGACCGACGGCGAGATCCCGCTGCCGGAACTCGTCGGCACCCAGCCGCCGGTCAAAGCTTCCGTCAAGGTGGACGGCGAGGCCGAGCCCCCAAGCGCCGCATCCGAGGTTTCCCCGACCGCGGACGCGGACCAGGTCGAGACCGCGGCGCTTGCAACAGCCCCGGGCGACGCCGAGCGGCGCTTGCGCGGCCCGCACGGCCGTCGGCGACGCGGTCGCGGCGAGCGGGCCCCGCGCGAGATCACGCTACCCGCTGCGCCGGCGTCCGAGCTCCCGCCGGGCGGCGAGGGCGACGAAATCCACGGGCTGTCGATGCCGGAACAGGCACTCGCGCGCGAGGTCCTTGAACGTGGCAGGCGAGCCGCCAAATCGGCGCTCAACGCGCAGTCCGACAAGCTGCACAAGGTCCTGGCCGACGCCGGCATCGGCTCGCGCCGCGACATGGAGGAGTTGATCGTTGCCGGGCGCGTCTCCGTGAACGGCCAGCCGGCCCACGTGGGCCAGCGCATCCTGCCGACCGACCAGGTGCGCGTGAACGGCAAGCCGCTTCAGCGGCGCACGCCGGGCAAGCCACCGCGCGTGCTGCTCTACCACAAGCCAGCCGGCGAAATCGTGTCGCAGGACGATCCGCAGTCGCGCCCGACGGCGTTCGACAAGCTGCCCAAGATCTCGGGGGGCCGCTGGGTCGCGGTCGGGCGCCTGGACTTCAACACCGAGGGCCTGCTCGTGCTGACCACTTCGGGCGAGCTGGCCAACCGCTTGATGCATCCGCGCTACGAAGTCGAGCGCGAGTACGCGGTGCGCGTGCTCGGCGAACTCACCGACGAGCAGAAGAACCGCCTGCTCGAGGGCGTCGTGCTCGACGACGGGCCGGCCCGTTTCAGCCGCCTCGAAGACGCCGGCGGGCAGGGCGTCAACCGCTGGTACCGGGCCGCGATCAGCGAGGGTCGCAACCGCGAGGTCCGGCGGATCTTCGAAGCGGTCGGCTTGCAGGTCAGCCGGCTGATCCGGATCCGCTTCGGGTCGGTCCAGCTGCCGCGCTCCCTGTCGCGCGGCCGCTACCTGGAGCTGGCGCCGGCTTGGGTCGAAGCCTGGCTGCACGACCTGGGCATCGGCACCGACGACGTGCGTGCCCGGACCGGCGGCGGCGGTGCCGGGCGCAAGCCGTCGGGACCGAACCGCGGCGGCAACAACAGGCCGGGCCGCCCGGGCGGCAGCCGCCAGCCCGACCCCCTCACCAGTACGGTCAGCTACATCGCCAACGGCCACGGAGCCGGTCCGCGCCAGCATGTCGGCGTGCATGCCCGGTTTCGCAAGCCCAAGACCGGTCGGGGCGGTTTCGGCTAGCCGCCGGGGCCGGGCGGCGCCCGGCGCAGGGTTGAATTTCCCCGGCCACCCTGTTTCAGGGCGGCCGCGGACCCATATATAATCAGCGGTTGCCGGAAAAGGGCGTGCCTGCTCTCGGGCAGGCGGCAATCGGGTGGGTGTCGCGGCCGGGGGTCCGGTGTGGCAAGCCGCCCACGCCCGGCGTCATCGGTCCGAGCCGTCGGAACCGACCACGCAAGCCTGTAGGTTGCAAAAAAATGGGCACGACGACGGCCCATTTTTTTTTGGCTCGAAGACGGCGAAGAGCGTCCGCGCAATCGGGCACGGGCGGCATGAAACGGTGGTGAACGAGTGAACGGGGCGCAAGTCCAAGCGCGCGCGGCGGGTGCCGCGCCGGAACAGATCCGCCGGGCCGGCGGCGTTGCGCCAGCGCTGCGAGCGCTGGTGGAGCGCACGGTGCAGGGGCTGGGCTATGAGCTGGTCGACGTCGAGCGGGCCGGCGGCGGCCTGCTGCGCGTGACGCTCGACCGCGAGACCGGCGGCGGGATTGGCATCGGCGACTGCGAGCGCGTCAGCCGGCAGCTGACGCACCTGTTCGCGGTCGAAGCGGTCGACTACGGACGGCTCGAGGTGTCCTCCCCCGGCCTCGACCGTCCCCTGCGCAGCGCGCGCGACTTCGCCCGCTTCAGCGGCTCGCTGGTGCGGATCGGGCTGAAGCAGCCGCTCGACGGCCGCAAGCGCTTGCGCGGACGTCTGATCGGGATCTCGGGCGAGGCCGGGCAGGAGCGCGTGCAGCTCGTGCCGATCGCCGACGCCGGACCGGCCTCGGCGGCGCGCGGCCGCGCGCGGCGCGCCGGCCCGGCCGAGGCCGCACCGGTCGAATTCGCGCTGGCCGACGTCGAAAAGGCGAGGCTGGCGCCCGAGTGGGAATTCAAGCGCTCCGGCGACGGGCGCCGGTAGATGATGGGAAGCGGAAGATGAGCCGAGAGATCCTGCTGCTGGTCGATGCGCTTGCGCGCGAGAAGAACGTGCCGAAGGAAGTCGTGTTCGGGGCGCTCGAATCCGCGCTGGCCGCCGCGACCAAGCGGCTTTTCGCCGAAGAGGACGTCGAGATCCGCGTCGCGGTGGACCGCGAGAGCGGGGAGTACGACGCTTTCCGGCGCTGGCACGTCGTGCCGGACGAGGCGGGCCTGCAGGAGCCCGGGCACCAGATCATCCTGTCGGACGCGCGCGACCAGATCGCCGACATCGAGATCGACGAGTACATCGAGGAACAGCTGCCGCGCCAGGATCTCGGCCGGCGCTTCGCCCAGGACACCAAGCAGGTGATCCTGCAGAAGATCCGCGACGCCGAGCGCGAGCAGCTGCTGTCCGAGTTCCTGGCGCGCAACGACACGATCGTCAACGGCGCGGTCAAGCGCATGGACAAGGGCGACGCGATCATCGAGATCGGCAAGATCGAGGCCCGCCTGCCGCGGTCAGAGATGATCCCGAAGGAGAACCTGCGCATCGGCGACCGCGTGCGCGCCTTCGTCGCCAAGGTCGACCGGCAGCTGCGCGGGCCGCAGGTGGTCCTGTCGCGCACCTCGCCCGAATTCCTGAAGAAGCTCTTCGAGCTCGAAGTGCCCGAGATCGAGCAGGGGCTGCTGCAGATCAAATCGGCGGCGCGCGACCCCGGCGTGCGCGCGAAGATCGCGGTCTGGACCAACGACCGCCGCATCGACCCGATCGGCACCTGCGTCGGCATGCGCGGCTCGCGCGTCCAGGCGGTGACCAACGAGCTCGCCGGCGAGCGGGTCGACATCGTGCTCTGGTCGGACGACCCGGCGCAATTCGTGATCGGCGCGCTGGCGCCCGCCAACGTGTCGTCGATCGTGGTCGACGAGGACAAGCACGCGATGGACGTCGTGGTGGACGAGGACAACCTCGCGATCGCGATCGGCCGCAGCGGCCAGAACGTGCGGCTGGCGTCCGAGCTCACCGGCTGGCAGATCAACATCATGACGGCCGAGGAATCGACGCAGAAGCAGCAGCAGGAACAGCACGGCATCCGCGCCGCGTTCATGGAGAAGCTCGACGTCGACCAGGAGGTCGCCGACATCCTGATCGGCGAGGGCTTCTCGAGCGTCGAGGAGATCGCGTACGTGCCCGTGAGCGAGCTGCACGAGATCGATGCGTTCGACGCCGGGACGGTCGAGGAGTTGCGCACCCGCGCGCGCAACGCGCTGCTCACCGAGGCGATCCAGCGCGAGGAGAACCTCGATCGGGCCGACAAGAGCCTGCTCGAGCTCGATGGCATGGACACCGAGCTCGCGATCAAGCTCGCGGCCAACACGGTGCGCACGCGCGACGAGCTCGGCGACCTCGGAGTCGACGAGCTGGTCGAGATGACCGGGATCGACTCCGAGCGCGCCAGCCGGCTGATCATGGCCGCGCGCGCGCACTGGTTCGAGCAGGGGCAGTCATGAAGGGAGAGGGTCGGGAATAAAAAGGGAAAGGCCTGGACGGAACACAGGCGCCGCATCATCCGTAGAGGATCAGGAACAGCATGCCGAGCAATACGATCGCCCAATTCGCCGCGGAGCTGAAGCTGCCGCTGCCGGTGCTGCTCGAGCAGCTTCGGGCAGCCGGCGTGCCCAAGGACGCCGAGACCGACTCGCTGAGCGAGGAGGACAAGGCCAAGCTGCTCGACGCGCTGCGGCGCGCACACGGCGCGCAGGAGAGCCGCAAGATCACGCTGACGCACCGCCAGACCTCCGCGATCAAGCAGGCGGACGCCACCGGCAAGGCGCGCACGATCCACGTCGAGGTGCGCAAGAAGCGCGTGTTCGTCAAGCGCGACGCCGACGGCGAGCCGGAAGCCGCCGCCGCGGCGACGCCGGCGGCGCCCGTGATCGACCCGGCCGAGCTGGCGCGGCGCGAGGAAGAGGCGCGGCACCAGGCGGAGCTGGTCGCGCGCCAGATCAGCGAGGCGCGCGAGCGCGCCGAGCGCGCGCAGCGCGAGCTCGACGAGGCCAACCGGCGCGAGCGCGAGGCCCAGGAAGCGTCGGACGGGCGCCAGGTCGAGGCGCAGGAGGAGCTCGAGCGCGCCCGGGCCGCACAGGCGGCCGCCGCCGAGGCGCAGGCGCAGGCCGCCCAGGCGCAGGTCCAGGCCGCGGCAGCCGCCGCGGCCCAGGCGGCCCAGGCGCAGCAGGCGCAGGATCGCGCGCGGCGCGCGGTCGAGGAAGAGGTCGCCGCGATCAAGAACATGATGTCGGGGCCGAAGAAGGTGATCAAGGCACCGGCCGCCGAAGGAACGCTGCACAAGCCGACCGCGGCCCCGGCGACCGCGAAGCCGGTCGAGGAAAAGAAGGACGAGAAGAAGCCCGGCCCGAAGGAAGTCAAGTCGGCCAAGCTCGCTTCGAGCTGGTCGGAGGACGCGGCCAAGCGGCGCCAGATCAAGACCCGCGGCGACGCCTCGGCCGGCGCCGGCGCGTGGCGCGGTCCGAAGGGCCACCGGCGTGCCGACGAGCGCGACAAGGCGGCGCCGTCGGCGTCGTCGGAGCCGATCGTGCGCGAGATCTCGGTTCCCGAGACGATCACCGTCGCGGACCTCGCGCACAAGATGGCGGTCAAGGCCTCCGAGGTCATCAAGGTGCTGATGAAGCTCGGGCAGATGGTGACGATCAACCAGGTGCTCGATCGCGACACCGCGATGATCGTCGTCGAGGAAATGGGCCACAAGGCGATCGCGGCCAAGCTCGACAGCCCCGAGGCGCTGCTGACCGAGACCGATGGCGAGGCGGTTGTCGCCGCCGAGGCGGAGCCGCGGCCGCCGGTGGTCACCGTGATGGGCCACGTCGACCACGGCAAGACCTCGCTGCTCGACTACATCCGCCGCACCAAGGTCGCGGCCGGGGAAGCCGGCGGCATCACCCAGCACATCGGCGCCTACCACGTCGAGACGCCGCGTGGCGTGATCACCTTCCTCGACACGCCGGGTCACGAGGCCTTCACGGCGATGCGCGCCCGCGGCGCCAGGGCCACCGACCTCGTGATCCTGGTCGTGGCGGCGGACGACGGCGTGATGCCGCAGACGATCGAGGCGATCCACCACGCCAGGGCGGCGCACGTGCCGATCGTCGTGGCGCTGAACAAGATCGACAAGCCGGAGGCCAATCCGGACCGGGTCAAGCAGGAGCTGGTCGCGCAGCAGGTCGTGCCCGAGGAGTACGGCGGCGACTCGCCGTTCGTCGAGGTGTCGGCCAAGACCGGCAAGGGCGTCGACGAGCTGCTCGAGAACGTGCTGCTGCAGGCCGAGGTGCTCGAGCTCAAGTGCGTCTGGGACGCTCCCGCCAAGGGCCTGATCATCGAGTCGCAGCTCGACAAGGGCCGCGGCCCCGTGGCCACGGTGCTGGTGCAGTCCGGCACGCTCAAGCGCGGCGACGTCGTGCTCGCCGGCAGCAGCTTCGGCCGCGTGCGGGCCATGCTCGACGAGGCCGGCAAGCCGATCCCCTCGGCCGGCCCGTCCATCCCGGTCGAGATCCAGGGCCTCTCGGACGTGCCCGCCGCGGGCGACGAGCTGATGGTGCTGGGCGACGAGCGCAAGGCGCGCGAGATCGCGCTGTTCCGCCAGGGCAAGTTCCGCGACACCAAGCTCGCGCGCCAGCAGGCCGCCAAGCTCGAGAACGTGTTCGAGACCATGGGCCAGGAAGGCGGCGTCAAGTCGCTGCCGATGATCATCAAGGCCGACGTGCAGGGCTCGCAGGAGGCGCTGGTGCACGCGCTGACCAAGCTGTCGACGGACGAAGTCAAGGTCCAGATCGTGCACGCGCAGGTCGGCGGCATCTCGGAGAGCGACGTCAACCTGGCGCTCGCGTCCAAGGCCGTGATCGTCGGCTTCAACGTGCGCGCCGAGCAGTCGGCGCGCAAGCTCGCCGAGGCCAACGGCATCGACATCCGCTACTACAACATCATCTACGACGCGGTCGACGACGTGAAGGCGGCCCTGTCGGGAATGCTGGCGCCGGAGAAGCGCGAGCAGGTGCTGGGGATGGTCGAGATCCGCCAGGTGTTCCGGATCTCCAAGATCGGAACCGTGGCCGGCTGCATGGTGATCGACGGCCTTGTCCGGCGCACCGCGAGCGCGCGACTGCTGCGCGACCACGTCGTGATCTGGAGCGGCGAGCTCGACTCGCTCAAGCGCTTCAAGGACGACGTGCGCGAGGTCAAGGCGGGCTTCGAGTGCGGCCTGTCGCTCAAGGGCTACGACGACATCAAGGAAGGCGACCAGCTCGAGATCTTCGAGGTCCAGGAGGTGGCTCGCACGCTGTAGCCGTGCCGCGCCGCAACCCATGGTCCGCCCCGCCCGATCAGCCGGCCGCACGCCGAACCGGAGCCAGCGCATCGCCGACCAGATCCAGCGCGATCTGGCCGAGCTGATTCCGCGCGAGGCGCGCGACCCGCGGATCGGGTTGGTCACGATCAACGCGGTCGAAGTCTCGCCCGACTACGCGCACGCCAAGGTCTACTTCACCGTCATCGGGTCGCCGCCTGAGCAGGCCGAGGCAGGGCTCAACGCGGCCGCCGGGCATCTGCACAACCTGCTGTTCAAGCGTCTTCGGATCCACACCGTACCGCGCCTTACCTTCGTCCAGGACACGTCGGTGGAGCGCGGCTTCGAGATCGACCGGCTTATCGAGCGGGCTGTCGGCGGCGCTGCCGACGACTGACGCTTCCGGACGAACCATGCGGCGACCGCCGGCGTTCCCGGTCGATGGCGTGCTGCTGCTCGACAAGCCGCGCGGCCTCACGTCCAATGCAGCGCTGCAGACCGCGCGGCGGTGCCTGGCTGCCTGCAAGGCGGGGCATACGGGGACGCTCGACCCGCTGGCCAGCGGCCTGCTGCCGCTGACCTTCGGCGAGGCGACCAAGTTCGCGTCGGACCTCCTCGACGCCGACAAGGCGTACGAAGCGCGCCTCGAGCTGGGGACGGTCACGAGCACCGGCGACGCCGAAGGCGAGGTGCTCGAGCGGCGGCCGGTCGAGGTCGACCGGCGGCAGTTCGAAAACGTGCTGTCACGATTCGTCGGCACGATCGAGCAGGTGCCGCCGATGCACTCGGCACTCAAGCGCGAGGGCCGGCCGCTGTACGAGCTGGCGCGCGCAGGGCAGCAGGTCGAGAGGCGCCCGCGCGCGGTCACGATCGCCCGGCTGGCGCTGATCGAGTGGGACGCGCGCGCGCCGCGCGTCGCGGTCGAGTGCAGCAAGGGCACTTACGTGCGGGTCCTGGCCGAAGACATCGGGCGCGCGCTCGGTTGCGGCGCCCATCTGGCGGCGCTGTGCCGCACCCGGGTCGGCGCGCTGAGCCTCGACCGGGCGGTGGCGCTGGCCGAGCTCGAGCGCGAAAGCATGCAGGCCCGCCGCGCGCGGCTGCTGCCGGTCGACGCGCTGCTGCACGCGCTGCCGCGCGTCGAGCTCGACGACGAGCAGGTCATCCGCTTCGGCCACGGCCAGCGGGTCGCCTGCGCGGATCGTGCGGCACAGGACGCGGCGCGGACGCGCGTCTACGACCGGCGCGGGCGGCTGCTCGGGGTCGCGGCGCGGGACGGCGAATGGCTGGCGCCCCGGCGCCTGGTTGCGGGGCCGGCGGAAAACGAGACATCGGGCGCTGAAGAGCAAGGGAAACAGGCATGAATTCGAAGACACTGCGCAACGTCGCGATCATCGCGCACGTCGACCACGGGAAGACGACGCTGGTCGACAAGCTCCTCGCCCAGTCCGGGACCTTCCGCGAGAACCAGCACGTCGCCGAGCGCGTGATGGACAGCAACGATCTGGAGCGCGAGCGCGGCATCACGATCCTGGCCAAGAACTGCGCGGTCGAATACGAAGGCACGCACATCAACATCGTCGACACGCCGGGTCATGCCGACTTCGGCGGCGAGGTCGAGCGCGTGCTGTCGATGGTCGACGGCGTGCTGCTGCTGGTCGACGCGGTCGAGGGTCCGATGCCCCAGACCCGCTTCGTCACGCGCAAGGCGCTGGCGCTGGGGCTCAAGCCGATCGTCGTCGTCAACAAGATCGACCGCCCCGGGGCCCGGCCGGACTATGTCGTCAACGCGACCTTCGACCTGTTCGACAAGCTCGGCGCGACCGAGGATCAGCTCGATTTTCCCGTGATCTACGCCTCGGCGCTCAACGGCTATGCGGTAAATCACCTCGAGGAGCTCGCCGCCGCCCGGCCGAACGACCCGCGCGGGATGCGCCCCCTGTTCGAGGCGATCCTGCGCCACGTGCCGGTGCGCGACGAGGATCCGGACGGCAGCCTGCAGCTGCAGATCTGCTCCCTCGACTACTCGAGCTACGTCGGCAAGATCGGGATCGGCCGCATCCGCCGGGGCCGGATCCGGTCCGGGCAGGACGTGGTCGTGCTCGACGGCCCGGACTCGACGCCGGTGCGCGGCAGGGTCAACCAGGTGCTGATGTTCAAGGGGCTCGAGCGCCAGCTGGTCGACGAAGCGGTGGCCGGCGACATCGTGCTCGTCAACGGCATCGAGGAGCTCAACATCGGCTCGACGATCTGCCCGCCCGAAACGCCCGAGGCGCTGCCGATGCTGCGGATCGACGAGCCTACCCTGGTGATGAATTTCTGCGTCAACACCAGCCCGCTCGCCGGCCGCGAGGGCAAGTACGTGACCAGCCGCCAGCTGCGCGAGCGGCTCGAGCGCGAGCTCAAATCGAACGTCGCTCTGCGCATGCGCGAGACCGCCGACGAGACCGTGTTCGAGGTCGCGGGCCGCGGCGAGCTGCACCTGACGATCCTGATCGAGAACATGCGGCGCGAGGGCTACGAGCTGGCGGCATCGCGGCCGCGCGTGGTGTACCGCGAGATCGACGGCGTCAGGTGCGAGCCGTACGAGATGCTCACCGTCGACATCGAGGACCAGCACCAGGGCCCGGTGATGGAGGAGCTCGGCCGCCGCCGCGGCGAGCTGCAGGACATGCAGCACGACAGCCGCGGCCGCGTGCGCCTCGAATACCGGATGCCTGCGCGCGGCCTGATCGGGTTCCAGGGCGATTTCATGACGATGACGCGCGGCACCGGGCTGATGAGCCACGTGTTCGACGACTACGCGCCGGCGCGCGCCGGCGACCTCGGCGAGCGTCGCAACGGCGTGCTGATCTCGCAGGACGAGGGCGAAGCGGTCGCCTACGCCTTGTGGAAGCTGCAGGAGCGCGGGCGGATGTTCGTGTCGCCCGGCGACAAGCTGTACGAGGGGATGATCATCGGCATCCACTCGCGCGACAACGACCTGGTCGTGAACCCGATCCGCGAGAAGAAGCTCACCAACGTCCGCGCGGCGGGCAAGGACGAGCACATCGATCTGGTGACCCCGATCCGGCTGACGCTGGAATACGCGGTCGAGTTCATCGCCGACGACGAGCTGGTCGAGGTGACGCCGACCAGCATCCGGCTGCGCAAGCGCTACCTGAAGGAACATGAGCGCAAGCGCGCGCAGCGGGAAGCCGCCTGATCTCCCCTTTCCATGAACCACAGCTCCGAAGGGCGGCGGAACAGGTCGTTTGGCGCCTGCAGCTTCGGGACCGAAAAGCGGGAGGATCGGCTTCGAGGGGTGGCTGCGCCCCCCCTCGAGCACCCCCCGCGGCATTCACGGGCGTCATTCTTGCTAGCAGCGGTTCATGGTCCGTGTGCCGCCGCCGAAGCGGCAGGAGGCTCTCCCGCGCC
>CAZEIW010000090.1:0-14401 GCA_964512305.1 uncultured Burkholderiaceae bacterium | reverse complement strand
AAGCGGTTCGCTTTCGAATCCCAACGGCTGTTGGGACTGGATCGGATGGTATGGCTCCGACTTCGACCGCCGGACGGGCGTCCAGGCCGCGGCAATCATCGCGATGGTCGACCGGATCGCGGGCGGCCAGCAAGGCGGAGGAGGAAGCGCCCCTGCGGCACCCGCGAACCTCGCCGTCACGACGACCACGTCGACCACCATCACCCTGGGCTGGTCCGCGAGCACCGGTGCGACGAGCTACAACGTCTATCGCGATGGCGGGGTCGTTCAATCGACGACCGCGACATCCTATCAGGACGGCGGGCTGGCGCCTGGCTCGACCCACACCTATGCCGTCACCGCGTTGAACGCCACCGGCGAGAGCGCGAAGTCGGCCACGGTTAGCGCGACGACGGCGTCTTCCGCTCCGTACTCGCAGAAGGTGACCGCGACCGTCGTCACCCACTACGTCGCCGGGCGAATCAACCTGTCTCAGTACCTCCTGCTGGGACAGGAATTCGGCTATACCGCGACCATCACGCTCTACCTGTGCGGCTCGACCTGGACCGATTCGGCGACCTGCGGTCCTTTGACCTAGACATCCGGGCCGCCCGCGACACCGCCCGACCGATCGCCGTCACATCAGCTTGTTGTACGCCTTGATTTCCGGAGGTCCGGCGAGCAGCGGGCCGGCCGCGGCCAGCGCGGCGCCGACATGGGCGCTTCGCATGTGGCCGTCGAAGGCGGCCTGGTCACGCCAGCGTTCCACGGTCTGGAAGACGTGAGGCGTGTCGGCCTGGACGAATACCTCATAGGATTCACACCCGGGCTCCTCCCGACGCGATTGCTGCGCAAGCTGGGTAAGAATCGTGCGAGCGGAGTCGGCCGCCTCGGGTTTGACGGTGATGCGGGCAAGGACGTACATCATGACGGTCTCCGGAGTCGAGTTGCGAAGCCAAGCCCGCATCATCGCTCCGTTCGGGCATCGTTCGCTGGCAACCCGTTAGCCGGCTAGGGTCTATGAGCGGGGCAGTCTCCCATTGACGGCACCGACCTTCAGGAGCTCCCCTGGCTGGCGGTGGATTGTCGGGCGCCGCCCGCCTCGACGACCTCCGGCACGCGCAGGGACGGCCGCGGCTCGAAGCAGACCTCGTACTCGCTGCACAGGTCGCAGGTCGGTGAGCGGCACAGGAAGACTTCCGCGCGCTCGCACAGCTGCTTGTAGAAGAACTTCTTCCAGCGCATGTCGCGCGTGTTCAACGCGCGCAGCGTCGGAAAGCAATCGGCGATCAGGCTGGTTAGCGCGGGGCGCTGTGGCAGGCCCAGGTCCTCCCACAAGTGATTGTCGCCCGTGCAGGAAAAGGCGATCCACTGCGCCACGGCCCAGACCTCCTCGCTCGCATCGACCGCGTGCTCGAGCAGCAGCGTGACGAGGTCGTCGTATTCCTCGTGCCGCTCGCCGGCGCGAGCAGGCTCGCCGTCGGCGAGCGCGAAGGCCTCGCGCCAGCGCCGCTCGATGAGCGAGGCCTCGAGCGAGCCGAATCGGCGGCACAGGAAGGCGGCAAGTTCGGGCTGCATCGCGCTTGGTATCTCAAGACTCGGCGGCTGCGTGGGTATAGCACTTCTTCGGACAGATCCGCGAGCAGGCGGTGCAGCCGATGCACAGCTCGCGGCGCGCGATCGTCATCACCTTCTTCTCGTACTCGTCGTATTCGTCGCTGTCCGGGTCGACCGCAACACGCTCGCCGTCTTCGTCGACGCCGACCAGTTCCAGCACGCCGCGCGGGCAGACCTTGAAGCAGCGGCCGCAGCCGATGCATTTGCGATCGTCCAGGTGATGGACGAAGCGGGGCGTCCAGACTTCCCCGCTGGGTAACGTGACCGAGAAGGTGCTCATGAGATCACCCGCCTGCCTTGCGCGCCGCGCTCAGCGCCGCATGCGCGTCATAGGCAGCCTGAGCGACTTCCAGGATGCGCTCCCAGTTGGTCGGCAGCTCCTCGGACAGGTCGTGCAGGTCCATCTTGGCCTGCGTCGCCCTGGCATTGAGTCTCTTGAGCTTCGCCTTCGCGTCCTCGCCTTCCATCGCTACGCTCCGTAGTGGGCGACCGGCGGAAACTCCCGGATCATCGCGACGGCGTCCGCTACCAGCCGCGCGCCCGCATCGGCGAGCTTCGCGAGCGACGGGAAGCCGAAACGATGCACGTCGCGCAGGTGCTTGTTCACGACGATCAAGCGTCCCGCTGTCAGCACGAGGCGGCCGAAGCCTTCGTGGTGCATCTTCATCATCGGCGACACCATCACGCCAGTCTCGCGCTCGACCGCGAGCCCCACGGCGTTGTAGAACAACTCGAGGCGCCACAGCGTTTCCGGGTCCGGGTCACCCATCAGCGGTATCTCGCGCCGCTGCTCGGCGCTCAGGATGTAGGGCTCGAGCAGCATGAGATCGCTCTTGCCGTCCCACGCGCCGTGCGCGTCCTGCGCGCGGATCTGCTTGACGAGCTCGCGCACGAAGGCAGACTTGAGCAGCTCGGCCTCGGTGGCGGCCGCCACCGGATCGACGATCTCACCCATGCGGGACCCCGCCTGCCGTGGGCGCGGCAAATGGCTCCTCGTCGAAGGCCTCGCGAGGCCGGTCCCTGGTCAGGGCCTTGCGCAGCCACGGTGGCGGCGTGCCGCGCAGTACCTCCTGCATCTTCTCCAGGATGTCGAGAATGGGCTCGGGTTGGGCAACCTTGATCGGATGGATCCTGGCCGCGACCACGCGGGCGGCGGCCGAACCCCCGATCGCCGCGACGTAGAGGATCGCGCAGTCTCCGATCGCGGCGAGCTTGGGCGCGAGCTTGTCCTCGTCGCCGTCCTCCAGAAGCTCGCCGCCGAAGTCGAACGTCTGCAAGTACCGGTAGCCCTCGGCAGTCACGTCGTAAACCGCCAGGTGCCTGGCCCAGCCGAAGTGGGCGTCGACGCGCTGCCTGTCCTGGGTGCTGAAGGCGACTTTCATGATGCCTGCCTCGAGGAAGAAGGGGTGAGGGGAAGATCCGGGTTGGCGCCTGCCCTCGCAGCGTCGATCGACGCCTGCGGCAGCGGCCAACCGTCGGGCCCGTGATCCGGGATGCGATCGATCATCAGGTTGGCCAGTTCGAAGATCACGTTGCGCGTGCCGCGGTAGCCGACGGCGACGCGATGCGCATTGCCGACGCGGTCGAACGCTGGGATGCCGATCCGGAACAGGGGTATGCCGAGCCGCTCCGCGGCCTGCCGCCCATGCGAGTGAGTGACGATCACATCGGAGTCGCGCGCCCCATGCTCGAGATCCTCGAGATCGCCGATCGTCACCTCATCCGCCGGCAGCCGCTCGAGCGCCGGCGACTTCGTCGTCGTCACGCAGCAAGCCAGCTCGGCACCCATTTCGTGCAACAGGGAACCCACGGCAAGCAGCAGATCGGGCTCGGCCCCGATCGCGACGCGCACGCCGCCGAGATGGAAGTGCCCATCGAGCATCGCGTCGAGCAGCTGGCTTCGCTGGCGGCGATGCTTCTGCGGCACCTCGCGGCCGGACAGGACGGACAGGGTTTGCAGGAACCGGTCGCTCGCTTCCAGTCCGGTCAGCCGGTCGAACACGTGGTAAGGCACGCCGGCGCGCATTTCGATCTCGATCGCCGCCGAGCGCATCTGCTCGCCGATCGCGAGCGTGGCGATCGAGCCGCCGGCGGTTCCGATCCCGTCGATCGGCGTGCCGCCGAGCGTGGTGCCGCGCCAGTCGTCCGGAATGTGGCCGTCGAGGGAACCGGAGACGTCGGGCAGCATCAGCGGGTGCAGCCCGAAGGCCTCGATGATCTCGCGCACTTCCTCGACGTCGCCCGGCGTCAGGTGGCTGCCTGCGAGCACGTTGACCTGCCGCTCGATTCGTGCGGGAAACGGGCGCACGAAGCGCTGCACGACGGCGGTGACCGCGCGCGCATAACCGTCCTCGAACGCGCCGACGTAATCCGGCGTCGACACGTAGACGACCGCCGTATCCTCCAGGTCCGGCTGCCGCCGGCGGATCAGCTCGAGAAAGCCTTCGACGTCATCGCCCTTGGTCTCCGTCAGGCCGGTCGAGCAGATCGCAATCAGCCGCGGCCGGGCGCGCTTGCGGATGTTGAGCAGCGCCTGCTCGATGTTCTCCAGGCCGCCGAGGATCGTCGTCACCTCGTTCATCGCGGTCGTCTGCAGCGGGATCGCCTCCTTGAAGTGCCGCACCAGCAGCACCAGTCCGAACGAGGTGCAGCCCTGCGAGCCGTGCATCACCGGCATGCAGGAATCGAGTCCGAGGAAGGCGTAGCTCGCGCCCAGCGGCTGGCTCATCTTCAGCGGGTTGACGGCGCAGGCTTTCCTGGACTCGACGATGCGGGCCATGTCAGCCTCCTGCGCGGGCGGACGCGGTGCTACTGCGGCCACCCGCACCCCGACCCGCACCCGCCAGCGGGGGAGGGGGGGGTTGCCCGGGCGCGGGGGCGCGCCCCGGGCGCCCGACCGGATTGGTGAGCGCACGGTCGATCTGCTTCACCAGCTCGACCATGCCCTCGTAGCCGGCGTAGGCGTGATGGCGTTCCTGGTTGATGTCGAGCCAGGGCATCTTCGCCTTGAGCGCGACGAATTGCGAGCGGCCGCCCGAAAGCATGATGTCGGCCTTCGCGCCTTTCAGCATGTCGTACATCTGCCGCGGCGTCATGTCGTCGATCATGTGGGCGTCGTCGCCGAACAACTCCTTGATCCTCTCCTTGTCCTCCTTCGTCGACTTCTTGACGCTGGTGCCGACGACTCCCATGCCAGCCTCCTGCAGCGCCGAAACAACCGACCACGACTTCACGCCGCCGGTGATCAGGAGCACACGTTTGCCGGTCAGGCGTTCGCGGTACTCCTGGATGCGCTGCCAGGCCCGCGCCTCCTCGACCCGGATAAGCTTCTCGGTGCGCTCCCGCAGATCCTCAGGCGCGCCGCGCTCGACCAGGAGCCCGGCGATGCCGCGCAGCGCCTCGCTCATGTCCGAGATGCCGTAGAACGAGCCTTCGAAATACGGGATGCCCCACCGCTCCTGCATCTTGCGGGCGACGTTGATCATCGACTTCGAGCACACCATCATCGCCGCCCGCGCGCGGTGGCTCGCCGCGACCTCGTCGTAGCGGCCGTCGCCCGAGATGCAGGCGAGGATCCGGATGCCCAGCGCCTCGAGCAGGGGCTTCACCTGCCACAGCTCGCCGACCAGGTTGTACTCGCCGATGATGTTGATGTCGTACGGCGTCGTCGTCTGCGGCTCGCGGGTGCCGATCACATAGTCGAGCAGTGCCTCGGCACCGAGCTTGTTGCCGAGGTTCTTCGGTCCGGCAAAGCCCGGCGCGTTGACCGGGATCACCGGCTTGCCGAACTTCTCGGTTGCGCGCTTGCACACTGCCTCGATGTCGTCGCCGATCAGCGCGGTCACGCAGGTCTGGTAGACGAAAACCGCGGGCGGGTCGTACTTCTCGACGATCTCGCGGATCGACCGGAACAGGCGCTTCTCGCCGCCATAGATCACGTCGAGCTCGTTGATGTCGGTCGTGAAGCCGGTGCGGTAGATCTGCGGCCCCGACGACGAGCTGTGGCGGTTGTCCCAGGAGTTGCCCTCGCAGGCGATCGGCCCGTGCACCAGGTGGGCGACGTCGGCGATCGGCTGCAGCGCGATCTTCGCGCCGTCGAACGCGCAGCCCCCGGCGGCGGCGCCTGGCGAAAGCTGCTTCGCGCAGCCGGCCTTGCGCTCTTTCGCGCCTTTGGCCTGGTTGATCTCGCAGCCCGGTTCGTCGAAGAGCTGCTGGATCCTGATCGACAGGGCGCTGGCCATGGTCTCAAAACCTGACCACGATATCCTCGTCGCGCACGATGAATTGGCAGGCGAGCCGGTAGGGCGGCGGCAGATCCCGCGTCTCGGCGGCCTCGATCTGCGACTGGGTGATCTTACCGGCCAGGCGCAGCACCGTCTTCTCCTTCTCGGTCAGGTTGACGCCGATCGGCCGCTTGGCACCCAGCACCATGACCTCGACGATGCACGAGCCGCATTCGCCGTTCTCGCATTCGAAGTGCAGCGGGATCTTGTGCGCCTTGGCGACCGCGAGCAGCGTGTGCGTGTCGCCCGCGGTCGCGTAGACGGTGACGTCCTTCTTCAGGGCGGGCGAGGTGAAGGTGACGTTGGCCAATTCGCGCTCCGAGGAGGTTTCAGCGGATGATGTCGTAGGAGTAATCGGTGGTCGAAATGCCGATCGTGTCGGCGTCCAGCGCCTCGAAGTACTCGTCGAGCAGGCTGACCAGCACCCGCAGCGCGCCCTCGTAGCCCCAGGTCGGGAAGCGATGGTGGTGGTGGCGGTCGAAGATCGGGAAGCCCATCCGGATCAGCGGCACCTTGCAGTCGCGCTCGAGGTATTTGCCGTAGGTGTTGCCGATCAGGAAGTCGACCGGGTCGGTGCACAGCAGCGAGCGCAGGTGCCACAGGTCGCGCTTCGGGTATGCCGTTCCGCCTTTGCCGAACGGCGAAGCCTCCAGCAGCGCCCTGACCTTCTTCGCCCAGTCCTCGCTGCCGTTGGTCGCAAGGATGTGCACGGGCTCGGCGCCGAGCTCGAGCAGGAAGCGCGTCATCCCCAGCATCAGGTCCGGGTCGCCGTACAGCGCGTAGCGCTTGCCGTGCAGGTGCGCCTGGCTGTCTGCCATCGCGTCGACGAGGCGGCCGCGCTCCTTTTCGAGCTCCGCCGGCACCGGCTTGCCGGTCAGCCGCGCGATCGCCATCACGAGCTCGTCGGTGCCCCGCACGCCGATCGGCGAATTGAGCACGACGACCTCGTGTCCCTTGTCCTGCAGGTACTTGATCGTCTTCTCGGCGCAGTACTCCTGGAACACGATCGTCGCCTTGGCGTTCAACGCGCGCTCGATCTCGGCCTTGGTCGTGCCGCCGTCGTACATCCGGTATTCGCCGTCGGTCGGCGTGTTCCAGGCCTCGGAGGGGTCGCAGACGATCGTGTAGTCGGCGCCGAACAGGTCGAAGATGCGACGGATCTCCTTGATGTTGCCGACCACGTTGCCGTCGAAGCCGCCGATGAAGTTGATCGAACCGTCAGGTTTGCGCACCAGCGGCTCGGCCGTCTTGGACTTGCCGTCCCAAAAGTGCTGCAGCACGCCCTTGAGCGCGTTGTCGTAGCCGGTGATATGACTGCCTACGAACGCCGGCGTATGCGCGAACGGCACGTCGAAGTCGGCCGGCAGGCTGCCCTTCTGCTTGGCGTTCTTGATGAAGGCGTCGAGGTCGTCGCCGATCACCTCGGCCATGCAGGTCGTCGACACCGCGATCATCTCCGGCCTGTACAGGTTGTACGAGTTGGCCAGCCCGTCGATCATGTTGTTGAGACCGCCGAATACCGCCGCATCTTCGGTCATCGACGACGACACCGCCGAGGTCGGCTCCTTGAAGTGCCGCGAGAAATGCGAGCGGTAGTACGCGACGCAGCCCTGCGAGCCGTGCACGAACGACAGCGTCTTCGCGAAGCCGTTGGCGGCGAACACGGCGCCCAGCGGCTGGCAGGCCTTGGCCGGGTTGATCGTCAGCGCCTCGCGGGCGAAGTTCTTCTGCTTGTAGTCCTCGGACTTCGTCCACTGGACGATCTTCTCGACCTCCTCGGCAGGCGGCTTGAACTCGAAGTTCGCCTTCTTGTCGGCGAACATCGCTCGGTACTCCGGCTCGCGGAACAGCGGCGCGTGGTCGAGGATCTTCTCTGCGTTTTGCGGCATGGTCGTGGCTCCTGATGTGCGGCGGGCTTACTTCCAGGGGGCCTTGGTCATTCCCCACACCGGGCTGTTGACGGCCATGTCCATGTCGCGCGCGAAGATCGCGAAGCCGTCGTAGCCGTGGTAGGGGCCCGAGTAGTCCCAGCTGTGCATCTGGCGGAACGGCACGCCCATTTTCTGGAACACGTACTTCTCCTTGATCCCCGAGCCGACCAGGTCCGGCTGCACCTTCTCGACGAACTTCTCGAACTCGTGGCCGGTGACGTCGTCGTAGATCAGCGTTCCGTCCTTGACGTAGTGCGTGGTGCGCTGGTAGTCGTCGCTGTGGCCAAACTCGTAACCGGTGCCGACGACCTCCATCCCGAGGTCCTCGTAGGCGCCGATCACGTGGCGGGGACGCAGGCCGCCGACGAACAGCATCACCTTTTTGCCCTGCAGGCGCGGCTTGAACCGGGCGACCACGGCCTCGGCGAGCGGCTTGTACTTCGCGATCACGCGTTCGGCGCCCTCCTTGATACGGTCGTCGAAGTGCGCGGCGATCTCGCGCAGGCTCTTCTCGATCTGGCTCGGGCCGAAGAAGTTGTACTCGACCCAGGGAATGCCGTACTTCTCCTCCATGTGGCGCGAGATGTAGTTCATCGAGCGGTAGCAGTGCAGCACGTTGAGCCTGGCCTTGGGCGTGTTCTCCAGCTCGGCGATCGTGCCGTCGCCCGACCACTGCGCGATCACGCGCAGGCCCATCTCCTCGAGCAGGATCCGCGAGCTCCACGCATCGCCGCCGATGTTGTAGTCGCCGATTATGGCGACGTCGTAGGGCGTCGACTCGAAGCCCGCGTGCTTGCCATCCGACTTCTCGAACACCCAGTCGCGGATCGCGTCGTTGGCGATGTGGTGGCCGAGCGACTGCGACACGCCGCGGAAGCCCTCGCAACGCACCGGCACGATCGTCTTGCCTTCGTATTCCTTGGACTTCTTCTTCGACACCGCCTCGATGTCGTCGCCGATCAGGCCGATCGGGCATTCGGACTGCACCGAGATCCCCTTGTTCAGCGGGAACAGCTGCTGGATCTCATCGATGATCTTCTCGAGCTTCTTGTCGCCCCCGAAGACGATGTCCTTCTCCTGGAAGTCCGACGTGAACTGCATGGTGCCGAAGGTGTCGATGCCGGTGGTGCCGATGTAGTAGTTGCGGCGCGACGCCCACGAGTACTGGCCGCAGCCGACCGGCCCGTGCGAAATGTGGATCATGTCCTTGATCGGACCCCAGACCACGCCCTTGGAGCCCGCGTACGCGCAGCCGCGGATCGTCATGACGCCGGGCAGCGACTTGATGTTGGACTTGACGCCGCAGTCGGGCTTGCCCTCGTCGAACGTCCCCAGGTGCTTGGCGCGCTTCTTCGCGGTCTTTTCCGGGTAGGCCTTCAGGACCTCGTCGATCAGCGCCTTGTTCGCCGCCTTCTTCTCTTCAACCGTGATGCTCATCGCCGCGCTCCAAGATGGGTCCTGCTACGCGCTTTCGCGCTTCGCAGGACAAGTCCTTCAAGATGCTTTCGCGCTTCGCAGGACGAGTCCTGCTAGACGTTTTCGCGCTCCGCAGGACTCGCCCTGCGTAGCGCGAAGCGCGAAGCAGGGTCAGGCGACCGCGAGCTCGGCCGCGGTCTTGCCCACCTGGCTCTCGTCGATCGTCTTCATGATCCCGTGCGCCATCAGCAGGTCCTCGAGCTCGTCCATCGTGATCGGGGTCGGGATCACGCCCTTGCCGGCGTTCACGTGGACCTTCTGCGCGAGCTGGCGGTACTCGTCGGCCTGCTTGGAGTCCGGCGCATACTCCATCACGGTCATCCGGCGGAGTTCCGCGTGCTGGACGATGTTGTCGCGCGGCACGAAGTGGATCAGCGTCGTGCCGAGCTTCTTCGCGAGCGCGTCGGCAAGCTCGAGCTCCTTGTCGGTCTGGCGCTCGTTGCACACCAGCCCGCCCAGACGCACGCCGCCGGAGTTCGCGTACTTCAAAATGCCCTTCGAGATGTTGTTGGCCGCGTACATCGCCATCATCTCGCCCGACATCACGATGTAGATCTCCTGCGCCTTGTTCTCGCGGATCGGCATCGCGAAACCGCCGCAGACGACGTCGCCCAGCACGTCGTACGACACGTAGTCGACGCCTTCGTAGGCGCCGTTTTCCTCGAGGAAGTTGATCGACGTGATCACGCCGCGGCCGGCGCAGCCGACGCCGGGCTCCGGACCGCCCGACTCGACGCAGCGGATGTTGCGATAGCCGATCTTCATCACGTCGTCGAGCTCGAGGTCCTCGACCGAGCCCGCTTCCGCGGCGAGCGAAAGAATCGTGTCCTGCGCCTTGGCGTGCAGGATCAGTCGGGTCGAGTCGGCCTTGGGGTCGCAGCCGACGATCAGGATCTTCTGGCCCATCTCGGCCAGCGCTGCGAGCGTGTTCTGCGAGGTGGTCGACTTGCCGATCCCACCCTTGCCGTAGAAGGCGATTTGTCTAAGTGCGGCCATGTTGTCCTTGCTCCGTTAGCTTTCAAGTTGGCTTCAGGTCGATGCCGTCCGCTCCGTCCGTTGCCAGGTTTGCGAAACCACTCTCCATCAGCCTCGGATGCCTTTATGGGTCTTCGTCTGCAGCGACTCGTCGGCAAGACGCGGTGCGCAGCCACTGATTACGCAAGCCTTGTGCCAAGCGTGGCGCAGACCCTCAAGTTGATGATTTTCTTGAACAAACGCGCAGGCCGTCGGCGTGCGTCGGCGCCGGTCCGCCTTGTGCGAAAGCCGACAAACAGCGCGGCCGGCGTCGCGAACGCCACGCGCGATGGCCGCGGCACGGCCGCGCTGGCCGCCTCGGGGAAACGGCCTTTCGCCTGCGCCGCGCCGCGCCCCCCGCGGCCCGGGCGCCGCCTGGTACGGCGATTGCTTGGAGACATGACATGGAAGTGAAGCTGGTCGAGTCGACCAACCCGCATTACGAACGGATCGGCGGCGCCGCGGGCGTCGATCGCCTGGTCGAGGCGTTCTACCGGCGCATCGACACGCTGCCGCAGGCCGCGACGATCCGCGCGATGCACGCGGCCGACCTCAGCCCGACCAAGGCGATCCTGAAGGTCTACCTGAACGAGTGGCTGGGCGGGCCGAAGGAGTACACGCGCCGCCGCGGACCTCCGCGGCTGCGCCGCGCGCACGCCGACTTCGCGATCGGCGCCGCCGAACGCGACGCCTGGATGCTCTGCATGCGCGGCGCGCTGGCCGAAACGGTGGCCGACGGGGATCTGCGCGATCAGCTCGAAAGAGCGCTTTTCAAACTCGCGGACACGGTCCGCAACGACGCCGGGAACCCGCATGACCACGCTCGATCACACCGCCTTCGCCCGACTTGAAGAAGAACGCCGGCTGCTGAACCCGGTGTTCAAGGCAGCCACCCGGAAGCAAGGCCGCTTCGGCTTTCGCGGCGAGCTCGCGCTGCGCTTCGCGCCGAAGCTCGCCGACGAGGCGCGCCCGCCGGAGCTGGCCGCCGAGCAGGTGCTCGCCGTCGGCCAGGCCGGCGAGACGACCCTGCCGTTCTTCGCCGCCTATCTGCTGTCGTTCGAGTACTTGAAGGACGTCGTCGACGTGCTGGGCGATGCCTTGAATCCCGGGGGAAAGTACTTCGCGTTCTGCAACAACATCGATCTGGCGGCGCGCTACCAGGTGCCGATCGGCGGCACGACGTTCTACGTGCTGCCGATCGACGAAGCGACGGTCTACAACGAGATCCTCGAGCTGCTCGGCCTCGAGAAGACCGACCTCAAGAAGCTCGACACCGCCGGCAAGCTCGATGCGATCGCGGACGCGGCGCTGAAGTTCGACCGGAACTTCGACGTGATCGGCTTCGACCAGGGCCTGGCCGCAATGGGCCGGGTGCGCAACCCGAACGAGAACCGACCTGTCTGACCCGAACTGGACGGCGACCAACCTGGTCGGCGTGCCTGCCGCCCTGATTGGTTCGACTGCGTTCAACCGCCATCCGGTCGCGCTCGCGATCCACGGCACGCGTGAATCGGCACGCGGCCTGTTCGACCTGCTCGATGCGTCGGCCGACCTGGCCGAGTGCGCCGGGATCTTCCGCCACTTCATGGAGATCGCCTTCGGGCTGACCCCGGACCCGGCGGCCCGGCAGCGCAGCGAGCGTTTGCGTTGGCGCGCGAGCTACCGGAAACTGCTCGAGGGCTGGGGCTTCGACGCCAACTCGCCGCAGGGCGCGGTGCTCAAGGGCTGGGTCGAAAGCCGATTCGGCCTGGTGCCGACGTTCCACCGCGCGCCGCTCGGACGCTTCCCGTCGCCGGCCTGGGTCACGTACATCGAGGAGAAGATGGTCAGCCGGTTTCACGGCAACTGCATCAACCTGCAACTCGACCTCCTGTACGAGTTCTGCCAGTGGTGCGTGCGGCGCTTCGGCGTGCCGGCGCGCGGGGAGCTGCCGGTGTGGCGAGGCGTCGACTCGCTTGACGAACACCGCGTGGTCGAGGGTTCGCTTCGCGAGCGCCGCGGCGTCGTGCACCTGAACAACCTGGTGTCGTTCAGCCTGTCGCGCGAGCACGCGGGAAGGTTCGGCGACTGGATCCTCGCCACCGGCGTGCCGCTGCAGAAGCTCGTGTTCTTCCCGGGACTGCTCGGGCGCTCGTTGCTCGCGGGTGAAGGCGAGGTGATCGCGCTGGGGGGGCAGTACGAAGTCGATGTGGCCTACTGGTGAGTGAAAGCGTGAGCGCCTGGCCCGAAGAAATCGCCGACCGCGCGCTCGGCGCCTATCTCGGCTTCGCGCTCGGCGACGCCCTCGGCGCGACGGTCGAGTTCATGACCGCGCGCGAGATCCGCGTGCGCTTCGGTGTGCATCGGGAGATCGTCGGCGGCGGATGGCTGCGGCTGCCGCGAGGCGCGGTGACCGACGACACGACGATGTCGCTCGCGCTGGGACAGGCGATCGTCGATCGCGGGGGTTGGGATGCCGTCGCCGTGGCCGAGGCGCTGGTCGCGTGGCTGCGCGGCGGGCCGGTCGACTGCGGCAACACCTGCCGCCGCGGGTTGCGCCGCTACATCGCCGACGGCAGTCTCTGCGGCGAACCCGCCGAAGGCGACGCCGGCAACGGTGCCCTGATGCGCAACCTGCCGGTGGTGCTGGCGGGTCTGAACGAGGCGCCGGCGATGCGACGGTGGACGATCGAGCAATGCCGGATCACGCACCACAACCCGCTGTCGGACGCCGCGGCGCTCGCCATCGGCAGCATGGCGAGATCGCTGATCCTGGGCGAGCCGGCCGCGCAGTGGGAAGCGCATGCGAAGGCGCTGGTCGATTCTCAGCCGGCGTTCCGCTTCCGGCCCTATCCCGGGCGCGCCAGCGCCTATGTGGTCGACACCGTGCAGACCGTGCTGCACCATGTCTTCGCCCACGAGGACTTCGAGACCTGCGTGGTCGCCACCGTCAACCGGGGTGACGATGCCGATACCACCGGCGCGCTCGCCGCGATGCTCGCCGGCGCGCGCTGCGGCGCGCGGGCGCTTCCGCAACGCTGGCTGCGCGCGCTGGATCGGACGATCGCGGATCGCATCCGCGCGCAGACGGCGGCTTTGCTCGAATTGGCCGCCGCGCGCGGCGGCCCTCGAGGGCAGGGTCGTTGATGCCGGCCGTCTACGCGACCGATTCGGCGGCGCGCGCGGCGTGGCATCCGGCCGAATGCCGGACGAGCAGCTCGGCGGCCTCGGCGAGCGGCAGCGCGATGCGCTCGATGCCGTTTTCGTGCAGAAAGCGGGCCTCCATCCGCGTCGGCTCCGCCGGCAGCACCGCCCAATGCCGCCCGGACGATCTCTTCGCGATCTGCCTCGCGAAGCTGCGCGTCAACTGGTCGTCGAACCGGCATCCGAGGAAAAGGAAGTGGCGCCCGGTGCGCAGCCTTTGCACCTCGGCCGGGATCGGCGTCTGGATGTCGATCTCGGTCAGCACCTCGACGTAATCGGAATCCGAGACGAGGTAGTTGCCCGCCGGGCTGCGGCCGCCGATCGGGCGGTACAGCAGCATCTGCCACGCCGGATCGACTGCCGGGACCCGCCCGCCCTGCGCGTCGTAGGCGGCGGTCCAGGTCCCGAAGTGCTCCGCCTGCGACAGGCCCTGGATCTGGCCCCAACCGCTCCCGGCGCGCTCGATTCGCAGCGCCTCGAGCATCGTGTCGTCGTACCAGTTATCGACGATCAGGGGCGCGCGGCTGGCCGCGATCGCGCGATGCAGGTCCGAGGGCGCCGGCCGCGTCGCGAACGCCTTGTTCATCAGCGCGACGACCGTCTTGCGGTGCTTGAAGTTCTCGATGAACTGGGCCGCCTGCGTCAATCTCTTGCGGATCTTGTGCGGCACGCTGGCCTGCGCGGTCAGCGTCGCCGCAAGGGCCTCCGGGGTCCCCGGCGGCGCCGCGTCCTCGACGAGCGCCAGCAGGCCGGGGCCAAGGTAGGGGATCACGCGGCCCTCTTCCAGCGCATCGAGCGCGGTGGCAAGTCGCAGATGTTCCGCTTCCATGCAGGCCTCTCCGTTCAGAGATAGATCGCGGCGCCCGCGCCGACGTTGACCGAGGCGTCTTTGAGGCTCCTGACGACGAACTTGACCTG
>CAZEIW010000089.1:0-4762 GCA_964512305.1 uncultured Burkholderiaceae bacterium | reverse complement strand
TGGGCGTGGGCGGGCGCCACGGCCGGGGTACATCTGTTCGGGTCGCTCACCCTGACCGCGCTCGGCATCGCGACGGTCCGGCTGGCGGTCCGGTGACGGCGCCATGATCGAGGATTCGATCGCCGACTGCCCGTTTTGCGGGGCCGAAGGCGTGGTGCTGGGGAACGAACTGGCCTATGCGCGCTACGACCGGTACCCGGTCACGCCCGGCCACCTTCTGATCATTCCGCGCCGCCACGTCGCCGACTTCTTCGACGTCACGGACGCGGAACGTGCCGCGCTATGGGATCTGGCCGGGCAGGCGCACGCGCTGCTGCAGCGCGAACGCAACCCGGACGGCTTCAATATCGGCATCAACGTCGGCGCGGCCGCCGGGCAGACGGTGTTCCACGTCCACATGCACCTGATCCCGCGCTACCGCGGCGATGTCGGCAATCCTCGCGGCGGGGTGCGCGGGGTGATCCCGGCGAAGCAGAGTTATTGAGCGGGTGCCGAGGCTGCGCTAGGCGGGATCGGTGTCTTCCGTCTGCCTGGCCGGCGAACGCTGGCAGATCGTCTCGACCCAGGCCACGATTGCAGCCGCGACCGCGGGTAGCTGTCGCGTGACTTCGTCGCCCGCGAAGGCCATCCACGCCGCCAGATTGCCCTCTGAGACGGCAACCAGGCACGGGATGCCCGCGACGATCGCCTCGGCGATTTCGGGCCGGATCCCCCGCCCCTCGACCTCCTCCTTGGCGAACCTTCCGACGATCAGCAGGTCGGGTCGCAGAGCGATGGCCTCCGACAAGCGCATGCGCGCCTGCGCGAGGCCGTTGGCGTCGAGGATGCAGCCCCGGGATCCCGGGCCGAGGTCCTGCGAGATGCAAACGGCATCGCCGCGCACGATGTCGTCGAGCAGCATCGACTGCCGGCCGTTCGAGTGCCTTTCGCCGAGCCGCGGCACCAGCCCGGCAAGACGCAGATCCGGTCGTCGAGCGAGGCCCTCGCGCACGGCAGCCAGCAACGACTCGAGCGGGGTCGCCTTGTCATAGCAGATTGCGCCGCAAAAGGCTTCGGTGCTCATCGTGCTACTCCGCAGGAGCAGGGGCGTCGCCGTCCGACACGGTTCCGTCGGGTCGGGTCGCCATTGTAGCCAGTGGGCTGCGCGGCAGCAGCTCCGCGCAGTCCGGCAGCGCCCACAACCAGACGAAAGTGGTTGCGCGAGCAAGCTGCGGCATTCAGCGGGCGGGACAGCTAATCGAAGGCGATCGAGAACACGAGGTCGAGCGTATTTTCGGTTCCTGCCCGCGCGATCAGGCTGAACCGTTGCGACAGCTGATAGCTCAGCTGGACCACGTTGCTGGTGCCCGACACCGCCTGCTCATAGCTGATCGTCAGCGCCTGGTTGACGCGCTTGCCGATGGAGATGATCTGGCTGGCGGCGGTCGGTGTCGCGGTCGACGTGTCGTCGCCGCGGAGCTTTCCGGCGACCGACTGACGGGGCAGCAGCACCGAGCCGCCGGCGGTGTCGCCGCTGCGCAGGGCGATCTCGCTGATGCCGAGCTGGTGCGCGAGGCGCGTCGGCAGCCCTTCGCCGCTGCCCGACAGCAGACCCGCGGCGGCCGTGGCGAGTGCCAGGTTGTCGGTGCGCGGGTCGCTCGGTGCGCGGCCGAAGACGAGCCACGACAGGGCTTCGTAGTCCGGCAGCGGCGGATCGGCGTAAAGCCGGATCAGCGGCGCCGAGGCGGTACCGGCGACCGTGATGCCGACCTCGACCGGCAGATCGGTCCGCACCGCCAGCACGTCCAGCCCGGGATTGTCGGGCGCGCCGAGGAAATTGATGCGGCCGCGCGAAATCTTGAGGTGCTGGCCGAAGCCTTCGTACATTCCGTCCTCGATCGACAGCGCGCCGGTCGCACGCAGGGCGCTGCGTCCCTCGCCTCGCAATCGCAGGGGACCCGTGACGCGCGCATCGATGCCGTTGCCGCGCAGGAAGAAAGAGGGCCCGAGGTCGATGCTCAGGTCGAAGCCGACGGCCACCTGGGGTGGCCGCGACGTGTTGCCGGGCACTTCGGCGCCGGCCGCTTCCGGCTCGGCCACCGTGACGTCGCCCGACAGCGTGGGCAGATCGGGTTTGCTCAGGTCGAGATAGCCGGCATCGGCGGCCACCGCGCCGTTGAGCTGCACGCGCCGGTTCGAGAGCTCGATATTGGCGCCGCCGGTGGCGACCAGCCACCGGTCGCTGCGCTGCAGGAGCGGCATCCGCTGCGCCTGGACCTGCAGCACGCCGCTGAGGTCTTTGAGCCGCAGCTGGCCGCTTGCCGCGACGAAACCGGCTGCCGCGTGTCCGAGCGCGTCCTCGGCGCGCCGGTCGCCGGGATGGGTGCGCGGCGGCCCTTCGAAGCGAAGCTCGTCGATGTCGATGGTGTCGTTGTCGAAGCGCGCGTGCAGCACGCCGCCGTCGAGGCGGACGCCCTGGTCGATCCACGCGGCACGCAGGTGCTGGCCGGAAATCGTGCCCTCGGCGCGCGGCGCGCCAGGGGTCCCGCCGACGTGGAGGTCGGCCGCGAGCTCGCCGCCGACGCGCAGATTGGCCCGCAGGCGTTGCGAGAACAGCGGATTGAAGGCCTCGATCGCGGGCAACCGGGCGTGCGCATCGATCTGCCACGGCTGCGAGGGCGCCAGGCGCCAGAACCCGGAGTCGTCCCGCTCGACCTCGGCCCGCAGCGTCGCGTCCGCGCGTCCGCTGCGGTCGCCGTCCATACGCGCCTCGGCGCTCAACCGACCGGCCTGCAAACGCGCGCCAAGCATGAACTCGCGCAGGCCGAGCCGCTGCTGGGGCGCGATCGGATTGAGCGCAAGATCGCCTGCTGTCCGTTCGATCAGCAATTCGCCATCGGCCTCGGCGCCGAGGTCGATGCGCCAGTGACCGTCGAGCGTCAGCGGGTCGGCGATCGGAGCACCCGTGGCGAGGTTGGTCGCGAGTCCGGCCGGACGCAAGCCGGTAAAGCGGCCGCTGCACGCGAAGCGCCCCGAGCCGCCCGAGGCGAGGATGTCGTCGAAGCGGGCGCCGCCCACGCGCAGCTGTCCGGGGCCCAGCGACCACTGATGCGGCTCCAGCGTCAGCGCAAGCGCGGCCTGCAACTCGGCGGCCAAGGGGAGTGCCGGTACGGTCAAGGCTGCCTGTGTCGCCTGGCCGCGCCAACTGCCGTCGCGCCAGCCGCCGTGGGCCTGCAGATCGAACCGGCCGTTGTCGACGAGGGCTGCATGCAGGTCGATCGCGTGATCGCCCAGGGTTCCGGTCACTTCGACGTGCCCCGAGCGCACCGCGAGAGGCGCGAGGCGCGAATCCGCCGGGGCCGGCTTCAGGTCGGAGACCGACGCCGCCAACGACAGCGCGCCGGGCGTGCCGTCGCCGGCCGGCGGACCGACCGCCAGATCGGCGGCGAAGCTACCGATCGCGATCCCGAAACCGTGCAGGCGCGCCGCTTGCGCGTGCGCGTCGACTGCCGGCGCGCGCCACGATCCGGTCAGATGGCCGCGCGCCTGAAGCGCGCCGTCGATGCCCAGTCCCAGATCGCCGAGCTGCCCGACATCGAGCTCGAGATCGAGATGATCGTCCGGGCGGCCGAGGCCGCCGTGCGCGTGCAGGGTGGCCGAGCGCAGCCTGAGCTCGGTGTCGATCTGCAGGCGCTCGTCGGCGGCCAGGTCGATCCGCCCGCTGCCACCGACCGCCTGGCAGGGCGCCGGGTTCAGGCACAGCTGCGTGTCGGCGAGCTCGAAGCGCGCGCTGCCGTGCGCGCTCGGCGCCAGCGCCGCGTCGATCGAGAAGGTGCCGCCGAGCCGCGCCTGCACGCCGCGCAGGAGCCGGCCGAGCTCGAAGGCGCGCGCGCTGCCGTCGAGCGCCAGGCGCCGTTCGCCGATACGGCTGAAGCGTCCGTGCGCGACCAGCTCTCCGCCCTCGACCGCGAGGTCGCCCGAGTCGATGCGAACCTCGTCCGGGTCGGTGCTCAGATCGATCTTCAGTGCGGCCGCCGCGGGCGATTTCGCGTTCAGATCCGCCCGCACGCGGCTGTGGTCGCCGGCGCGGTCGACGCTGACGTCTCCGTCGACCAGGATCGGGGTCAGCCTCGCGTCGAGTTGCGACACGTCCGCCTGCCGCAGGCTCGCGGCAACGTGCCACTCCGTCGGACCGCGCGGGTCGAACCGCCCCTCGAACCGGCCCGATGCCCGGCCGCGCACGAGCTCCGCGGAAAACGGGCGCGCTTCGAGCAGCCAGGTTCCGGCGTCCGGCAGCCGGCCGCTCAAAGCGGCCTGCAACTGCCGCACGGGAAGGCGCCCGTCGTCGACCGCCCCGGGCGCACGGTTTTCGATCAGGACCGACCCCTGCAGCGAGCGCTCCACGCCGGCCTCGGGGTGCAGGTCGGCCAAAACCCGCAGCTGCGCGCGCGGCGCGCCGCGGCGCCACGCCGACGGATCGACCCCGCTCAGGTCCGCCTTCAGGCGGACCACCGCCGGCGTCGAGAAGGACGCGATCTCGGCCTGCACGCGCCCGCCAGCGCCGCCGCCCTCGACCGCCGCATCGATCTGCAGGGCGGCCAGCGTTCCGGCGGCGTGCATCGTTGCCGCGACCGCTCGCTGCTCGAATTGCGAGCCGATCGTCGCCGAGGCCTGCAGCCCGAACGGCTTGCGGCCGTCCAGGGTGCCGTCCAGCGTCGCGGGGTTGCCGTACAGCGACAGCCTGCCGTCGCGAACCCGGATCGACGCCGGCGAAACCTCGGCT
>CAZEIW010000088.1:0-8770 GCA_964512305.1 uncultured Burkholderiaceae bacterium | reverse complement strand
GGCGCCGATCTCCTTGATGATCGACGGCTGGATCCCCTCGGTCGGTTCGTCGAGGATCAGCATCCGCGGCGCGGCGACCAGCGCGCGGCCGATCGCCAGCTGCTGCTGCTGGCCGCCGGAAAGGTCGCCGCCGCGCCGCTTCAGCATCCGGCCGAGGACCGGGAAGAGCTCCAGAACGCGCGCTGGGACCTTCTGCGCCCTCCGGCCGGCGAGCGGTGCCATGCCGATCAGCAGGTTCTCCTCCACCGTCAGCCGGTTGAAGATTTCGCGGCCCTGCGGCACGTAGCCGATCCCGAGCGCGGCACGCCGGTAGGGGGGCAGCGCCGAAATGTCGCGCCCGTCGAACTCGATGCGGCCCGAGCGGATCGGCACCACGCCCATGATCGAGCGCAGCGAGGTCGTCTTGCCGACGCCGTTGCGGCCGAGCAGCACGGTGCAGGCGCCGGTATTCACCTCGAGCGATACGTCGCGCAGGATGTGGCTGCCGCCGTAGTACTGGTTGATCGCCGCGAGCCTCAGCATCGGCTCGCCCGTCGCTCGCGCGGCCGTGGCGTCACCGTCCAAGATAGACCTCCACCACGCGCTCCTCGCCCTGCACCGCCTGCATGCTGCCCTCGGCGATCACGGCGCCCTCGTGCAGCACGGTCACCTTGCGCGCGATCCTGGCCACGAAGTCCATGTCGTGCTCGACCACGACCACCGAGTGCGCCCCTTCGAGCTCGAGCACGAGCTCCGCGGTGCGTTCGGTCTCGGCGTCGGTCATCCCGGCGACCGGTTCGTCGAGCAGGATGAGCTCGGGCTCCTGCACGAGCAGCATCCCGATCTCGAGCCATTGCTTCTGCCCGTGCGACAGCGACCCCGCCAGCCGCCCCTCGACGGCCTCCAGGCGGATCGTCCCGAGCGCGCGCCGGATCAGATCCTGCTGCGGCGGCGTCAGCCGCGCGAGCAAGGTCGGACGCACCCGCTTGTCGGTCTTCATCGCCAGCTCGAGGTTCTCGAACACGGTATGGCTCTCGAACACGGTGGGCTTCTGGAACTTCCGGCCGATGCCCAGCCGCGCGATGTCGGTCTCGGCGAGCCGCGTCAGGTCGAAGGTCTGGCCGAAGAATGCGCTGCCCGAGTCCGGCCGGGTCTTGCCGGTGATGACGTCCATCATCGTGGTCTTGCCGGCGCCGTTGGGGCCGATGATGCAGCGCAGCTCGCCGCGCTCGATCGTCAGGCTGAGCTTGTTCAGCGCCTTGAAGCCGTCGAAGCTGACCGTGATGTCGTCGAGGTAAAGGATCGGGCCGTGCGAGGTGTCGACGCGCTCCGGGTCGACCACGTGGCCGTAGCCGACGCGCGCACCGGCCGCCCCGGCGCTATGGATCGGTCCTTCGGCACTCACGGCGCGCCGCCCTGCACGGCTGCCGTGCGTTCGGGCGGCGGTGCGACCGCAGCCGTGGCCGTCTCCGGATCCGCCGTCGGGCGCCGCAGCAGGGCCGACAGCCCGATCAGCCCGCGCGGCAGCAGCAGCGTGACCAGGACGAACAGCAGGCCGAGAAAATACAGCCAGTACTGCGGAAAGGCGACCGTGAACCAGCTCTTGGCGCCGTTGACGGCGAACGCGCCCAAAATGGGGCCGAACAGCGTCCCGCGTCCGCCGACGGCGGCCCAGATCGCGATCTCGATCGAGTTGGCCGGCGACATCTCGCTCGGGTTGATGATCCCGACTTGCGGCACGTACAGCGCGCCGGCGATCGCGCTCAGCACCGCGGCCAGCGTCCAGACGAACAGCTTGAATCCGAGCGTCCGATAGCCGAGGAACAGCAACCGGGACTCCGCGTCGCGGATGGCGGTCAGCACGCGGCCGAGCTTGGACGTCACGATCACGCGACACAGCAGCAGCGAGCCAAGCAGGAACAGCCCGGACAGCTCGTACAGCACGGTGCGGGTCTGCGGCGCGGTGATCGGCACGCCGAGCACGCGCTTGAAGTCGGTGAACCCGTTGTTGCCGCCGAAGCCCATGTCGTTGCGAAAGAACGCGAGCATGGTCGCGTAGGTGAGCGCCTGCGTGATGATCGAGAAGTAGACGCCCTTGATGCGCGAGCGGAATGCGAAGAACCCGAAGGCGAACGCCAGCAGCCCGGGGACGAACACGACCATCAGCGCCGCCCAGGCGAAATGGTCGCTGAAGGTCCAGTACCACGGGTACCGCTTCCAGTCGAGGAACACCATGAAGTCGGGCAGGTCGCTCTGGTAGACGCCGTCGTGGCCGATCTGCCGCATCAGGTACATGCCGAACGCGTAGCCGCCGAGCGCGAAGAACGTGCCCTGGCCAAGCGACAGGATGCCGGTATAGCCCCAGATCAGGTCCATCGCGAGCGCCAGCACCGCGTAGCACATGAACTTGCCGAGCAGCGCGATCCAGAACGACGACAGGTAAAGCGCGCTGTCCTGCGGCACGGCGAGGTGCAGGACCGGCACCGCGATCAGCAGCACAGCGGCGACCGATGCGATCGCGATCCACGCGCGCGGCTCGAACAGCCTGACGGTCATGTCTCGGCGCTGCGCCCCTTGAGCGCGAACAACCCCTGGGGACGCTTCTGGATGAAAAGGATGATGCCGACGAGGACTGCGATCTTCGCCAGCACCGCGCCGGAGAACGGCTCGAGGAACTTGGCCGTCGCGCCCAGGCCCAGGGCCGCGATCACGGTTCCGGCCAGCTGTCCGACGCCGCCCAGCACGACGACCATGAACGAGTCGACGATGTACCCCTGCCCCAGGTCCGGCCCCACGTTGCCGATCTGCGACAGGGCCAGACCGCCGAGGCCCGCGACGCCCGACCCCAGCCCGAAGGTGAGCATGTCGACGCGGTGCGTCGGCACCCCGGCGCAGGCCGCCATGGCGCGGTTCTGGGTCACGCCTCGCACGAACAGGCCGAGGCGGGTGCGGTTGAGCAGCAGCCAGACCAGCAACAGCACGGTCAGAGCGAACCCGATGATGATGATCCGGTTGTACGGGATCACCGCGCCGCCGGGCAGCAGCCAGCCGCCGGACAGCCAGGAAGGATTCTCGACCTCGACGTTCTGCGGCCCGAACACGGAGCGGCAGGATTGGATCAGCAGCAGGCTCACGCCCCAGGTCGTCAGCAGCGTCTCGAGCGGGCGGCCGTAGAGCCAGCGCAGCACGCCGCGCTCGAGCAGCATGCCGACCGCCGCCGCGGCCAGGAACGCGACCGGGATCGCCGCCAGCACGTACCAGTCGAACAGCCCGGGCGCGGCCGAGCGGAACAGGTTCTGCACCGCATAGGTCGCGTAGGCGCCGATCATCAGGAACTCGCCGTGCGCCATGTTGATGATGCCCATCAGGCCGTACGTGATCGCGAGGCCGAGCGCGGCCAGCAGCAGCACGCTGCCGAGGCTCACGCCCGAGAACAGGCTCGCTGCCAGCTCGTACTTGCGCACGCGCGCGCCGATCTCGGCCAGCGACGCCTGCGCGGCGGCGCGCACGGCAGCGTCGGCCTCCGGGAAGCTGCCGTCGCGCTGCGGCGTGATCATCGTCGCCAGCGTCTGCCTCACCTGGGGGCTGTTGCTCGCCGCGAGCGCCTGCACCGCGCGCAGGCGCACCTTGGGATCCAGGCTGCCGAGCGCGATCGACGACTGGGCGTCGATCAGCAGCGCCTTGACCTCGGGGTCGGCCTCGCCCGCGAGTGCGCGCTCGATGACCGGCAGCAGCTGCTCGCCGGCGGCGCCCTGCAGCTGCCGGGCAGCCGCGAGCCGGACCGCGCGATCCGGCGAGGACAGCCGCAGCCCACCGAGGGCGTCGTCGAGCGCGCCGCGGATCCGGTTGTTGATGACGATCGCCTCCTTGTCGGCGGCCGCCTCGATCGGGGTGCCGCTGGCGGCGTCGACGAGGCGCCCGCCCGATTCGAACGCGATGCGCAGCGACTCGCCCTTGCCCACCGTGTAGAGCGCGTCTTCGCCGAGCGCCTGCAGCACCGTGGCCGCGCCCGGGTCGCCGCCGGCCGAAAGCTTCCGGATCGCGGCGATCTTGACGTCGCTGTCGTCGGCCGCGAGGTCTCGCAGCGCCGCGGGGTCGAGTGCCGCATGAGCACACGCGCCCGCGAGCGACAGCAACGTGAAAACGGCGGCCGCCGTCAACCGGCGCGCGGCGGCCGTCGTGATCACAGCGATCGGAAGTGCCTGCATGCCCGACGTCCCGGCCCCGCCCGCCTCCTCCTCCCGCGGGCGGGAAGGAACTCAGCCGACCGGCGTGTCCGGCTTCTTGTCGTTGCCGGCGATAAATGGGCTCCAGGGCTGCGCGCGCACCGGCCCTGGCGTCTTCCATACCACGTTGAACTGCCCGTCGGCGCGCACCTCGCCGATGAACACGGGCTTGTGCAGGTGGTGGTTGCGCTCGTCCATCTTGATCGTGAATCCCGACGGCGCGGCGAGGCTCTGTCCGCCGACGGCCTTGATCACCTCTTCGACCTCGATCGTCTTGGCCTTCTCGACCGCCTGCTTCCACAGGTGGATGCCGATGTAGGTGGCTTCCATCGGGTCGTTGGTGACGACCTTGTCGGCGTTGGGCAGGTTCTTGCGCTTCGCGTACTCCCGGTACGACTTGATGAACGCCTCGTTCTGCGGATTCTTGAGCGATTCGAAGTAGTTCCAGGCGGCCAGGTGTCCGATCAGCGGCTTGGTGTCGACGCCGCGCAGTTCCTCCTCGCCGACCGAGAAGGCGACCACCGGAACGTCCTTGGCTTTGAGGCCGGCGTTGCCCAGCTCCTTGTAGAACGGCACATTGGAGTCGCCGTTGATGGTCGAGATGACGCAGGTCTTTCCGCCGCCGGAGAACTTCTTGACGTTGGCGACGATGGTTTGGTAATCGCTGTGACCGAACGGCGTGTAGATCTCCTCGATATCGGCCTCCGACACGCCCTTGCTCTTCAGGAACGCGCGCAGGATCTTGTTCGTCGTGCGCGGGTACACGTAGTCGGTGCCGAGCAGGAAGAAGCGCTTCGCGCCGCCGCCGTCCTTGCTCATGAGGTACTCGGTGGCCGGGATCGCCTGCTGGTTGGGCGCCGCGCCGGTGTAAAAGACGTTCTTCTCGAGCTCCTCGCCTTCGTACTGGACCGGGTAGAACAGCAGGTGGTCGAGCTCCTTGAACACCGGCAGAACCGATTTGCGCGACACCGAGGTCCAGCAGCCGAACACGACCGCGACCTTGTCCTGGGTGATCAGTTGGCGCGCTTTCTCGGCAAACAGCGGCCAGTTCGAGGCCGGATCGACGACAACGGCCTCGACCGGCCGTCCCATCACGCCGCCGCTCGCGTTGATCTGCTCGATCGTCATCAACGCGGTCTCTTTCAACGCCGTTTCGGAGATCGCCATCGTGCCGGACAGCGAGTGCAGGATGCCGACCTTGATCGGCGTCCTGTCCTGCCCGAACGCGGCGGGTATCGCGGTCGACAATGCGGCCGCGCCAGAGGCCCCCAGAAATCGCCTACGGTCCATGCCTTTCCTCCCGAAGTCGCAACGGGACGCCGGAGTCGGCGCCTTGGGAAATGACGGATCCAAGTTCCATGCCAGATGGCACTCCCCTCTCCCGCGTGATCACTCCCCTCTCCCGCTTGCGGGAGAGGGGCGGGGGTGAGGGTCGGCGCAGGGCACATTGGCGCCCCTTTCCCTCACCCCTACCCCTCTCCCGCAAGCGGGAGAGGGGAGCCTATGGGAGAGCCGGAGAGGGGAAACTGGAAGAGCGGGTGAGGGGAAACTATGGGAGAGCGGGAGAGGGGAAACTGTTTGGGAGTGGGAACTGCTCTTGGGGCGCGGCGCACGCACGCGGTGCGCTTTTCATCGACCCGCACCACGACGGGGCTTTTAGCCGCATCATCGCCCCCGACACCTCGTTTTGCCCGACGCACCTCGTTCGGTCATACTCCCTCTTTTCCACGCTTCCCCGAAGGCCATTCGTGAATCAAGACCTCGAAGTCCTGCGTCCCGAGACCGGCTACGCCGCCTCCGATTCCTGGGTCCGCCAGCGCAACCACGTCCTGCGCAACACCTACTGGCTGCTGGCGCTGTCGATGGTGCCGACCGTGCTGGGCGCCTGGATCGGCCTGGCGACCGGGATCGCGACCGCGATGACACCCGGCCTGAGCCTGATCGTGTTCATGGGCGGCGCGTTCGGCTTCATCGCCGCGATCGAGAAGACGAAGAACTCGCCGGCCGGGGTCGCGGTGCTGCTCGGCTTCACGTTCTTCATGGGCGTCATGCTGTCGCGCCTGCTCGGCCTCGTGCTGGGCCTGGCCGACGGGGCCGGGCTCATCATCACGGCCTTCGCCGGCACCGGCGCGGTCTTCTTCGGCATGGCGACGATGTCGACGCTGATCAAGCGCGACCTGTCGGCGCTGGGGAAATGGCTGTTCGTCGGCGCGGTGATGCTGCTCGTGGCCGGCATCGCGAACTTCTTCATCCGCTCCGGGGCGCTGATGCTCACGGTGTCGGTGCTGGCGGTCGGCATCTTCTCGGCGTTCATCCTTTACGACCTCAGGCGCGTCCGCGACGGCGAAGAGACCAACTACATCAGCGCGACGCTGAGCGTCTATCTGAGCCTTTACAACGTGTTCCAGGCCCTGCTGATGATCCTGGGGCTTGGCGCGCGCCGCGACTGACCGCTGCCGCCTGCGCGATGGCGCGGCCGTTTCCGGGGGCGCCGTCTGCATGAGCGCACGCCCTTCGGCCGCGCGGGCGGGCGGCGCGTCCGGCCGCGCTTCGACCAGATCGTGAATCCGGGGAGATCTTCGTGATCGGCGACAAGAAAGTCATCCAATTCCTGACCAAGGCGCTTTCGCTGGAGATCACCGCGGTCAATCAGTACTTCCTGCATGCGCGCATGTACAAGAACTGGGGCCTGAAGGCGCTCGGCAAGCACGAGTACGACGAATCCATCGAGGAGATGCGCCACGCCGACAAGCTGATCGAGCGCATCCTGTTCCTCGAGGGCACGCCGAGCCTGCAGGACCTCGGCAAGCCGTCGATCGGCAAGGAAGTGCCGGACTGCATGGGCCGCGACCTGAAGCTCGAGATGTCGGGGCGTGCGCTCTATCAGGAGGCCATCGCGCACTGCGAGTCGGTCCAGGACTATGTCTCGCGCGAAATCCTGGCCGAGATCCTCGAGCAGACCGAAGAGCATATCGACTACCTGGAGACGCAGCTGCAGCTGATCGAGAAGCTGGGGCTGCCCAACTATCTGCAGAGCGCGATGGGGGAGATCGGGTCCTGAGCCGGAGTCCTCCGGCAAACACCTTTCAGTATCTGAACTTACGTAGAGGTTGGAATTGAAGCGGCACAGCGACTGACGCAGACTCCGCGCATCCGAGAACCCGGACGACCGCATTCGCGCGGTCAGGAGGAGAGGTGCGAAGATGCGCGCGCTATCGACCGCCGGCGTGACGGCGCGGGCAGCGCTCGTCCTGCTGCCCATATCGCTGTTTCTCTTCGTGGCTGAGCAGGCCCCGGCCCAGGTCACCCCCTTCGTCGATCCCGCGGCCGTGCGTGCCGCGGCGAAAGCCTCCGGGCTCGACTCGCTGAAGACGGTCCCGATTCCGCCGGTGAGCAGCCGTGGCGAGTACCTCAACCCGGGTCCATTGGCCACGGCCGCGGCCATCGCACTCGGAAAAGCCCTGTTCTGGGACACGCAGGTCGGCAGCGACGGCCAGGCATGCGCCTCCTGCCACTTCCACGCGGGCGCCGACAACCGCAGCCGCAACCAGCTCAGCCCCGGCCTCTTGAATACGGACCCGGCGAAGCAGACCGTGTTCAATCCCACCCGCACCGGCGCGGGCGGCCCCGACTACACGTTGACGGCGGGCGACTTCCCGTTCCACGCGCTGCAGGATCCGCTCCAGAAGAACTTCGCCGCGCGCGTGGTGCTGTTCGACAGCGACGATGTCGCGTCGTCGCAGGGCGCCTTCAGCGCAAGCTTCCAGGGCGTGGGCCTGTCGCTGATCCCCGGGCTTCCGATCCTGTTTCCCGCCCCTTCGGCCGACTACGGCGCGAGTTTCGTCGATCCGGTCTTCAACATCCAGCAGCCGCACGCGAGCCTCGTCACCGACAATACGCGGCGGGTCGAGCCGCGCAACGCGCCGACCTTCATCAACGCCACGTTCAACTACGTCAACTTCTGGGACGGCCGGGCGCATAACATCTTCAACGGCGTCGACGCGATCGGCCCGCTCGACCCCAACGCGAAGATCTGGGTCTCGGGCCCGCTCGGCATCGGGCTGACGCAGAAGCAGGTGCGGATTCCGAATTCGAGCCTCGCCTCGCAGGCCGTGGCGCCGCCGACCGCGAATCTGGAGATGGCGTTCTTCGACCGGCCGTTCCCGCTCGTGGGCCGCAAACTGCTCAACGTGATCCCGCTCGGCCAGCAGCAGGTCGATCCGACCGACAGCGTGCTGGGGATCTACGCGCGACCCCTCGGCATGAAAGGACTGCTCCCCACCTACGGCTCGCTGATCCAGCTCGCCTTCCAGCCGCAATACTGGAACTCGATCTTCACGACGCCCCAGGGCTACAGCCTGATGGAGGCGAACTTCTCGCTCTTCTTCGGCATGGCGGTGCAGATGTACGAGGAGACCACGGTATCGAACGACGCGCCGTTCGACCGCTTCATGGAAGGCGACAACACCGCGCTCGACCAGAAGCAGTTGCAGGGATTCACGACCTTCCTGAACCGGGGCAGGAATTCTGACGGCACGAGCCGCAACCCGGCGGCCGAGGACGCG
>CAZEIW010000087.1:0-13237 GCA_964512305.1 uncultured Burkholderiaceae bacterium | reverse complement strand
ATCCCTTCGCCAGCGATTTTAGTGCCAGCCTGATCCCGTCCGACACGCCCGCGCCTGCGGGCACCTGCCGCGCGGCGGCGGCGGCTTCGCGCTCCGAGTATCCGAGGGCGATCAGCGCCCGGATCACGTCGGCCGCCGCGTCGGTCGCCGCGGCGCCGCCCGCGGGCGCCGTTTCGAGCGCCGCGCCGAGCTTGCCCTTCAATTCCAGCAGCAGACGCTGCGCGGTCTTCTGGCCGATGCCCGGGATCCGCACCAGGCGCGCGCTCTCCTGCAGCGTGACGGCCTGTGCGAGCTCGTCGACGTTCATGCCGGACAGCACGGCGAGGGCGGTGCGCGCGCCGACGCCGGAGATCTTGATCAGCGCGCGGAAAGCGTTGCGCTCGGCGTGGGTGGCGAAGCCGAACAGCTGGTGCGCGTCTTGGCGCACCGCGAGGTGGGTGAGCAGCGTGACGCGCTCGCCAAGCGCCGGCAGCGCGTAGAACGTGCTCATCGGCACGTCGATCTCGTAGCCCGTTCCACCGACGTCGAGCAGCAGCGCGGGCGGGTTCTTCTCGATCAGGACGCCGTTCAGGCGGCCGATCATCCCTCACCCCCGGCCCCTCTCCCGCGGGGCGGGAGAGGGGAGCGACCGCGGCCGATCAGGCGTCTCCCCTCTCCGGTCGCAGGAGAGGCGGGCGACTGCGGTCGATCGGGTTTCTCCCCTCTCCCGCTCGCGGGTGAGGGGCCGGGGGTGAGGGATCTCGCGAGTGCGAGCTCCCGCCACGCGGCACGCGAGCGGTGGCCGCGCGCCGACCGCCCCGCCAGTTCGACCTGGGCCACGCCGGCGCGGCTCGAGGCATGCGCGTGGCAGATGGCGCACGCCAGCGCGTCGGCGGCGTCGCTCGCCGGCGCGCGCGCCATCCCCAGCAGCCGCTGCACCATCTTTTGCACCTGGAGCTTGTCCGCCCTGCCGTAGCCGACCGTGGCCTGCTTGACCTGCAGCGCCGTGTATTCGCGCACCATCAGCCCGGCGGCGACTGCGGCACAGATCGCCGCCCCGCGCGCCTGGCCGAGCAGAAGTGTCGACTGGGGATTGACGTTGACGAAGACCTTTTCGACGACCGCTTCGGCCGGGCGGTGGTCGCGGATCACGCCGCCGAGCTCGCGCAGGATGTGCTCGAGGCGCTGCGAAAGATCGCCCGCGGGCACTCTTATGACGCCGGAGACGACGCACGCCAGACGGCCGGCGGAAGCCTCGATCACACCGAAGCCGGTTCGATTCAGACCGGGATCGATGCCGAGGATGCGGCGCGTGGCTAGGCGATCGGTCAAAGGGCCGTCGGAGCGATGGATTTGCGACAGCTTATCAGGCAGCGTCGGCGTGGACCGAGGCGGCCGCTCATCGACCGGCGGTCAATGCCGGAAGTGCCTCATCCCCGTGAACACCATCGCCACCCCGCGCTCGTCGGCCGCCGCGATCACCTCGGCGTCTCGCACCGAGCCGCCGGGCTGGATCACGCAGCTCGCGCCGGCGTCGACGATCGCATCGAGGCCGTCGCGGAACGGGAAGAAGGCGTCGGACGCGGCCACCGAGCCGGCGAGCGACAGGTTGGCGTCCTTGGCCTTGATCGCGGCGATGCGGGCGGAATCGATCCGGCTCATCTGGCCGGCGCCGATGCCCAGCGTGGCGCCGCCGCGCGTGAACACGATCGCGTTGGACTTCACGAACCGCACCACGGCCCAGGCGAACAGCAGGTCGTCGAATTGCGCGGGGCTGGGCGTGCGCCGGGTCACGACCCTGAGATCGGACCTGGCCAGCCGCGCCACATCGGGCGTCTGCGCAAGCAGGCCGCCGCCGACGCGCTTGAAGTCGAGGTCGTTGGCGGCATCGCCCGGCTCGAGCTGCAGCACGCGCAGGTTCGCCTTGGCCGCGAACGCCTGCAGCGCCTCGGCATCGAACGCGGGTCCTATGACGACCTCGGCGAACTTCTCGTTGACGGCGCGCGCGCAGGCGCCGCCGACCGGCCGGTTGAAGGCGATGATGCCGCCGAACGCGGACACAGGGTCGGTCGTGAAGGCGCGCCGGTAGGCGGCCTCGGGCGCGTCGGCGACCGCGACGCCGCACGGATTGGCGTGCTTGACGATCACGCACGCGGGCGACTCGAACGAGCGCACGCACTCCCACGCGGCGTCGGCGTCGACGACGTTGTTGTAGGACAGCTCCTTGCCCTGCAGCTGGCGGTAGCCGGCCAGCAGCCCGCGCCCGGGCTGGGCATCGCGGTAGAACGCCGCCCGCTGGTGCGGATTCTCGCCGTAGCGCATGTCCTGCAGCCGCGACCACTGGCGGGTCAGGATGCGCGGGAACGCGGCCCGCGTGCCGTCGGCCTCGAAGCTCGACAGGTAGCCGCTGATCGCGCCGTCGTAGCGCGCGGTGTGCGCGAACGCCTTGGTGGCGAGCTCGAAGCGCGTGGCGGCCGCTACCGCGCCGCCGGCGCGCAGCTCCGCCAGCACGCGGGGATAGTCGGCGGGCTCGACGATCACGGTCACCGCCGCGTGATTCTTGGCGGCCGAGCGCAGCATCGACGGGCCGCCGATGTCGATGTTCTCGATCGCCTCGGTCAGCGTCGCGTCGCCGCGGGCGACGGTCGCCTCGAACGGATACAGGTTGACCGCGACGATCTCGATCGGCGCGATGCCGTGCTCCTTGAGCGTTCGCATGTGCCCGGCGTCGTCGCGGCGGGCGAGCAGCGCGCCGTGAATGTTCGGGTGCAGGGTCTTGACGCGGCCGTCGAGCATCTCCGGGAAGCCCGTCACCTGCGCGACCTCGGTCACCGCGACGCCGGCCTCGGCGAGCAGCTTCGCGGTGCCGCCCGTGGACAGGATGCGGAACCCGAGATCGATCAATGCGCGCGCGAAGTCGACCGCGCCCGTCTTGTCGGACACGCTGATCAGCGCGGTCCTGGGAGAATTCGGCATGAATCGAGGGCTGAAGAGGGGCTAAACGAGCCCGTAGTCCTGGAGCTTGCGCCGCAGCGTGTTGCGGTTGATCCCCAGCAGGTCGGCCGCCGCCGACTGGTTGCCGGCGCAGCGCTCGACGGCGAAGCGCAGCAGCGGGCGCTCGACCGCGCCCATCACCATCTCGTGCAGAGCGTGCGGCTTGGCGCCGTTGAGGTCCGCGAAATACTGGTCGAGGCTGCGCAGCACGCTCTGCTCGAGCGTCTCTCCCTGCGTGCGCGGGCATGCCGCGACCCTGCCTTCGGCACCGCTCTCCGTCCCGTTCAGGGGCCTGGCGCCGGCGGACGTGCCGGCCCGGGTCTCGCCCTTCCCCTTCGCTTCGAGACCGGCCTGACGGCCATGGCTCGCGCGTTGCGACACGACAGGTGCCACCGTGGACTCCTCCTCAATGCACGGTCGGCGCAGGGCGGGAGGTGTACCCCTCGCCTGCCGCGGCGCCATATCCGGCTGCGTAGCGCAGGCGTTCACCCGCCGCGGCCGCAGCCTGAAGAAATTCGTCGAGCGCGCGCCACTGCTCGCCGCTGTCTTCGAGCAGGTTCATGCGCGCGCAGAACCGCGCGCCGCCTTCGAGGGCGCGCGTGTACCAGATGATGTGCTTGCGCGCGGTGCGCACGCCGGCCCCTTCGCCGTAGAAGCGATAGTGGTCGTGCAGGTGCTCGAGCAGCAGCGGCCGCACCTCGGCGACGGCCGGCGCCGCGAGGTGGCGGCCCGTGCGCAGGAAGTGATCGATCTCCCGGAAGATCCACGGACGCCCCTGCGCGGCGCGGCCGATCATGATCGCGTCGGCGCCGGTGTAGCGCAGCACGTCGCGCGCCTTCTCCGGCGTGTCGATATCGCCGTTGGCGACCACCGGGATCCGCACCGCGCGCTTGACCTCGGCGATCGTGTCGTACTCGGCGCCGCCCTTGAAGCCGCAGGCGCGCGTGCGCCCGTGCAGCGTCAGCATGCTGACCCCGGCCGACTCCGCGATGCGCGCGATGCGCAGCGCGTTTCGGTTCGAGCGGTCCCAGCCGGTGCGGAACTTGAGCGTCACGGGCACCGGCACGGCCGCCACCACGGCGTCGATGATCCGCGCGACGAGCGCCTCGTCCCTGAGCAGCGCCGAGCCGCTGGCGACCTGGCACACCTTCTTCGCCGGGCAGCCCATGTTGATGTCGATCACCTGGGCGCCGCGCTCGACGTTGAAGCGCGCCGCTTCGGCGAGCATCGCGGGATCGGCGCCCGCCAGCTGCACGGCGACCGGCGCCACCTCGCCGTCGTGATTGAGACGCCTTGCCGTCTTCTCGCTCGCCCACAAGCGCGGATTGGATGCGGCCATCTCGCCCACCGCGTAGCCGGCGCCCAGGCGGCGGCACAACTGGCGGAACGGGCGATCGGTGACGCCGGACATCGGCGCAACGAAAATGCCGTTTTTCAGCTCGAACGAGCCGAGTTTCATCGGGACGCAGGGGACTGGCGCGGAGGGAAGAGCGGGCATTGTAGCGAAGCGCAGAGCGACGGCAACGAGAAAATTCTGATTGCCTGACCTCGATCACCGCGCCGGCATGAAACCTTATGGTGCAGTCAAATGCGCACGCCGAACATCAGCAGGCCGGCGAATGCGCGCCGCAGCGGCGGAACGATGTCGAGCGCGACCAGCGCCGCCGAGCGGGCGGCGGCGAGCGGTCCGAAACGCGCGGAGAACCCGCGGGGAAGCCACTCGGTAAGTGTCGATACGAATGCGCGATCGGCTTTTCGCATTGCCGCATAACGGTCAATCACGCGGATAGGATCTCCCTCGGCGCCGGCGATCACGCGTGCCAGGCACGCACAGTCGCGCAGGCCGAGATTGAATCCCTGGCCGGCGACTGGATGGACGGTTTGCGCCGCATTACCGACGTGGACGAGCCGGTTTTCGCGAATGCGTTCACGCACGTGGGGTTGCAGCGCAAATGCGGCGCGCTCGCGAACGGCGACCGGTCGCGCGATGCGCGGGCCGAACGCGGCGCAGACCTCGTCGAGGAACGCGCGGTCGTCCAGGCGCGACCGCCTCTGCGCCGCGGCCGCGCCGACGCACCAGATCATCGACAGGCGTGGCGTCGGCGCCACGGGGCCGGCCGGCGGCAGGGGCAACAGCGCCAGCGGACCTTCGCGGGTGAAGCGCTCGAACGCGACGCCGTTGCGGACCCGCGGCAGCTCGAGCTGCGCCAGCAGCGCGACCTGCGACGCCGCGCCTGATGCGGTCGACGTCGCGGGTGCGCCGCCCGCGTTGATCGCCAGGCGCGCGGCGAGCCGGGTGCCGTCGTCGAGCGCGATATCCACCGCTTCGGGGCGTTGCGAGAGCGCCGAAGCGCACCGCGGTTGCCTGACTCGTATCAGCGGCTCGCGCTGCGCCGCGTGCCCGAGCGATTCGACCAGGTCCGCATAAAGGACGGTGGCCCCCAGGGCGACGCCGCCGAAATCGGCCGCCGAAAGCCGCGTGCCGCCGAACTCGCCCGCCGAGCTGACGTCGACCTCCAGGATTTGCGCGCTCGGCGGCGGCGCCCCCGCCAGCAACGGCATGAGCGTCTGCAGGGACCCGCGCGACAGCGCAAGCAGGCGCTGGTCCCGCCGCGCCTCGCCGGCCGCCCGCGCCTCGATCAGCTCGCAGCTCAGCCCCTGCCTTGCCAGCATCAGCGCGCAGGCGAGCCCGATCGGCCCGCCGCCGAGGATCGCGATATCGACCGGGAGCGCGTCCGATTCGCGTTTGGGAATCGATTCGGGGTCGGATTGCGCCAGCGTCATCGTTCGACACTCATTGGACAACGGCGCCGCCCGTCGCTCCGAGCTCCGCATCGAGTTGCGCCAGCTCCTCGGGCGTTCCAACATTGAACCAGCGACCGCGCCAGTGCTCCGCGCCGACCCGCCCGCGCTCGACGAACGCGTACATCCAGGGAAACAGGCGCTGCCGCCGCAGCGGCTCGGCGGCGAACAGCCGCGGCGCGAAGACGCCGATGTTGCCGTAGTTGAGCAGCGGCGCGTCGCGTGTCGCCCTGCCGCGCGCAAGTCCCATGTCGCCGTGCGGATGAAAGGGCGGATTGTCGACCAGGACGAGGTGCGCGTCGATCTCGCCGCGCGCGACTTCCTCCGCACGGGCCGCGAGGCGGCCGTAGTCGAAGTCGGTCACGATGTCGCCGCTCGCCACGATGAACGGATCCGGGCCGAGCAGCGGCAGCGCCCGGATGATGCCGCCGAGCGTCTCGAGCGCCTGGCCGGCGGTGTCGCCTTCGTGCGAGTACACGATGCGGGCGCCATAGCGCGAGCCGTCGCCGAGTGCCGCCTCGACCTGTGCCGCCAGATGCGCGGTGTTGATCACGAGCTCGCGCGCGCCGCCACGTACGAGCGAGCCGATCTGCCATTCGATCAGGCACTTCCCGCCCGCCCGCAGCAGCACCTTGGGCGTCCGGTCCGACAGCGGGCGCATCCGTTCGCCGCGCCCGGCGGCAAAGAGGAGGGCCCGCATCAGAACGTGTAGCCGGCCTGCGGCGCGCGCTTGTCGAGACGATCGAGCAGCCGCGCCAGCGCCCCGAAATGCCGGTAGCGCTCGGCCACCCGCCGCGTGTGCTTGAGCACCAGCGGCAGGTCGGCCAGATAGCGGTCCTTGCCGTCGCGGTGATACAGGCGAGCGAAGATCCCCAGCACCTTGAGGCTGCGCTGCAGCCCCATCCATTCGACGTCGCGCCAGAAGTCCGCGAAGTCGTCGGCGAGCGGCAGGCCGCGAGCGCGCGCCCGCTCCCAATAGCGGATCGCCCAGTCGAGCTGGCGTTCCTCCGGCCAGTCGACGTAGGCGTCGCGCAGCAGCGACACGAGGTCGTAGGCGACCGGACCATGCAGCGCATCCTGGAAGTCGAGGATCCCCGGATTGGCCGCGTCCCCCCACCGGCCGTCGAGGCGCATCAGGTTGCGGCTGTGATAGTCGCGGTGCACGTAGACCGAGGGCTGCGCGAGCGCCGCGTCCAGAAGCGTCTCGAACGCGCCGGCCAGCGCGGCCTGCTCCGTGCCCGTGAGCTCGACCCCCAGGTGCCGCGCCACGTACCAGTCGGGGAACAGGCGCATTTCGGTCAGCAGGCGCTCGCGGTCGTAGGGGGGAAGCTCGTCGGGCCGGCTGGCGAGCTGGATCCTGATCAGCGCCTCGATCGCATCGGCATAGAGCGCCTGCGCGTCGGCTCCCGCCGCGGCGAGCGCCTGCGAATACGTGGTCTCGCCCAGGTCGGTCAGCAGCAGGAAGCCGCTTTCCAGGTCGGCCGCGAGCACGGCGGGCGTCGTGACGCCCGCCGCGGCGAACAGCTGCGCGACGTGCACGAACCGCCGGCAGTTCTCGAACAAAGGCGGCGCATCCATGACGATGCGCGTTTCGCCGTTGCGCGCATCGATGCGGAAGTAGCGCCGGAAGCTCGCGTCGCTCGAGGCCGGGCGCAGGCTTTCGGGCTCGAGCGCCGGATCCTGCGGCAGCGCCTTGAGCCACGAGATCAGCAGCGCACGGCGCGGATCGGCGCCGGAAGCGGCCACTGGACCGTGGCCGGTATCGGAGCCCGGATCGGTCCGGGACGGTTCGGCGTCGAGGTCGATTGGTTTCAATTCGTTACTGCGCGTCGGGCGGGAGAGTCGGGCGATGGGCCAAAAAAGGGGCCAGTGCGACCGGGCACTGTACCCGATCGATCATAATTGCGCGCCGCCGCCATCCGTGCCGCCGGCCTGAAACCGCCTCCGTCTCCCTTCGATGCCGCCCCGCCTGCTCCGAGCGCCCGCTGCCGTTGCGGCCATTGTGCTCGCGCTGGCGGGTGCTCCGGTCCGGTCGGGCGGAGCCGAGGCGCAGGCCGCCGGCGCGCCGTCCGCGGCGCCCGGCACGGCGCCTGCGCCGCCGGCGGAGGGCGTGGTGTTGCGCCTCGAGCGCGCGCTGGGCGCAGGCCGCAGTGCCGCGAGCGCGAGCACTCCCGTGTACGCCCGCGCCGAACGCATCGACGGGTCGTTCGGCCAGACCTGCACGCTGCAAGGCAGCGTCGAACTGAGGCACGGGGGAACGGTCGTCCGGGGGGACCGCGTCGTCTACGAGTTCAAGGACGATCTCGCCAAGGTTCGGGGCCACGCGCGGCTGGCCGACAACGGCGCGGTGTTCGAGGGCCCTTCGCTCGACTTCCGCCTCGAGGCGCACACCGGCCAGATGCCCGACGCGAGCTATTCGTACGCGGCCAAGCAGGGTCACGGGCAGTCGAAGCTGATCGAGTTCCTCGGCGACGACGACATCCGGATGCACGGGGCCACGTATACGACGTGCCGGCCCGACGACCCGGCCTGGTGGATCAAGGCGGAGACGCTCGACATCGACCGCCTGAGCCAGGAAGCCGTCGGGCATTCGACGACGCTGTACTTCGAGGGCGTGCCGGTCCTCACCTCGCCCTGGTTCGACATGCCGCTGGGCGACCAGCGGCGCAGCGGCATCCTGACGCCCGGCTTCTACCAGAACAGCCGGCTCGGGCAGGAGTTCATCGTGCCGTGGTACTGGAACATCGCGCCCAATCGCGACTACACGCTGACGCCCGACCTGATCACGCGGCGCGGCATCCTGCTCGGCAACGAGTTCCGCTTCCTCGAGCCGCGCGTGCGCGGGCTGCTCCAGCTCGACCTGATGCCGAACGACCGCACCACGGGAACGACGCGCGAGCACGTGAGCCTGCAGCAGGAATTCGCCGCGCAAGACGGCGTCACCGGCGCGCTGAACTACAACCGCGTCTCGGACGACAACTACCTGGTCGACTTCTCGCACAACATCGTGAGCGCTTCGCCCTCGGTGCTGCCGCAGGAGGCGCGCCTGTCCTACGGCCAGACCTACTGGAACGGCACGCTGCAGATCCAGAAGAGCCAGGTGCTGACGTCGCTGCTGGCCGGCGTGGCGCCGCCGTACCAGCGGATTCCCGACCTGAGCCTCAACGCGGCGAGGGTCGACTGGCACGGCCTGGACGTCTCCAACATGTTCGATGCCACGCGGTTCGAGCAGAGCGGGCTCGAGTCCGGCACCCGGTACGTCCTCAACCCGAGCATCAGCTACCCGTGGCTCGCGCCGGGCTGGTTCGCCGTGCCGAAGGTGCAATGGCACTACACCGAGTACGAGCTCGATCCCGCCTATCACGGCGGCCAGACCGGGGCGACGCGAAGCCTGCCGATCGCCTCGCTCGACGCCGGCCTGGTGTTCGAGCGCTCGACCTCGTGGGGCGGCAGCGCGATGACCCAGACGCTCGAGCCGCGCGTGTTCTACGCCTATGCGCCGTTCCGCGACCAGAGCGGGCTGCCGAACTTCGACAGCGCCGACGCCGACTTCAATTTCGCGCAGCTCTTCACCGAGAACACGTTCACCGGCAACGACCGGATCGCCCAGGCCGACCAGCTCACGACGGCGGTGGTCAGCCGCTACCTCGACGACGCCACCGGGGCCGAGCGCCTGCGGGTGGCGCTCGGCCAGCGCTACTACTTCGGTTCGCAGCTCGTCACGCTGCCTGGCGAGCAGCCCCGCACCAACCTGACCTCCGATGTCCTGTTCGCCGCCAGCGCGACGCCGGCGCGCGAGTGGACGGCCGACCTTGGCCTGGACTACTCGACGCTCCAGAGCCAGTTCGTCAAGGCCTCGGTCGGCGTGCGCTGGCACCCGCGCGCTGCGTCGGTGCTCAACTTCAGCTACCGCTACCAGACCGGCGTGCTCGAACAGGTCGGCGTGTCGGCGCAATGGCCGCTGTCGCCGCGCTGGTACGGCGTCGGCAGCCTGAACTACTCGATCGCGGGCCAGGGCTGGATCGAGACCGTGGGCGGGTTCGAGTACAAGGCGGACTGCTGGGTCGGGCGCTTCGTCGTGCAGCGCTACTCCGTCACGCTGAACAACTACACGACGACCTGGTTCTTCCAGGTCGAGCTCAACGGCCTGACCAGCGTCGGCACCAGCCCGCTCGACCAGTTGCAGCGTAGTATTCCGGGCTTTCAGCGGATCAACCCGCCGGCGGCTGCGCCGGGGCCTTACGACAATTACGAATGATGGACATGTTGCGGCATCCGGCAATCCGACCCCTGCGACCTCTCGCGCCCGCGCGCAGGCTGCAGCGTCTCGCGCTGGCGGCATCCGCCGCGGCAGTGCTCGGCCTCGCCGCCGCGGCTTCCGCCGCCACCGCTCCGCGCCTGCTCGATCGGGTGGTCGCGGTCGTGAACGACGAGGTCATCACCGCGACCGAGCTCAACCAGCGCATGCATCTTGCCGAGCAGCAGCTGCGGCGGCAGAACATCAACCCGCCTTCCGCCGACGTCCTGCGCAAGCAGATCCTGGAGCGGCTGATCCTGGACCGCGCCCAGCTGCAGCTCGCCAAGGAGACCGGGGTGCGCGTGGACGACATCACGGTCAACGCGGCGGTGAACCGCATGGCGGAGCAGAACACGCTCACCGTGCAGGAGCTGCGCGCGAAGATCGAAGCCGACGGAGTCGACTTCAACCAGTTCCGCGAGGACATGCGCGACGAGATCACGATGGTGCGGCTGCGCGATCGCGAAGTCGACGCGAGGATCCAGGTTTCGGAGGGCGAGATCGACAACTTCCTGGCCGAGCAGGCCGGAGTGGCGGCGGGCGCGGTCGAGTACGACGTCGCGCAGATCCTGGTGGGCGTGCCCGAGATCGCCAGCCCGGAATACGTCGAGCGGGCGCGCCGGCGCGCCGAGGACCTGCTGGCGCAACTGGGCACGGGCGCCGATTTCGCCCGCCTCGCCGCCGGGTACTCCTCGGCGCCGGAAGCGCTGCAGGGCGGCGATCTCGGCTGGAGGACGGTCGACCGGCTGCCCAACCTCTTCCTGCAGGCGATCCGCAACCTCAAGCCCGGGGAGATCGCGCCGATCGTGCGAAGCCCGGTCGGCTTCCACATCCTGAAGCTGGTCGGGCAGCGCAACGCTTCGTCGGCAAGGCTGTCGAGCCAGCCCATCCAGCAGACGCGCGTGCGCCATATCCTGCTGCGGGTCACCGACGCGATGCCCGAAGCCGAGGTCAGGCGGCGGCTTACCGATCTGCGCGACCGGATCGTCAAGGGCGGGCAGGATTTCGCGCAGCTCGCGCGGCTGTACTCGGTGGATCCGAGCAGCACGCGCGGCGGCGATCTGGGCTGGCTGTACCCCGGCGACACGGTGCCGCAGTTCGAGCGCGCGATGAACGCCCTGCAGGTCAACGAAGTGAGCGAGCCCGTGCAGACGCCTTTCGGCTGGCACCTGATCCAGGTCAGCGAGCGGCGCACGGAGGAGTCCTCGGTCGAGCGCAAGCGGATCGAAGCGCGCCAGGCCCTGCGCGAACGCAAATCGGAAGAGGCGCTGCAGGAGTGGCTGCGCCAGCTCCGCGACCGGACCTACGTCGAATACCGGCTCGATGATTCGCAGCAGTAGCGATTGCCGCGGATGAGCGCGCCGCAGGACACGCCGCCGATCGCGATCACCACCGGCGAGCCGGCCGGCATCGGGCCTGAAATCGCGCTGCGCGCGGCGGTCGACGGCGGTCTGGCGTGCGAACTGCTGGGAGACGCCGGCCTGCTCGAGCGCCGCGCGCGCGCGCTCGGCATCGACTGGCCGCTGCCCGCTCGCGTCACGATCGGACACGAGCCGCTCGCCGTCGCGGCGGAGGCCGGCCGCCTCGACCCACGCAACGCGCACTACGTGCTGCGGCTGCTCGACCGCGCGGCCGACGGCTGCCGCCGCGGAAGCTACGGCGCCATCGTGACCGCGCCGCTGCACAAGGCGGCCATCAACGACGCGGGCATCGCGTTCAGCGGCCACACCGAGTACCTCGCCGCCGCCACCGGCACGCCGCAGGTGGTGATGATGCTGGTCGGAGGCGGGCTGAGGGTCGCGCTGGCGACGACGCACCTCGCGCTGGCGGCCGTGCCGGCGGCGATCGAGCGCGGCTCGCTCGAGCGTTCGCTCGAGATCCTCGATGCGGATCTGCGCGACAAGTTCGGCATCGACTCGCCGCGTATCGCCGTCACCGGACTGAACCCTCATGCCGGCGAGGCGGGCTACCTGGGGCGGGAGGAGATCGACACGATCGCCCCGGCGATCGAAGCTGTCCGCGCGCGCGGCATCGACGCAACCGGTCCCTGGCCCGCCGACACGATCTTCGTGCCGGCGCACTCGAAGCGGTTCGACGCGATCCTCGCGATGTACCACGACCAGGGCCTGGGACCGCTGAAGGTCGCCAGCTTCGGGCACGGCGTCAACGTGACGCTCGGCCTGCCGCTGGTGCGAACGTCGGTCGACCACGGCACTGCCCTCGATCTGGCCGGTACCGGGCGCGCCGACGCCGGCAGCATGCTGGCGGCGCTTGCGCTCGCGGCCGAGCTCGGTGCCCGAGTCCGGCGGCGCAGCAGCGCGCCCGGGCCCTGAAGGCACGCGTCGCGGGATGTGGCGCGAACCCGGAGGGCGTGCCGGTTCGGCGGGATGAGCATGCTCGGACATCGCGCGCGGCGGCGCTTCAGCCAGAACTTCCTGCACGATCCGCGCGTGCTCGATCGCATCGTCGCCGCGATCGACCCGCAGCCGGGCGAACACCTGGTCGAGATCGGCCCCGGTCTCGGCGCGCTGACGGAGCGCCTGCTGGCGCGTTGCGGCCGGCTTGCGTGCGTCGAGATCGATCGCGACCTGGCCGCGCGCCTGCGCGCCCGGTTCGATCCGGCCAGCCTCGACCTGATCGAGGGCGACGCACTCTCGATCCGCTGGGACGAGCTTGCCGGCCGCCAGTTTCCGCTGCGCGTCGTCGGCAACCTGCCGTATCACATCTCGACCCCGCTGCTGTTTGCCTTGCTGCCGGCCGCGGAGCGCGTGCGCGACCAGCACTTCATGCTGCAGAAGGAAGTCGTCGACCGCATCGTCGCCGCGCCGGGCGGCAAGGACTACGGCCGCCTGTCGGTGATGCTGCAGTTCCGCTACCGGGTTCAACGCCTGTTCAACGTCGCGCCGGGCGCGTTCAACCCGGCGCCGAAGGTCCAGTCGAGCGTGATCCGGATGTTGCCGCGCCCGGCGGGCGAGCTGCCCGCGGTCGACGCCTCGATGTTCGCGCGCGTGGTGACCGGCGCGTTTTCGCAGCGGCGCAAGACGCTGCGCAACGCGCTGGCCGCGCAGCTGCCGGAAGCCGCGATCGCGGCCGCCGACGTCGATCCCGGCGCCCGCGCGGAGACGCTGGATGTCGCGGCGTTCGTTCGGCTGGCGCGGCAGGTGG
>CAZEIW010000086.1:0-8473 GCA_964512305.1 uncultured Burkholderiaceae bacterium | reverse complement strand
GCCCGCGCGACCGCCGGATCGCTGCGCATCCGCTGCAGGTCGCGCGCGGAGAACTGCGCGGTCGACCCCGCCGGGGCGGCGCGCACGTACAGATCGGCCGGCAGCATCTGCGCCAGCCAGGCGTCGAACGAGCTGCGGAAGCTGGCGATCATGGTCGCCATCGCCACCATCAGCGCGAAGCTGGCGACGATCCCGGCGGCGCCGACCGCCGCGAAGCGCGGCAGGCGCGCGAGCCGGGTGGCGGCGAGCCAGGCCGGCGCGCCGCGCGCCGAGCGCACGCGCGACGACACGCTTCGCGCCAGGGGCTCGAACAGGCGCGGTGCCACGAGCGGCTTGAGCGCGATCGTCGACAGCAGCAGCGCGCCGATCGACGCGTAGGCGCCGGCCGGCACGTCGCGGACGGGCGGCAGCGCGAGCAGCGCGGCCGCAAGCGCGAAACCGGCCGCGGCGGTCCAGGCGCGCGGGCGCTGGGAGCCCGGCGCGGGGTCGACGCCTGCCTTCAGCGCGGGTGCCGGCGCTTCGGCGGCGGCCTCGCGCGCCGGCATCCACGCGCCGCCGATCGATGCCGCCAGTCCCAGCGCGAAGAAGAGCGCCGCGCGTCCCGGCTCGACCGCGATGTGCGGGCGGATGCCGGGGAAATAGCCGCCGCCGAGGTCGCCGCCCAGCGTCTGCAGCGCGACGTCGGCAATGGCCGCGCCCGCGGCGAGCCCGAGCACGGTGCCGATCACGCCGAGCACGGCCGATTCGGCGACCAGCAGCCGCGCGACATCGCCCCGGCTCGCGCCGAGCATGCGCAGCAGCGCGAGCTGGGCGCGGCGCGCGACGACCGCCTGCGACTGCAGCGAGAACACGAGGAACGCGCCGGTGAAAAGCGCAACCATCGACAGCACGTCGAGATTGACGCGGTAGGCGCGCGACAGGCCCTGCTCGCGGTCGATCGCGGCGTCGGCGCTTTCCACGCGCATCCCGGGCGGCAGTTGCCAGCCGCGCGTCACACGGGCGATGTCCGCGCCGGGCACGAACTTGACGTCGATCCGCGACAGCAGGCCGAGCTGCTCGAAGCGCCATTGCGCGAACCCGAGGTCCATCGTCGCGATCGCGTCGCGCGCCGCCGGCAGCCTGCCCGCGATCCGCAGCCGAACGCGCCGTTCCCCCGCCACTGCGGTGACCTCGTCGCCGACCGACCGGTGCAGCTGCGCGAGCGCGGCCGGCGAGACGAACAGGCCGTCGGAAAGGAGATCGGCCGTTGCCGGCGCAGCCCGGCCACCGGCCCCGCCGGTGCTCCCACCACTGCCGCCGCCACCGCGCCCGCCACCGTTCTGGGCACCGCCGGCGCCACGCTCCGCCGGCACGCCGACCAGGTCCGGCTCGATCAGCGCACTGCGCAGCGCGTCGATGCCGACGATGCGCAGCGCACCAGCCCGCGGCGCGCCCGGGCCGGCGGCAGGGGCGGCGTCGTCGACCAGCGTCGCGTTGACCTCGAGCATGGGCGCAGCGAATGCCACCGCAGGATCGGTCGCGATCCGCCCGTACCACGCCTCGTCGAAGCCGCCGGGCGGCCCGAGCACCGAGACGTCGGCGGCGCCGGACAGGCTGCGCTGCGCGGCCGAGAACTCGGCCAGCGCCGACGCGTTGATCAGATCCACCGCGAACCCCAGCGCGACGCCGGCGGCGATCGCCACGACCTGGATCAGCGCCCGCCACGGCCGCGCGCGCACATAGCCGCCGGCGAAGTGCGTCAGCAGCCACGCGGCGGGGCCGGATCTCATCGCCTCACTTCGGCGCGTCGGGCCGGACCGCGGCCGGACCGCGCGCGCCAGGCGCTTCGGGCGCGGCGGCGATCAGCCGTCCGCGCGCCAGCCGCAGCACGCGGTCGGCGGCGCGTGCGGCGGTTTCCGAATGGGTCACCAGGATCGTCGCCGCGTCGCCGGCGCGCGCGGACTGCGCCAGCAGCGCGAGCACCGATTGAGCGCTGTCCGGGTCCAGGTTGCCGGTCGGCTCGTCGGCGAGCACCAGGGCGGGACGGTGGACCAGCGCGCGCGCGAGTGCGACCCGCTGCAGCTCGCCTCCCGACAGCTCGCGCGGCATCGACTGCGCGCGATCGCCCAGCCCGACGGCCTCCAGCATCTCGGCCGCGCGCCGCGTTCGCTCGCGCGCCTCGACGCCCTGAAGCACCAGGGGCAGCATCGTGTTCTCGAGCGCGGTCAGGTGGGGCACGATATGGAACGCCTGGAACACGAAGCCGATCGCGCGGCGCCGCAGGCGCGTGCGTGCATCGTCGTCGAGCGCCGCGAGATCCGCCCCCGCCAGCTCGATGCGCCCGGCATCCGGCGACTCGAGGCCGGCGATCAGGTTGAGCAGCGTCGACTTGCCCGCGCCCGATTCGCCGACGATTGCCACGAACGCGCCGGGCTCCAGCATCAGCGACAGCCCGTCCAGGATCGTGCGCGCGCCGTAGCGCTTGACGAGTCCGCTGATCGACAGCATGCGGGGCATTGTACGGAGCGACCCCGTTCGCACTTGGTTGCCGACGAGTGGTTCCAAAACGGAACCATCGTGTTGCGGCGGGCTTTCCCCACCGCGAGACCGATGTGGTTTTGAACGTCATGCGACTGGCGGACGCAGCCGACTGCGAGCGGGGCGCCAGCCCCCGGTTCCGGTGAGTGCGAGGGGGTCACCGCTACACTGGCGCGGCATGAACCGCCCGACTGCAGAGCGCGACAGGGAGCGAGGCCTGCCCGTCGGCCACGCCGACATCGGCGAGGCCGCGGCGCGCCTGGCCGGCCAGGTCGAGAACACGCCGTGCCTTCATTCGCGCACGCTCTCGCAGATCACCGGCGCCGAGGTGTATCTGAAGTTCGAGAACCTTCAGTTCACCGCGAGCTTCAAGGAGCGCGGCGCGCTGAACCGGCTCGCGCAGCTCGACGCGGCCGCGCGCGCGCACGGCGTGATCGCCGTGTCGGCCGGCAATCACGCGCAGGGGGTTGCCTATCACGCTCAGCGGATGGGCATCCCGGCGGTGATCGTGATGCCGCGCTTCACGCCGGGCGTGAAGGTCGAGCGCACGCAGGGATTCGGCGCCGAGGTGATCCTCATCGGCGACACTTTCGACGATGCGCGCCAGGAGGCCGAACGGATTGCCGTCGCGCGCGCTCTCACGATGGTGCATCCCTACGACGACGCGGCCGTGATCGCCGGCCAGGGCACGATCGGGTTCGAGATCCTGGCCGCGCAGCCGCAGGTCGATTGCCTGTGCGTGGCCGTCGGCGGCGGCGGGCTGATCTCCGGCGTGGCGATTGCCGCGCGCCACGTCCGGCCCGGCATCGAGATCGTCGGCGTGCAGACCGACCGTTTCCCGGCGATGTACGCCGCGTTCAAGGGCGTGCCGATGGAGTCGGCGAACGTGACGCTGGCCGAAGGCATCGCCGTCAAGTCGCCCGGCACGCTGACGCGCGCGATCGTGCAGCGGATGGTCGACGACATCGTGCTGGTGTCCGAGGGCGACATCGAGCACGCGATCGTGCTGCTGCTCGAGATCGAGAAGACCGTGGTCGAGGGCGCCGGCGCGGCGCCGCTCGCGGCGCTGGTGCGCCATCGCGCCCGCTTCGAGGGCAGGCGGGTCGGGCTGATCCTGGGCGGGGGCAACATCGATCCGCTGATGCTGGCCGACATCATCGAGCGCGGCATGGTGCGGGCCGGACGGCTGGCGCGGATCAAGATCGCGATCCGCGACGTGCCGGGCGAGCTTGCGCGGGCCGCGGGGATCGTCGGCCAGGCCGGCGCCAACATCGACGAGGTCGAGCACCAGCGCGCCTTCACGGCCCTGCCGGCGCAGAACGCGCAGCTCGAGATGGTGCTGCAGACGCGCGGGCCGGAACATCTCGCACAGGTGCTCGACGCGCTGCGCCGCGCCGGGCTCCCGGCCGAGCAGCGCACGGATTGATCGACAGACCCCTCTCCCGCTCCGGGGGAGTGGGAGAGGAAGCAGTCCCCTCTCCCGCTCTGCGGGAGAGGGGTAGGGGTGAGGGTCAGCACCGGAGCTTCGGCCGCCACCCTCACCCCCGGCCCCTCTCCCGCGCGCAGCGCGGGAGAGGGGAGCAATGCGCCGCGCGTTCGCGCCATCGCGCAGCGCGTCCCTATCCATTGACCGGGCGCCCGCGCGCGCTACCTTTGCCACCGCGCCGATCGAAGCGGCCGCGCAGAAGGAGCACACGATGCCTCGAGTATTCAAGCCCACGGTGGCGCTGGCGTCCGCCTGCGCGCTCCTGTGCGCAAGCCTGCCCGCGCCGCCCGCCCGCGCCCGCCCCGGCGAGTTCCTCGCGCAATGGCAGCAGCTGCCGGCCGGCACCGGCGGCCTGGTCGTCGACGCGCCGCGCGACGACTTCCAACTGCTCGCCGAAGCGCCGTGGGCAACGGACGGCCGCCTGAACTGGAGCGTCCTGCACGCCCCGGCGTGGATCCGCGCCGGGCGCCCGGAAGTGGCAGCGCTGGGCGACGTCGAGGCCGCGCAGTCGAGCGGGCTTGCGCGCAATCTCGATGGCCCGCTGCACCTCGTGTTCGGGCGCTGGAATGCCGAATCGGGCGAAATGGCGATCGACGTGATCCGTGTCCAGCGCGGAATCGACGCGTCAGGCCGCCCGGTGGTCCAGGCGCTGCGCTCGCCGTTTACCGCCCATCACGGCAACCGCTGGGCGGCCGCACGCGCGTACCTGACGGCGAGCGAGGCGCTCGACGACACGCTGCCCGGCCGCAACCCGTTTGCCGCTTTCGCGCCCGCCGATCGCACCGACCCGGTGTTCTACGGCATCTCCCTTGCCGGCGCCGAGGTCGCGGTCGGCCACGCGATGCTTCACTACCGGGCCGTCCTGGGTGTGCTGGCAGTGAGCTCGGTGCGCCCCAGCGTGACCCAGAGCCGCGGCGGCAACTGGTTCCGGCGCACGCTGACCACCACCGTGACCGGGACCGGCGAGGTCCAATGGCGCGTGGCCGCGCCGGTCGAGGTCCAGCCCTGGGGCGCCCAATCGGCGATCTGCGTCGTGCGCACGCCGTGCGCCGACGCGGCCTGCACGGCTCGCGCGCCCTGTCCGGCGCCCGAGCTCGTCGCGTGGTCGAGGGCTGCGTTCGACGACTGGGGCGCCGGGAGCCTGCCGCAGGCCCCGCAAGAGATCTACCGGTGGTCGACGACGCAGTCCTCGTGGTCGCTGCTGGCGCTGGCGGCTTTCATCGGACTGACCGTGTACGGCGGCGACCTGATCGCCGGCGCCGCCACGGCGCAAGGCCTGGGTATCGGCGACGGCGTGTACGCGCCACCCCAGTCCGGCTCCCCGCAGTGGGCCGCGATGCGTGATCGCGTTCGCGACATGACGCTGAGCGGCCCGGCCTCGAGCGGCCAACTCGACGCGATCAGGCGCGGCTACGCGGCGGCGGCTCCGACCCCGGCGTCGATCGACCAGCAAGGTGCCTCGAACCAGGTGCAGGACATGATGCGGCAGTTCGAGCGCTGCAGGGCGCAAGGCCGCGTCGGGCCGGACCTCGATCGATGTGCTGCCCCTGTCTACGACCCGGGCATGCCGGCCGCGCCGTATTGACTTCGGATTTTGATCGGGTCGACCCCGCGGGTTGATCGAACCGGCCAGTGGCGGTGCGAATCGGGGCGTGAGCACCGCGGCGGGTGCCCCGAAATGCGAATCGGACTCAGCTATTTCGCTTAACGGGACTTAAGATTCGCGCCATCCCGTGACCGTTCGAACGGATGGCACCCCGAATTGCCCTTTACGTTCCGTTCACAGGAATTTATGCTGGTACCGCTTCCATGCTATGGGTCGGATACGGTCCAACGGGTACTGGACCGACATCCAAAAAAGGACCCGACAGCACGCTAGTTTTTATCCCTTGTTCGACCGGCAGCCGTTGTGAAGAGGCCGAAGCGAAGCCATGCGCGCGCCTTGCAATTCGAATGCCCGCGATTCGCGGACGATGCGCGCCCGAACGACTGGGAGCTGTCGAACGACTGGCGCTTCGCAGGCGCGCGCGCCAATCGTTCTCCGCAGCCTCGCAACCTTGAAGCTTAAATTCCCGGTGGCAGAGTTACCAGGTGGAGATCGCCGTGCCGCCGCCGACGTACGCGAGCAGCGAAGCGTTCAGTTCGGCGATGCTCGAGGACATATCTGCTTCCGCGCGCTGCTCATCGATCTGCGTGGTGGTTTCGACGGTGGCTTGCGAAGCGAGGATCAGGGTTTCCATGAAGTTCTCCGGCCGCGGTTAGTCAGAAGTTCTGTACGTTGGTGACATCGAAGTGATGGGGCGCTGCACTCGCTCATGTGAGCTTGGACAGAATTGTCTGTTGTCCAGGACAAAAGTGCAAAGAGCTTCAAGAGGGAACGCGCAAAATGGGTACGACGCTCGCGCAGCGTATTGAAGAGTTCTCGAAGCGTGCGCCGGACGCGTCATGCGAATGGATCGCAGCATCGCTCGAGCAACTCAGCACCGATCTGAATGCCGAGCTGACGACGCCGTCGAGGCACAGGGCGGTCGTGTTCGGCTCGGCGCAGCAGCTGATCGCTTCGATTCGTCCCGAGGCGATGACGGCCGCCGGCGCCGAATGCCTTGTCGCGATTGCGAAGCATCACTTCCTTAACGGATGCGCGGTGGCCGGACTGGCACCCGCGGAGCAGGCGGTGGCGGTCCTCAAGCGCGTAGGCGACCCGGTGTCGCTGCGGCGCGCGCTGACGGCGTTGGGCGTCCTGCAGAACGACACGGGCAACCTTCCCGCCGCCATCGAATCGTTCGCCGATGCGCTCGAGTACGCGCGGGCGACCGGCGACACCTGCTCGGAAGCCTCCGTCTGGAACAACATCGGCGCCACGCAGATCTACGCCGGGCAGTACTCCGATGCGATCGCGTGCTTCGAGACCGTGCTCAAGCTGTGCGACAGCGACGCGCGCTGCGAGCCCCTGCGCGCGCCCGCCCTGGGCAACCTCGCGCTCTCGTGCCTGCACCTCGAGGACTACGCCAAGGGGCTCAGGAGCGCGAAGGCGGCGGTCGAGGCGGCCGGCGAGCCGGTCACGCCGAGCGACATGTTCGCCCGGGTGCTCACCGAGTCGTACTACACCCGCCTGCTGCTGGCGGTCGACGCCCGCGGCGGTGCCCGCGAGCGCGCCGACGTCGCCAAGCGCTACGCCGCGGAATCGAAGCTCGAGCGCGCGGAGCTGATTGCCGGCATGGCCGAGGGACTTTGCGAGGTGTACGAGGGCAAGATCGACCTCGGCATATCGCGCCTGACCAAGGTGCTCGAAAAGGCGCGCGTGCTGCGCGGCTCGCTGCGCGACGCGCTGATCGCGATGGTCAACGCGCACGAGATCGCCGGCAAGCCGGACCTCGCGCTGGTCTACCTGCGCGAGCTGATGATGCACACGCGGCAGTTCCAGCAGGAAAACGTGCTGCTGCACCACCGGCTGCACCTCGAGCAGCTCGAGAAGAAGGGGTCCGCCCCGGTCGTTTCGCCGGACGCGCTGATGGCGCGCCACGAGGTGACGCTGCGCGACAAGCTGGCCGACCAGGTCGCGCACTACGAGCTGCTGCACTCGAGGATCGACATGCTCGAGCGCCTGGCGGTCACCGCCGAGCTGCGCGACGACGCCACCGGCGAGCATTCGTACCGGGTCGGCAAGCTGGCGTCCCTGCTGGCGCACGAATACGGGCGCGACCGCGAGTTCTGCTCGATGATCGACCTGGCGGCGCGGCTGCACGACATCGGCAAGATCGGCATTCCCGACGGCATCCTGCTGAAGAACGGGCGGCTCAACGAGAACGAGGCCAAGCTGATGCAGGCCCACACGGCGATCGGCTCGGAACTGCTGGCGCAGAGCAACGTGCCGCACATGAAGATGGCCGAGGAGATCGCCCGCTTCCACCACGAGCACTGGGACGGCAGCGGCTACCCGTTCGGCATCGGAAACGACGCCATCCCCCTCGAGGCGCGGATCACGGCGCTCGCCGACGTGTTCGACGCGCTGACCCACCGCCGGCCGTACAAGGAGCAGTGGACCGTCGAGGCCGCGCTGGCCGAGATCGCCGCCCACAAGGGGCGGCACTTCGATCCCGAGCTGACGGAGCTCTTCCTGCTGCTCATCCCGCGCCTGCAGCGCGAGCACGGCGAACTCGACGCCTACCTCGGGCAGTCGGCCCGCGAGTCGCGCCTGATCCAGGCGCGCCGCAAGATCGCCGAGACGCTGCGGCAGTTCAGCAGCGAGCGCGGCGAGCCGGGCGGGCAGAGGGGGGGCGGCCAAAGCGGGCAGATTGAGGCAGGCGGGCAGATCGAGCCGGACGGGCAGATCGCGCCCACCGAACACTCCGACCCGCAGCCCTGAACCTCCCCTCTCCCGCGCGAGCGGGAGAGGGGTGGGGGTGAGGGTGGAAAGCGGAGCTCGAGCGGCCGGCCCCCCCCCCCCCCCCCCACCCCCCCCCCGCGGGG
>CAZEIW010000085.1:0-7722 GCA_964512305.1 uncultured Burkholderiaceae bacterium | reverse complement strand
ATCATCGTCGACGAGCTGCCGTACCAGGTCAACAAGCGGGCGCTGCTCGAGCGCATCGCGGAGCTCGTCAACGAGAAGAAGCTCGAGGGCATCTCCGACATCCGCGACGAGTCCGACAAGTCGGGCATGCGGGCGGTGATCGAGCTCAAGCGCGGCGAGCTGCCCGAGGTCGTGCTGAACAACCTGTTCAAGCTCACGCAGCTGCAGGACACGTTCGGCATGAACCTGGTCGCGCTGGTCGACGGCCAGCCGAAGCTGTTCAACCTCAAGCAGATGCTCGAGGCCTTCCTCGCGCACCGGCGCGAGGTCGTCACGCGGCGCACGATCTTCGACCTGCGCGAGGCTCGCAAGCGCGGCCACGTGCTCGAGGGCCTGGCCGTGGCGCTCGCTAACATCGACGAGTTCATCGCGCTGATCAAGGCGGCGCCGACGCCGCCCGTGGCCAGGGCCTCGCTGATGGCGCGCACCTGGGATTCCGCGCTGGTGCGCGACATGCTGACGCGCGCGGCGGGGCAGGGCGCCGATGCGGGCGAGGGTGCGGCCGAAGTCGGGGCAGACAGCTACCGCCCGGAGGGCCTCGATCCCGCGTTCGGCCTGCAGCCCGACGGCAGCTACCGCCTGTCCGAAGAGCAGGCCGAGCAGATCCTGCAGATGCGCCTGCAGCGGCTGACCGGCCTCGAGCAGGACAAGATCGTCGGCGAGTACCGCGCCGTGATCGCCGAGATCGGCGACCTGATCGACATCCTGGCGCGGCCGGAGCGGATCCGGACCATCATCCACGACGAGCTGGTCTCGCTGCGGGCCGAGTTTGGCGAGCCCGAGGGCAAGGGCAAGGGCAACGGGCGGCGCTCGCAGATCGTGCGCACCGCCGAAGACCTCGTCACCGAGGACCTGATCGCGCCGCAGGACATGGCGGTGACGCTGAGCCACGCCGGCTACATCAAGAGCCAGCCGCTCGCCGACTACCGGGCGCAGAAGCGCGGCGGCCGCGGCAAGCAGGCGACCACCGCGCGCGAGGACGACTGGATCGACCAGCTGTTCATCGCCAACACGCACGACACGATCCTGTGCTTCTCCAACCGGGGGCGCCTGTACTGGCTCAAGGTGTGGGAGGTGCCGCAGGGTTCGCGCACCTCGCGCGGCAAGCCGATCGTCAACATGTTCCCGCTCGCCGACGGCGAGAAGATCACCGTCGTGCTGCCGGTCAAGGCGTTCGACGCCGAGCATTTCGTCTTCATGGCGACCGCCGACGGCACGGTCAAGAAGACGCCGCTGGCGGAGTTCTCCAATCCGCGCAAGGCCGGCATCATCGCGGTCGACCTCGACCCGGGCGACTACCTGATCGGCGCCGCGATCACCGACGGCCGGCACGACGTGATGCTGTTCTCCGACGCCGGCAAGGCGGTGCGATTCGACGAGAACGACGTGCGGCCCATGGGGCGCCAGGCGCGCGGCGTGCGCGGCATGCAGCTCGACGGGGGCCAGGCGGTGATCGCGCTGCTGGTCGCCGAGGACGAGCAGCAGAGCGTGCTGACCGCGACCGAGAACGGCTACGGCAAGCGCACTCCGATCGCCGAGTACACGCGGCACGGCCGCGGCACCAAGGGCATGATCGCGATCGCGACCTCCGAGCGCAACGGCAAGGTGGTCGCGGCGACGCTGGTGCACGCCGACGACGAGATCATGCTGATCACCACCGGCGGCGTGCTGATCCGCACGCGCGTGGCCGAGATCCGCGAGATGGGGCGGGCGACCCAGGGCGTGACGCTGATCGCGCTCGACGAGGGCACGCGCCTGTCCGGGCTGCAGCGCGTGGTCGAGACCGACCAGGACCACGGCGGCAACGGCAACAACGGCGGCAACGGCAACCACGGCGGCGAGGGCGGGACCGGATCGGCCGGCAAGTGACGGGCGACCGACCGGCAACCGACCCGATGATGAAGCCGACCTACATCTTCGCCTCCGGCCCGGCGGTGCTGCCCGCCGAATGCCTGCGCCAGGCCCAGCAGGAGCTGCTCGACTGGGGCGGGCGCGGCTATTCGGTGCTCGAGACTGGCCACCGCGTCGAGGATTTCGTGGCGCTGATGGACGAGACGCGCCGCCTGCTGCGCGAGATCCTGGCCGTTCCGCCCGGCTACAAGATCCTGTTCATGCAGGGCGGCGGGCACCAGCAGTTCGCGATGGTGCCGCTCAACCTGCTCGGGCCTAAGATGCGCGCCGACTACATCGTGTCGGGGCACTGGTCGCGCCTGGCGCTGCAGGAGGCGAGGCGCTACTGCGATGCGCGCGCTGCATCCGCCTTCGCTCCTGAAGGAGCTTCGGCGGATGCACCGGCCGGGGTACCGCTGCAGAACGAGCTCGCGCTCGACCCGCAGGCGGCCTACGTGTACTACTGCCCCAACGAGACGATCCACGGCCTCGAATTCGACTACGTTCCGGACACCGGCGGCGTGCCGCTGGTCGCCGACGCGTCGTCGAACTTCCTGTCGCGTCCGGTCGACGTCTCGAAGTTCGGCATCGTGTTCGCGTGCGCGCAGAAGAATTTCGGGCCGGCGGGCCTGACCGCCGTGATCATCCGCGACGACCTCATCGGCCACATGTCGCCGCGCTGGCCGACGATCCTCGACTACAAGACCTACGCCGAGCACGATTCCCTCTGGAACACGCCGGCGACGTTCTCGGTCTACCTCGCGAACCTGGTGCTCAAATGGCTGCAGCGCCAGGGCGGCGTGGCCGGCATCGAGCGGGTCAACGTCGAAAAGGCGCGCCTGCTGTACGACGCCATCGACGGCTCCGGCGGCTTCTACGTCAACCGCGTGCGGCCGCGCCACCGCTCGCGGATGAACGTGCCTTTCTCGCTGCGCGACGCGAAACTCGACGCCGCGTTCCTGTCCGAGGCCGCCGAACGCGGCCTGGCCCAGCTCAAAGGTCATCGCACGGTCGGCGGCATGCGGGCGTCGATCTACAACGCGATGCCGCTCGACGGCGTGCGGGCGCTGGCGGACTTCATGGGCGCATTCCGGCGCCGGCACGGATGAGCGCGAGGAACGACCGGCATGGATGACCGAGATGGATGACCGGCTGCGGCCCCTGCGGGCGCAGATCGACGCGATCGACCTGCAGCTGGTCGAGCTGCTGAACCAGCGCGCGCGCCTGGCGTCCCAGGTCGGGCACCTGAAGAACGACCACGCGGCGCCCGTGTACCGGCCCGAGCGCGAGGCCGAGGTGATCCGGCGCACCGCGGCCGCCAACCAGGGGCCGCTGCCGGACCAGGCGCTCGAGGCGGTGTTCCGCGAGGTGATGTCCGCCTGCCGCTCGCTGGAGCGGCCGCTCGCGGTCGCCTACCTCGGCCCGCCCGGGACCTTCTCCGAACAGGCGCTGCTCAAGCAGTTCGGGTCGTCGGTGCAGGAGGAGCCCTGCGGGTCGATCGACGAGGTGTTCAAGTCCGCCGAGTCGGGACGCGCCGACTACGCGCTGGTGCCGGTGGAGAACTCGAGCGAGGGCGCGGTCAGCCGCTCGCTCGACCTGCTGCTCGTGACCTCGCTGTCGATCGTCGCCGAGGTCTCGGTGGCCGTGCGCCATCACCTGCTGACGCGCGACGGCACCCTCCACGGCGTGACGCGCGTGCTGGCGCACCCGCAGGCGCTGGCGCAGTGCATCGGCTGGCTCAACGAGCATGCGCCGCTGCTCGAACGCGTCTCGGCCGCCAGCAACGCCGAGGCCGCGCGAATTGCCGCGCAGGACCCGGCCGCGGCGGCGATCGCCGGCGAGGCGGCGGCGGCGCACTACGGACTGCAGCCGGCCGCGCGCGAGATCCAGGACGATCCGCACAACCGCACGCGCTTCGTCGTGCTCGGCCGCCAGCAGACGCGTCCCAGCGGGCGCGACAAGACTTCGTTGATCCTGTCGGTCGCCAATCGCGCCGGCGCGGTCTACCACATGCTCGCGCCGCTGGCGCAGCACGGCGTCTCGATGACGCGCTTCGAGTCGCGGCCGGCGCGCACGGGCACCTGGGAGTACTACTTCTACGTCGACGTCGAAGGGCACCTGCTCGACGAGAAGGTCGCGACGGCCCTGCAGGCGCTGCAGCAGACCTGCGCGTTCTACCGCTGCCTGGGCTCGTATCCCGTCGCGCAATGAATCGCAAATGAGCTGGGCATAAAACGGAGGGGGAGGATGAGCCGGCAAGCACTTTCGGCCGCCGCGGTCGCGGCGGGCGGCGACCGCGCCTGCGATGGCGGCGACCTGGCGGCGCTCGAGTACGTGCGCGCGATCGCGCCCTACCAGCCGGGCAAGCCGATCGAAGAACTGGCGCGCGAGTTCGGGCTCAAGCCCGAATCGATCGTCAAGCTCGCGTCGAACGAGAACCCGCTCGGCGTGCCGGGGTCGGCGCGGCGCGCGATCGCGGCCGCGATGGCCGATCTCGGGCGCTATCCGGACGGCAACGGGTTCGACCTGAAGTCGGCGCTGGCGTCGCGCTTCGACGTGCCGCAGGGCTGGCTGACGCTGGGCGCCGGCAGCAACGACATCCTCGAGATGGCGGCGGCGACGATGCTGGCGCCGGGACGCAGCTGCGTCTACGCGCAGTACTCGTTCGCCGTCTACCAGCTCGCGACCCAGGCGCGCGGCGCGCGCGCGATCGTGGTGCCGGCGAAGGAACACGCCCACGATCTGGCGGCGATGCGCGCGGCGATCGCGCCCGACACGCGGCTGGTGTTCGTCGCCAACCCGAACAACCCGACCGGGACCTTCGCCGGCGCCGATGCGATCGAGGAGTTCCTCGCCGGCGTGCCGCGCGACGTCGTGGTCGTGCTCGACGAGGCCTACAACGAGTACCTTGCGCCCGAGCTGCGCAAGGACAGCGTCGAATGGGTGCGGCGCCATCCGAACCTGCTGGTGTCGCGCACTTTCTCCAAGGCCTACGGCCTGGCGGGACTGAGGGTCGGCTTCGGCATCGCGCAGCCCGAGCTCACCGACCTCCTCAACCGGGTGCGGCAGCCGTTCAACGTCGGCACGCTGTCGCAGGCCGCGGCCGTCGCGGCGCTGGCCGACCGCGATTTCGTGCAGCGCAGCTACGAGCTGAACCGCGACGGGCTGGCGCGCCTCACGCGCGAGCTCGGTGCCCTCGGCCTCGAGGTGATCCCGAGCCACGGCAACTTCGTGCTGTTCCGGGTAGGGCCGGCCGCGGTCGTCTACCGGGAGCTCCTCAAGCGCGGCGTGATCGTGCGGCCGGTCGCCAATTACGGGCTGCCCGAGTGGCTGCGGGTCACCGTGGGACTGCCCGACGAGAACGCGCAGTTCCTGCGCGCGCTCGGCCAGGCGCTGGCGGTCGTGCGCGGATGAGGTTGGCGCTGATCGGTGTCGGCCTGCTGGGGGGCTCGACCGCGTCCGCCTGGCGGCGCGCGGGCGTGGCATCCGAGGTGGTCGGGTTCGATATCGATGCGGCGCAATTGGCGCGCGGGGTCGAGCTGGGCGTGCTCGACCGCGCCGCGGCCTCGGCGGCCGAGGCGGTCGACGGCGCGGGTTGCGTCGTGCTCGCGGTGCCGGCAGGCCAGATGGCCCCGGTGCTGGCAGAGATCGCGGGCGCGCTGGGCGACGCGACGATCGTCACCGACGTCGGCAGCACCAAGGCCGACGTGATTGCCGCCGCGCGGCGCTCGCTGCGGCGCGGCTTTCCCCGTTTCGTTCCGGCGCATCCGATCGCGGGTGGCGAGCTGCCGGGGATCGATCACGCGGACCCGCTGCTGTTCGCGGGGCGCAACGTGATCACGACCCCGGCCGACGACACCGACGCCGCCGCGCTGCTGAGGGTCGAGGCGGCCTGGACCGCCTGCGGCGCGCGGGTCGAGCGCATGACTGCGGGCGATCACGACCGGGTGTTCGCCGCGGTCAGCCACCTGCCGCACCTGCTGGCATTCGCGCTGGTGGCGCAGATCGCCGCCCAGCCCGACGGCGCGCGCAAGCTCCAGCTGGCCGGGCCGGGGTTCCGCGATTTCACGCGGATCGCCGCCAGCAGCCCACTGCTCTGGCGCGACATCGCGCTCGCGAACCGCGCCGCGCTCAGCACCGAGCTGCGCTCGTACCGCGGCTGGCTCGAGCGCCTGCAGGCCGCGCTCGACATCGCCGACGGGCCCTCGCTCGCGCGCGTTTTCGAGCCGGCGAGCCGGACGCGCCGCGCGCTGGCGCCGAAACCCGACGGGGAACCCGCCGGTGGCAAATAGCGCCCCGAGTCCGGCGCCGGGCGGCCAGGCAGCCGAGCCCGCGGACGGTCCCGCAGCCGGCCCCGTGAGCGGTCCCGCAGCTCGCTCCGCGGGCGGGCCGCGCGTCTGGCCCGCGCAGCTGACCGTGAAACCGATCGCGCATGCGGCGGGCGAGGTCCGGCTGCCGGGATCGAAGAGCATCTCGAATCGGGCCCTGTTGCTGGCGGCGTTGGCCGAGGGCACGACCGCGCTCGACGGACTGCTCGACGCCGACGACACGCGCATGATGATCGGCGCGCTGGGCGCCCTTGGCGTCGGGGTCGATGTCGACTTCGGCGCCGGCGCCGCGCGCGTCGAGGGCTGCGGCGGCCGGTTCCCCAACCGCAGCGCCGAGCTCTTCCTCGGCAACGCCGGCACCGCGATGCGGCCGCTGGCGGCCGCGCTCGCGTTTGCGGGTGGCAGCTACCGCCTCGATGGCGTGGCCCGGATGCGCGAGCGGCCGATCGGCGACCTCGTCGACGCGCTCAACGAACTCGGCGCGCGCGTTCGCTACCTCGGCCAGCCCGGCTATCCGCCGCTGCAGATCGAGCCGGCGCCTGCGCCCGAAGCCTCGCGCGTGCGCATCCGCGGGGGCGTCTCGAGCCAGTTCCTGAGCGGCCTGCTGATGGCGGCGCCGCTGATGGGCGCCGGCGGCGGGCTGCAGGTCGACGTCGACGGCAGGCTCATCTCGCAGCCCTATGTCGCGATGACGGTCGCGATGATGCGGCGCTTCGGCGCCGCGGTCGACCGCGGCGGCGAATCGTTCCGGGTCGCGCATGGCGCCTATCGTTCACCGGGGCGCTACGCGATCGAGGGCGACGCCTCGAGCGCTTCGTACTTCCTCGCGCTCGGCGCGCTCGCCGGCGGTCCGGTGCGGGTGCTCGGTGTCGGCGCCGGCAGCGTGCAGGGAGACGTCGGATTCGCGGACCTGCTGGAGCAAATGGGCGCCATCGTCGAGCGCGGCGACGGCTGGATCCAGGCCAGGGCCGGCCGGTCCCTGCGCGGGCTGCGCGTGGACTGCGGCGCGATCCCCGACGCCGCGATGACCGCGGGGGTGGTCGCGCTGTTCGCCGAAGGCAGCACCCGGCTCGATGGCATCGGCTCGTGGCGCGTCAAGGAAACCGACCGCATCGCCGCGATGGCGAACGAGCTGCGCAAGCTCGGCGCGCAGGTCACCTCCGGCGACGACTGGATCGAGGTGGCGCGCTGCCCGCAGCTGCGCGAAGCGCACATCGACACCTACGACGACCACCGGATCGCGATGTGCTTCTCGCTCGCGGCGGCGGGGGGCGTTGCGGTGCACATCCGGGAGCCGGGGTGCGTCGCCAAGACATTCCCCGGCTACTTCGACGAGCTCAGACGTCTTTGCTCCCCTCTCCCGCTTGCGGGAGAGGGGCGGGGGTGAGGGTCGCGGCAGTGCCTAGGCGCCCCGCGCCCGCCCCCCCCCCCCCCCCCCCCCCCCCGGGGGGGGGGGGGCACCCCA
>CAZEIW010000084.1:0-27143 GCA_964512305.1 uncultured Burkholderiaceae bacterium | reverse complement strand
ATGTTCTCGATCCGGTCCTCGATCCACTTGACCGGCCGCCCGAGGACGATCGAGGCGACGATCGCGCACACGTACCCCGGGTAGACGCCGACCTTGTTGCCGAAGCCGCCGCCGATGTCGGGCGACACGATCCGGATCTTGGATTCCGGCAGACCCGAGAGCAGCGAAACCACGGTGCGCACGACGTGCGGCGCCTGCGACGTCATGTAGGTGGTCAGCTCGCCCCGCACCGGGTCGAACGAGGCGACGCACCCGCAGGTCTCGAGCGGGCACGGATGGACCCGCGGGTAAAGGAGTTGCTCCTTCACCGTGACCGCCGCCTTTGCGAAGGCGGCGTCGGCCGCGGCCCTGTCGCCCGCCTCCCAGGTGAAGATGTGGTTGTGATGGGTGCGCTTGCCGTGCGCGCCCTCGTTCTTGCCGGCCAGGTCCTCGCGCAGCACCGGCGCGCCGGGCTTCAGCGCCTCGATCGGGTCGACCACGGCGGGCAGTTCCTCGTACTCGACCTCGACCGCCTCGACGCCATCGGCCGCGATGTAGCGGTCGTCGGCGACGACCACCGCGACCTCCTGCATCTGGAAGTGGACCTTCTGGTCCGCGAGCACCGCGGCGACGTCGCCGGCCAGCGTCGGCATCCAGTGCAGCTTCAGGGGCTTGAGGTCGTCCGCGGTCAGCACCGCGTGCACGCCCGGGATCTTGAGCGCGGCCTCCTTGTTGATCCGCTTGATGCGGGCGTGCGCGACGGGCGCGCGCACGATGTCCAGGTGAAGCATGCCGGGCAGCTTGATGTCGTCGACGTAGTTGCCCTTGCCCTGGATGAAGCGGGCGTCTTCCTTGCGCAGGCGCGATGCGCCGATCCCAGCGAGTTCCGCGGCACGGTCGGTCGGTGCGTTCATGTTCGATCCTCGAGTGGCTGCTACGCAATCCGAAGCGGGAGCGGCGAGCCGGTCAGGCGGCGGCCTTGGCGGGCTCGCGCAGCTTCGCCGCCGCGTGCAGCACCGCCTTGACGATGTTCTGATACCCCGTGCAGCGGCACAGGTTGCCCGACATGCCGGCGCGAACCTGCTCTTCGGTCGGGTTCGGGTTGTCCTGCAGCAGGCGGTAGGCACGGATCAGCATGCCGGGCGTGCAGAACCCGCACTGCAGCCCGTGCTCCCTGTAAAAGCCCTCCTGGACCGCGTGCAGCACGCCGCCCTTGGCGAGGCCCTCGACGGTGAGCACCTCCGAGCCGTTGCACTGGACCGCCAGCACCGTGCAGCTTTTCACGGACCTGCCGTCGAGATCGACCGTGCAGGCACCGCAATGGCTCGTCTCACAGCCGATGTGCGTGCCCGTCAGATTGAGCTGCTCGCGCAGGAAGTGCACGAGCAGGGTGCGCGGCTCGACCGCGGATTCGACCTGCCGGCCATTGACCTTCAGGTTGATCGTATTCCTTGCCATGTTCCGTCCCTCCCGGTTCCGGTCCGCGAGCGCTAGCGGCAGCGCGCCGCCGCGACCCCCAGCGCGCGACGCACCATCTGCGCCGCCATCGCGGTCTTGTATTCTCGGTCGCCGCGCAGATCGTCCGCCGGATCGCACGCCGACGTCGCCTTTTCCGCGGCCGCGGCGATCGCGGCGTCGCTGAGCGGCGCGCCGGCCAGCGACCGCTCGGCGTCGGTGGCGCGCACCGCGGTCGGCGCGACGTTGGTGAGCGCGATGCGGACGCTCTCGACCTTGCCGCGGTCGACCCGCAGAACGACGGCGGCAGCGGCGGTCGCCCAGTCCCCGGTCTTGCGCTTGAGCTTCTCGTACGCGTAGCCCGTGTTGGGCGCGAACGCGGGCACCCGGATCTCGCACAGGACCTCGTCGGGCGCCAGATCCGTCGTGAACGCGCCGTGATAGAAGTTCTCCGCCTTGACGGAGCGGCGGCCCTTGCCGCCCTCGATCACGAAGGTCGCCCCGAGCGCCAGCGACAGCGCCGGGTGATCGTTGGCGGCGTCGCCGTGCGCGAGGTCGCCGCCGATCGTGCCGCGATTGCGCACTTGCGGGTCGCCGATCTGGCGCACCGCCTCGGGCAGCAGCGGCACCTTCTGTTGCAGCAGGGGCGAGGCCAGCAGATCGTTCTCGACGGTCATCGCGCCGATCACGATCTCGCCGCCATCCTCGCGGATTCCGCGCAGCGAGTCGATCCGGTTCAGGTCGATCAGGTGCGAAGGCTGCGCGAATCGCAGCTTCATCATCGGCAGCAGGCTGTGGCCGCCGGCGAGCACCTTCGCGTCGGCTCCGAACTGCGCGAGCAACTTGATCGCCTCCGAAACGCTCCTGGGCTCGTGATAATCGAATGAGGGCGGGATCATCGCGTCTCCTTGTTCTTGGCACAGGTGTGCGTGTGACAATTAAGGACCTTGCCGGTTCACGTGGCAAGCACTGATTCATGACATGCGGCTGCGACGCGGGAATGGCGGATTGAACGCACGAACGCCGGCACCCCTATGCTGCTGCGGTGCATGATCGGAGATTTCCGATATCCCTGCGCGAAGTGAGAGATTCGAAAGCAACGTCGAGAATGGAACCCGAGACGCTCGAGTACAAGTTGCAGAAGTTCGATCCGGGAGTGGTGCTGCTGGATACCCACAATCGGGTGGTCGCGATGAATGACGTCGCCCAGCGCGTGCTCGGAAACATCCGAGGCGATCCGATGGGGCGCGACGTGCTGCAGCTGCATCCCGAGAAGAGCCGGCAGAAGATCGAGCTGCTGCTGCGTGCCGGCGCAGCGGACGGTCACGCCGCGTCACCGCCGCCGATGACGATGATGATCAACATCCCCGACCGGGTCCTGTTGATCAAGGTGACGAAACTGTCCGACGGTGGGCAGATGCAATCCACCTGCATGATGTTCTACGACCTGACCGACATCACCACGAGGGTGGGCGGGCGCGGGTCGCCGGCCGGCCGGCCGAAACAGCTGGTCAAGGTTCCGGTCCTGCAACACAACCGCGTGGTGCTGCTGGCGATGTCGGACGTGGTCCATATGCAGGCGGAGGGGCACTACACCCGCATCTTCACCTTCGACCAGGACTACGACTGCAACCTTTCGCTGACCGACCTCGAGCAACGGCTGAGCCCGGATCAGTTCATCCGCACCCACCGCAGCCACATCGTCAACCTTCAGCATGTGCAGACGGTCGAACGCGACGGCGAGCAGTACCGCCTTGCGCTCGACACACGGGACTCGGCCCGCGTCCCGATCAGCCGCGGGCGGGTGGATGACGTCAGGCAGTACTTCGGACTGACATGAGCCGGCGCGCCCGGCGCAGGTCGAACGCAAGCCGGAAATCCGAGGCTTTTCCGGCTCTCGCTTCCCTGACGCCGCCTCAAGCTTTGCGCCGAAGCTGACGAAACCTAGTCAGGTCGCCACCCGCCAGGGTGGGAGGCCCATGCCGTTTCGCGCCCTCGAACCGTCGAGGGCCGTGCGACGACCGCAAGATCGACCGGAATCAGGCAGAAGGACGTCGGCCATGCCTACGGCAGGGCGCGCTGCGAGCTTCGACGTTGAGCAGGGCGAGCGCAGGCAGGTCGGTGTGGCGCCCGCCCGATCCCGCGGGCCGCGTACCACCGTGATCGCCGCGGTCGTGATCTGGATGGCGATCGTGGGCTTCATCGGCTACTCGCTGCTGGCCTCGCGAGCGAGACTCGACCGCGAAGCGGCGGAAGACGTCGACGGGCTGGCGCGCCTGCTGGAGCAGTACCTGTTCGAAACGATTCATGAAACCGACGTCGTGCTGTCGGGCGCTGCCGATGAGTTCCGCTGGCAGGCCGCCTCCCGGGTCCTGACGGAACGATCCTTCAGCGACTATCTGGCCCGGCAGCAGTCGCACCTCGAACAGCTCTCGAACCTGCGGGCAACCGATCCCCGCGGCGTGATCAAGTACGGTTCCGGCGTCGATCCGAAGAAGCCGGTCGATGTGTCCGATCGCATGTATTTCCTGCAGGCGCGCGCGGGGCCCGAACTCGTCATCTCCCCTCCGATCCTCGCCCGCACCACGGGGAAGTGGGAATTCCCGATCGCGCGCCGCCTCGAGTTCCCCGACGGATCGTTCGCGGGCGTCGTGCGGGCCCTTATCGGCACGCAGCGCATCTACGAGGTCTTCTCGTCGATGAAAGTCGGCCCGCACAGCGTCATCACCCTATTCGACGCCGATCGCAACATCCTGGTCCGTTATCCGAGGCTCGATGCGCAGGCCTCCGGCAGGGACCCGAGGCCAGGGTCACCGGAGCTGCTGGACCTGCTGCGCCAGGGTCGCGATGCGGGTACTTACCGGGCGAACAGCTCGATCGACGGCGTCCTGCGCACCTTCTCGACTCATCGCGTCGGCCGGTATCCCGTCTACGTGGTCGTCGGTTTTTCGCAGGACGACTATCTGGTTCCATGGCGAAGAGAGGCCTGGATCGACGTCGTGTTCCTGCAGTTTCTGGCCTGCGGCACGCTCGTGGCCGCCGTGATGCTGCGGCGCGCGTGGCGGCGCCAGCAGGACGCCATCGGCGCGCTCGACGAGCACCGGGCGGAGCTGGAAGAGATCGTCCGCCGGCGGACCGGGGCGCTCGAGGAAGCCAAGCGGCTGGCCGAATCGGCGACTCAAGCAAAGTCGGAGTTCCTCGCCAAGATGAGTCACGAGATCCGCACGCCGATGAACGGCGTGCTGGGCATGACCGAACTCCTGCTCGACTCCGGGTTGACCGGTCAACAGCGCTATTTCGCGCAGACCAGCTATCGCTCGGCGACGTCGCTGCTGGCGCTGATCAACGACATCCTCGACTTTTCGAAGATCGAGGCCGGGAAGCTCGACCTCGAGGATGTCGAGTTCGAGCTGCGCGAACTGGTCGAGGAAGTCGCCGCCGCTTTCGCGGAGCCCGCGCAGCGCAAGGGCGTGGAGATCCTCTCGTGGGTTTCGCCGCACATCCCCGTGCGCGTGCGCGGCGACCCGACCCGATTGCGGCAGATCCTGACCAATTTCGTGTCGAATGCGATCAAGTTCACCGAGCACGGCGACGTGTTGATCGAAGTGTCCGCGGAAGGCAATTCGGATTACCTGAGACCTGTGGGCGCGCCGCCCGACCTCTGCGTCGCCGGACCGTCCTCATCCGAGCGCGACCGCTGCCGCGTGAGGCTGGCCGTCTCGGATTCCGGGATCGGCATCGAGCCGGACCAGCAGGCGCGGCTGTTCGAGGCTTTCAGGCAGGCCGACGGCTCGATGACGCGGCGTTTCGGCGGCACCGGCCTCGGCCTGGCGATCGCGCGCCAGCTCGCCGGGCTGATGGGAGGGCAGGTCGGACTGCTGTCCGAGCCGGGCCGCGGTTCGCGCTTCTGGGCCACGGTCGAGCTGGCGGTCGGCGCCGCGGCGGCGCCGCAGGGGATCCCGGGGGCGTCCGATATCGAGGTCGTGGTGGCAAGCGACCATGGTCTCGTACGCGCCATCGCGTGCCGGCTGCTCGAGCAGCTCGGGGTTCGCAGCACAACCCCGGTCGCGGTGGCCGACGCCCTGGAGGAATCCCACGGCGCCACGGGCCAGGGCGCCCGCCATCGCCTGCTGCTGCTGGATTTCGAGTTCGGCTCCGGAGCCGCCCAGCGCCTGGTCAGCACGCTGCGCGGCGATGCGCGCTTCGACGGCCTGCGCGTCGTGCTGATGAGTCCGCTGACCGCCGGCCTGGAAAACGGCTGGAAGTCCGAGTCCGACTTCATCGAATCGCTGACCAAGCCACTGCGCCTCGCGCAGCTGGCGCGCGTGCTGCAGGAGCTGTCGACCGCGACCTCGAGCAAGGTTTCCGAGCGGCGGCACCGGCCGACGCCGCCGCACGGCTTCAAGGGCAAGGTGCTGCTGGTGGAAGACAACCCGGTCAATCAGATCGTCGGACAGAAGATGCTGGAGCACGCCGGGGTCGAGGTATTGCTGGCGGCCAACGGGCGCGAGGCCGTGGATACGATCCGCCGCCGTTCGCAGGACCTCGATCTGGTGCTGATGGACGTGCAGATGCCGGAGATGGACGGACTGCAGGCGACCCGCGTCATCCGACGCGAGAATCCGCAGCCGGGCGCGCGCCTGCCGATTGTCGCCCTGACCGGCAATGCCATGGCGCAGGACAGGGAGCACTGCGTCGCCGCCGGCATGGACGACTTCCTGGCCAAGCCGTTTTCATCGGCACAGCTGCACGATGTGCTGAGGCGCTGGCTCGAAGGGGCGGCCGACGCGGTCGACGCCGACCATGCGAGCTCGCCTTCGGACGAAGCTGGCGCGGCGCGCCTTGCCCAATCCTAGGCCGCGATCGTTCAGCCGGCGTGCCGCAGCCGGGCACGCAGCGCCTCGAGCTGCTCCATCAAGTCGACCACCAGCGCCGCCAGCTCCGGTTCCGCGTCGAAGTCGCGCTCGAGGCGACGGATTTCGCGCGCCCGGCGCAACTCGCGGCCGCCGAAGCGCCATTCCAAGGGGGTGTTGCCGGCAGCGGGCAGCCGGCCTTCGCGGACGTGCCAGGCGACCCACTCCTCGCTCACGGCGCAGACGCCGCAGAACTCCTCGAGCGTCAGGCAGGCGTCTTCCAGCAGCGTGCCGATGACGATGTCTCTTTCATGCATGGTCCGGCTCCGTCAGGATGCGCGCGCGTCGAACTTCAGCTCGCGCGCCATCGTCTCGTACAGTTCCTTCGCGCGCGGCGTGTCGGCGGGCGGCAGCACGACCCGCAGCGTCAGCTCGAGGTTGCCGGGGGGATCGCCCGGCAGGCCCTTGCCGCGCACGACGAGCTCGCGGCCGCTCTGGGCGCCGGCCGGGATTCGCACCTTCAGCACGCTGCCGTCGGGCAGTTGCACCGGGATCACGCCGCCGAGCGCCGCCTCCCACGGGGCCACCGGCAGCTCGGTCAGCAGATCTCGATGATCGACGCGGAAGCGCGCATGCGGCTTGAAATGCACTTCGAGCAGCAGGTCGCCGGGCGGGCCGCCACCGGGGCCGGGTGAACCCTGTCCGGCCAGGCGGATCAGCTGCCCTTCGCGCACGCCTCGCGGGACCTCGAACTGCAGGGTGCGCGTATCGATCGTGAGGCGGCCTTCCTGATCCAGGCGGGGGACGCGAAGACCGACCTCCTTGCGCGCACCTTGCCAGGCGTCCTCGATGTCGAGCAGGATCCGGGCATGGTGATCGCCCCCGCGACCATGCGCGGCCCGCGGGCCGCCGGGCCCGGCGCGGGCCCGCCCGAACAGTTCGGCGAAGAAATCGCTGAAGTCGGCCGCGTCGCCATCCGCGAACCCCGGCCCGGAGAATTCGAATCCGGCATCCCAGTCCGGCGGCGGGCGAAACTCCCGGCCAGCGGCGTGGTCCGCGCCGAGCGCGTCGTACGCGGCCCGCCTTTCGGGATCGGACAGCACCGTGTACGCCTCGTTGATCTCCTTCATGCGCGCCTCGGCGTCGGCCTCCTTGCTGACGTCGGGGTGGTACTTGCGCGCCGACTTGCGGAACGCCTTCTTGATCTGCTCGGCGGTGGCATCGCGCGGCACGTCAAGGGTGCGGTAGTAATCCTTGTATTCCAATTCGAGATTCCCCCGGTCAGATCGGCATCGGGCATGCCCGGGGCGCCGGCATCGGCCCGGATGCGGACCGAAAAGCGCGCCGATTCCCCCGGGCAGCAAACCGCATCCGCGCGGGACGCATCAAGGCGCGGCTTCGTGCTCGAGCTCGATCTCGGCCTGCAGGCTGCCGATGTCGCGGCCGACCGACGCCGCCGCCAGCATGCGGCCGCCGGCGCGGAACCGCACCAGGCCGTCGCGCGCGGCGATGTCGCCGTCGACCTGCAGCTCGTCCCACCGCTCGGCGTGCCCCACGTAGTTGATCTGCACGTCGTAGTGCTGGCTCCAGAAGAACGGCACGTCGACGAAGCGCTCGCGCAGTCCCAGCATGTTGCGCGCGGCCGCCTGTCCCTGCCGTTGCGCGACGACCCAATGCTCGACCCGGATCGATTCGCCGCTGTGCGCGTCCGGCCAGCGCGCGATGTCGCCCGCCGCGAAAACGCCCGGCGCGCTCGTCTCGAGCCAGGCGTCGACCACGACGCCGCGGTCGAGCTTGAGCCCGGCGCGCTGTGCGAGCTCGATCCTAGGCCGGACGCCGACTCCCGCCACCACGAGGTCCGCTTCGAGGCTCGCGCCGCTGGCCAGCTTGACGGCGCGGGGGCCGATCTCGGCCACGGTGTCCTCGAGGTGGAACACCACGCCGTGCTCCTCGTGCAGCGCACGGACGAAGCGTCCGAACTGCGGGCCCAGGACGCGCTCCATCGGCACCCGCTCCGGCGCCACCACGTGCACCTCGAGCTTGCGCGCGCGCAGCGAGGCCGCGACCTCGAGCCCGATGAAGCTGGCGCCGATCACGACCGCGCGCCGGGCGCCGCCGGCGCCGGCGATGATGGCGCGGCAGTCGGCGGTCGACCTCAGCACATGCACGTGAGGCAACCCCGCGCCGGGGATCGGGAGCCGCACCGGCTCGGCGCCGGTTGCCAGCAGCAGCTTGTCGAAAGCGAAGCCACGGCCGTCGGCCGTGCGCACCGTGCGTCCCTTGAGGTCGATCTCGGCGGCTTCGGTGCCCAGCTGCAGATCGATGCGCCGGTCGGCGTAGAACTCGCCGGGGCGCAGGGGCAGCCAGTCCTCCGGCGCGTTGCCGGCGAGGTAGTCCTTGGACAGGTTCGGACGGTCGCACGGCGCGTCGCCCTCGGCGCTGAGCAGCGTCAGGCTGCCGTCGAAGCCGCGACGGCGCAGCATCTCGGCTGCCGCGAAGCCGGCGGCGCCGCCGCCGACGATGACGATGCGCTGCGCCTGCGCGGACTTCGGCAGCGGGCTCGCCGGCGCCTGCGCCGTGACCTCGATGCGCTCGCGAACGAACAGGCGGTCGCCCTGCCGCTCGACCCGCCAGCAATCGACCCGGTCGAACGCCGGCGCCCGCACCGCCTCGCCCGTGCGCAGGTTGAAGCACGCGTGGTGCCAGGGACAGCGCACCGTGTCGCCCGCGAGCACGCCCTCGGCGAGCGGTCCGTGATAGTGCGAGCACTCGGCACCGAGCGCGAACACCTCGCCGCCGCGCCGGGCGAGCAGGACCGGCTGGTCGCCGACGGTGCCGACGAGCATGCCGTTGTCGGGGATCTGGGAAGCCGCGATGCCCCGCGCAAGGTCGGGCTTGTCCATGGACGTCTCCAGCAGTGTCACGCCCCTGCGATCCGACGTCATCCCCGGGCTCGTCCCGGGGATCCACGTCGGCGCGAGACGAGGCGCGTGTAGATCGCGCCGACGTGGATGGCCGGGACAAGCCCGGCCATGACGATGCTATTGGCGTCCTGCGTGGCGGCGTCATCCCCGGGCGAAGTCCTGGCGAAGTCCCGTGGATCCACGTCAGCGCGAAACGCGGGCGCCTGGTCCCGCGCCGACCCCCGGGTCAAGCCCTGGGGCAGGCTTACGGATGGCCGGGACAAGCCTGGCCACGACCAAGTGTCGGTTCAGCCCCTCGCACGGGCCGCGCCGACGCTGACGATACGCTAGAGAAACAAATCCGGCAGCAGCTGCGTGCTGCCGGGCACCACCGCGTACCTGCCCAGATCGGTGATCCCGCTCTCGGCCAAGACCTGTTCGTCGACGAAGAAATTACCCGTCGCCGACATGGCCTCGCGCAGCAGGATCGCGCGCGCGGCGTCGGCCATGATCTCGGGCGTGCGGCAGTGCTCGGGGCGCACGCCCGGGATCATCTGCAGCGCCGCGGTCTGGATCACCGTGCGCGGCCACAGCGCGTTGACGGCGATCCCGTACGGGCGGAATTCCTCGGCGTGCCCGAGCACGCACATGCTCATCCCGTACTTCGCCATCGTGTAGGCGACGTGCGGGGCGAACCAGCGCGCCTTCAGGTTGAGCGGCGGCGACAGCGTCAGCACGTGCGGGTTGCGCCCGCGCTCGGCAGCCCGCTTCAGGTACGGCAGGCAGGCCTGCGTGCACAGATACGTGCCGCGCACGTTGACGCCGAACATCAGGTCGAAGCGCTTGATCGGCGTGGCCTCGGTCGGCGTCAGGTTGATCGCGCTCGCGTTGTTGATCAGCACGTCGATTCCGCCGAAGCGCTCGGCGGCGCGGCGCGCGGCCTCGACCACCTGCAGCTCGTCGCGGATGTCGACCTGCAGCGGCAGGCACTTGCCTCCCGCAGCCTCGATCTCCTGCGCCGCGGTGTGGATCGTTCCCGGCAGCTTCGGATGCGGCTCCGAGGTCTTGGCCGCGATCACGAGGTTGGCGCCGTCGGCGGCGGCGCGCTTCGCGATCGCCAGCCCGATGCCGCGCGAACCCCCCGAAATGAAGATGGTCTTGTCCTTCAACGACATCGCGGCTCCTCGTCGGTCAGGTTGTCGATTCGGCTTTCCCCTGCTTCGGCCACAACACCATCTGGGTGCAGCGGAACAGGGCGAGCGTGCGGCCCGAACCGATCTCGGTCACGGTCGCATCCCAGACCTGGGTCGTGCGGCCAAGGTGCGCGGCGCGCGCATGCGCCTGCAGCGTGCCCTCGAGCGCGGTGCCGAGAAAATTCGTCTTCAGCTCGATGGTGGTGAAGTTCTCGGCGCCGTCGGGCAGATGCGCCATGCAGGCGAATCCGCAGGCGGTGTCGGCAAGCCCCACCACGGTGGCCGCGTGCAGGAAACCGTTCGGGGCGAGCAGCTCGGCGCGGATCGGCAGGTGCATCACGATCCCGCCCTGCTCGAGGCGCTCCACCTGGACCCCGAGGTGGGCCGGCAGCCCGATCCGCGTCCTCGCGCGCAGCGTGTCGAGGGTCACCTGAGGTCTGATCTTCATCCGCCGCCCCGAGCGCCGCTCATCCGAAGCGGGAGAAGTCGGGCTTGCGGCGCTCCAGGAACGCGCCGATCGCCTCCCTTGCCTCGTCGCTGTGCAGCAGCTTCGCGAACACCCGGCCTTCCTCGGCCATCGCCTGCTCGACCGCGCTGCGCCACCCCGCCTTGAGCAGACGCTTGGTCTCCCGCACCGACGCGGGCGGCAGCGCGCTGAAACGCCGTGCCTGGCGCGTCGCGTAGTCGAGCACCTCGCCCGGCGGCAGGATCCGGTTCACCAGCCCCATTTCCAGCGCCTCCTCGGCGGAGATCGGCTCGCTCAGCAGCAGCTTCTCGGCCGCGCGGTGGTAGCCCGCGTTCAGCGGCAGCAGCAGGCTCGACGAGAATTCGGGGCAGATCCCAAGGGCGACGAAGGGCATCGAGAACATCGCGTTGTCGGCGCAGTAGGCCAGATCGCAATGCATCAGCAGCGTGGTGCCGATCCCGACCGCCGCGCCGTTGACCGCAGCGACCACCGGCTTTTCCGCCGCCGCCAGCGCGCGCATGAAGCGCGCCGCCGGCGACTCCGCGAGGTCGGCGGGGCGCTGCAGGAAATCCTGCAGGTCGTTGCCCGCGCAGAACACCTCGGGCGAGCCATGCAGCACGATCGCGCGCACCGAGGCGTCCTGTCCCGCGCCGCCGAACGCGTCGGCGAGCTGGCCGTACATCTCCACGGTCAGCGCGTTCTTGCGCTCCGGGCGTGCAATCTCGACGAAGGCGACGTTGTTTTCGGTTCGGGTCTTGATGGTCATGGAGGCTCCGCTGCACCGCAAACTGGTAGGACGTCAAGGAACGTCATCCCCGGGCTTGTCCCGGGGATCCACGTCGGTGCAGGCTTGAAGCAGCTTCGTCTCGCTCCGACGTGGATGGCCGGGACAAGCCCGGCCATGACAGCTCAACTGGCAAACCCAACGCAAGCGTCAGCCCGGGGCTTGTCCCGGGGATCCACGTCGGTGCTGGCTTGAAGCAGCTTCGCCTCGCGCCGACGTGGAGGGCCGGGACAAGCCCGGCCAGGACACCACGGCGACCGTCACACCCGCTCGAAAATCCCCGCCGCCCCCATCCCGGTGCCGACGCACATGGTCACCATGCCGTACTTCAGGTTGTGCCGGCGCAGCGCGTGCACGACGGTGGCCGAGCGGATCGCGCCGGTCGCGCCGAGCGGGTGGCCGAGGGCGATCGCGCCGCCCATCGGGTTGACCTTGGCGCGGTCGAGGCCGACCGAATCGATCACCGCCAGCGCCTGCGCCGCAAATGCCTCGTTGAGCTCGATCCAGCCCATTTCGTCCTGCTTCAGGCCGGCAATGCGCAGCGCGATCGGGATCGCCTCCTTGGGCCCGATTCCCATGATCTCGGGCGGCACGCCGCGCACCGCGAACGCGACGAAGCGCGCCAGCGGCTTCAGGTTGAAGCGCTGCACCGCCTTTTCGCTGGCCAGGATCAGCGCCCCGGCGCCGTCCGACGTCTGCGAGCTGTTGCCGGCGGTCACGCTGCCCTTGGCGGCGAACACCGGCCTGAGCCTGGCGAGCGCTTCCAGGTTGCTGTCCGCGCGCGGCCCTTCGTCGAGGTCGACACGGCGCGTCTTCGTCTCGAGCTCGTGCGTCGAGAGGTTGGGGAACTTCTCCAGCAGGTCGATCGGCGTGATCTCGTCCTTGAACTCGCCGCTCTTCTGTGCCGCGATGGCGCGCTGGTGCGAGGTGAGCGCGAACTGGTCCTGCATCTCGCGCGTGACTTTCCATTGCGCCGCGACCTTCTCGGCCGTGATCCCCATGCCGTAGGCGATCCCGATGTTCTCGTCCTTCTCGAACAGGCGCGGGTTGAACGAAGGCTTGTTGCCGCTCATCGGCACCATGCTCATCGATTCCGTGCCTCCGGCCAGCATCACGTCGGCCTCGCCGACGCGGATCCGGTCGGCCGCCATCGCGACCGCGTTCAGCCCCGACGAGCAGAAGCGGTTGATCGTGCAGCCGCCGACCGTGTTCGGCAGCCCCGCGTACAGCACCGCGGTCCGCGCCACGTTCAGCCCCTGCTCGGCCTCGGGCATGGCGCAGCCGATGATCGCGTCCTCGATCGCCGCCGGATCGAGCCCCGGCGCCTGCGCCAGCGCCGAGCGGATCGCCGCCACCAGCAGCTCGTCGGGGCGCAGGTTGCGGAAACTCCCCTTGGGCGCCTTGCCGATCGGCGTGCGCGTGGCCGCGACGATGTAAGCCTCCTGGACTTGCCTAGTCATCTTGTGACCTCCTGCTCAGTTCCGGACCGGCTTGCCGGTCTGCATCATTCCCATCATCCGCTCCTGCGACTTCGGGTGCCCGACCAGCTGCATGAAGAACTTGCGCTCGAGGTCGAGCAGCCACTGCTCGTCGACCAGCACGCCCGTCTCGACGTCGCCGCCGCACAGCGTCTCGGCGATGCAGGAGGCGATGAAGAAGTCGTGCGCGCTGATGAAGCCGCCGTCGCGCATGTTGACGAGCTGCGCCTTGATCGTCGCCGCCCCGGTGCGCCCGGCGACCGGGATCTGGCGCGGGCGCAACGGCGGCCGGTAGCCGACCGCGTGCATCGCGTAGGCCTCGCCGATGGCCGTCCACAGCAGCTCGTATGAGTTGAACACGATCGGGTCCGTGGGCAGCAGGTACCCCATCTGCTGAGCTTCGAGCGCCGAGGCCGACACCTTGGCCGTCGCTGCGTTCTGGAACCAGTTGCGGACGAACGGGAAGACGTCGCCGGCCCCCGCCGCCGCGGCCGCCGTCGCGGCGCGCAGCGCGCCCTCCTTCAGGCCGCCGCCCGCCGGGATCAACCCCACGCCGACCTCGACCAAGCCGATATAGCTCTCCAGCGACGCCACGCGGCGCGCGCAGTGCAGCGCGATCTCGCAGCCGCCGCCCAGCGCCATGCCGCTGACCGCGGCCACCGCGGGCACCTGCGCGTACTTCAGCCGCTGCAGGGCATCCTGCAGCTTGCGCACCTCGGCGCCGATCGCCTTGACGCCGCCGCTCATGAACGCCGGCAGCATCGCCTGCAGGTCGGCCCCGACCGAAAACGGGTCGTCGGGCGACCAGATCACGAGACCCTTGTACTCGGCCTCGGCGAGTTCGATCGCCTTGAGCAGGCCGGCGATCACGCCCGGACCGATCGCGTGCACCTTGGTCTTGATCGAGAAGATCAGCACCTCGCCGGCCAGGCCCTGCTCGACCTTCCAGATGCGGCAAGAGTCGTCCTGGTGCAGCGTGGTGCCGCCGTCGTGCCCGGTCGGCACGCCCTCGCCGGCGAGGGGGGCGCGGAACAGCTGGCGCGCATACACGGGCAGCTCGCTGCGGGGCACGAACCTGCCGCGCGAGGGGCTCCAGGATCCGGCGCGGGTATGCACGCCGCCCGCCTTGGCGACCGGGCCTTCGAAGACCCATTTGGGCAGCGGCGCCCGCGAGAGCGCTTCGCCGGCGTCGATGTCGGCCTTGACCCACTCCGCGACAGTCTTCCAGCCGGCCGCCTGCCAGGTCTCGAACGGCCCCGTGCTCCATCCGAAGCCCCAGCGCAACGCGAAATCGACGTCGCGAGCGGTGTCGGCGATCGAATCCAGGTGCACCGCGATGTAGTGGAACGCGTCGCGGAAAATGGCCCACAGGAACTTCGCCTGCGGGTGATCGGTCTGCCGCAGCAGGGCCAGCCTCTCCGCCGGGTCCTTCTTCTTCAGGATCCGAACCACGAGGTCGTCGGCCTTGCCGGCGCTGTCGACGTACTCGCCCTTGCGCGGATCGAGCACCTTGATCGCGCGCCCTTCCTTGCGGTAGAAGCCCGCGCCGGACTTCTGGCCGAGCGCGCCCTTTTCGACCAGCGACTTCAGCACCGCCGGAGTCGCGAAATGCGGCGCGAACGGATCGGCCGGCAGGCTGTCCTGCATCGTCCTGATCACGTGCGCCATGGTGTCCAGACCGACGACGTCGGCGGTGCGGAAGGTCGCGCTCTTGGCGCGCCCGAGGTTGGCCCCGGTCAGGTCGTCGACGACGTCGTAGGCCAGCCCGTACTTGGCGGCCTCCTCGATCGTCGCGAGCATGCCGAAGATGCCGACCCGGTTGGCGATGAAGTTCGGCGTGTCCTTGGCCCGCACGACGCCTTTCCCGAGCGTGCTGGTCAGGAAAGTCTCGAGGCGGTCGAGCGTGGCCGCTTCGGTCGCCGGCGTCGCGATCAGCTCCACCAGGTGCATGTAGCGCGGCGGGTTGAAGAAGTGCACGCCGCAGAAGCGGACCCGCAACGCCGCGGGCAGCGCTTCCGACAGCTTCGTGATCGACAGCCCCGACGTGTTCGACGCGACGATCGCGTGCGGCGCCAGGTGCGGGCCGACCTTGCGGTACAGGTCGAGCTTCCAGTCCATGCGCTCGGCGATCGCCTCGATCACGAGGTCGCAGCCGCCCAGCAGTTCCAGGTGCTCGTCGTAGTTGGCCGCGTCCAGGAACTGGACGTCGTCGGCCCGCGCCAGCGGCGCCGGACTGAGCTTCTTCAGACCGTCGATCGCGCGCCGCACGATGCCGCTCCTGTCGGCGGACTTGGCATCCGCTAGGTCGAACAGCACGACCGGCACCCGTGCGTTGATGCAGTGCGCGGCGATCTGGGCGCCCATCACGCCGGCGCCAAGCACCGCCACCTTCCTGACCGCGAAATTCGTCATCGATTCCCCTCCCGCCCGTTTCGTGTTCCGTGTCCGCCCGGTCCGTCTAGAACCATGCGGCCTCGAATTCCATCAGGTTCTTCGCGCCCGAGCGCGCGGCGCGGATGTGCGACGCGGTCTCGGGCAGCAGCCGCTGGAAGTAGAAGCGCGCGGTGGCGAGCTTGCCGCGGTAGAACGGATCGACGCGGTCGCCGTCGGCCGCGATGCGCGCCAGCGCGACCTTCGCGGCGCGCGCCCAGAAATAGGCGAACACGAGGTGCCCGAGCACGCGCAGGTAGTCGACCGCGGCCGCGCCGACCTCGTTCTGGTCGGCGAGCGCCTTCATGCCGAGCTCCATCGTGAGCTTCTGCACCTTGTCGCCGAGGTCGGCCAGCGGCGTCACGAACTCGCTCATCGCCGGCGATGTGCCGTTTTCCTCGACGAAGTCCTGCACCAGCTTGCCGAACTTGCGCAGCTTCGCGCCGTTGTCCATCAGGACCTTGCGGCCGAGGAGGTCGAGCGACTGGATCGTGTTGGTGCCTTCGTAGATCATGTTGATGCGCGCGTCGCGCACCAGCTGTTCCATGCCCCACTCGTGGATGTAGCCGTGCCCGCCGAACACCTGCAGGCACTGCGACGCGCCCTCGAAGCCGTTGTCGGTCAGGAACGCCTTCAAAATGGGCGTCATCAGCGCCATCATGTCGGCGCCGAACTGGCGCGCCTCGGGATCGGGATGGCTCAGCTGCTGGTCGGCCATCAGCGCCACCCAGTACGCGAAGGCGCGGCCGCCCTCGGCCCAGGCGCGCGCCGTGAGCAGCATCCGCCGCACGTCGGGATGCACGACGATCGGGTCGGCCGGCTTGTCGGGTGCTTTCGGTCCGGTCAGCGAACGGCCCTGCAGCCGGTCCTTCGCGTAGGCGGCTGCGTTCTGGTACGCGGCCTCGAGCAGGCCCAGGCCCTGGACGCCGACCGCGAGGCGGGCGCCGTTCATCATCACGAACATCGCGTTCAAGCCCTTGTTGGGCTCGCCCACGAGCCAGCCGGTCGCGTTGTCGAACACGATCTGGCAGGTCGAGTTGCCGTGGATCCCCATCTTGTGCTCGATGCCGCCGCAATACAGGCCGTTGCGCCGGCCCGGCTTCGGGTTCTTCGGGTCACCCTCGGGGAGGAACTTCGGCACCAGGAAGAGCGAAATGCCGCGCGTGCCCGCCGGCGCATCGGGCAGCCGCGCCAGCACCAGGTGCACGATGTTCTCGGCAAGGTCGTGCTCGCCGGCGGAGATGAAGATCTTCTGCCCGGTGATCTTGTAGCTGCCGTCGGGCGAGGGCTCGGCCTTCGTGCGCAGCATGCCGAGGTCCGTGCCGCAGTGCGGCTCGGTCAGGCACATGGTGCCGGTCCACTCCGCCGACACGAACTTCGGCAGGTACATCGCCTTCTGTTCGGGCGTCCCGTGGGCGTGCAGGCACTCGTACGCGCCCAGCGTGAGCCCCGAGTACATCGTCCAGGCCTGGTTGGCCCCGCAGCGCATCTCGTCGAACGCGATCTGCAGCAGGTGCGGCAGGCCCTGGCCGCCGAAGTCCGGATCGGCCGAGAGGCCCTGCCAGCCGGCCTCGCGGTACTTCTCGAACGCCTCGCCGAAGCCCTTCGGCGTGCGGACCTCGTGCCGCTCCGCGTTGTAGCTGCAGCCCTCCGAGTCGCCGGTGAGGTTGATCGGCAGCAGCACTTCGGAGCAGAAGCGGCCGCTCTCCTCGACCACCTGGTTGACCGTGTCGGCATCGATCTCGGCGAAGGCCGGTATCGCCTTGAGCTGGTCGACCGCCTGCAGCAACTCGTGGATCACGAACTGCTGGTCGCGCAGCGGGGCTTGGTAGACGGGCATCGTGCTATCTCCTGAGGGTCCTGGGGGACTCGTTCCTGGAAGGGGCGGCCGCGGCGCGCCGGGCCGCGGGCGGCCTTGCGCGCGGCCGCGCGTCGTCGATCAGCCGCGCCAGGCCGGCGCGCGCGCGCCGCATGCTGTCGTTGGCATGCAGCAGCCGCGCATCCTGGTGCAGCATCAGCATCAGGCCGTAGATCTCGAACACCATCTGACCGGAATCGGCATCGGCGCGGAAATGACCTTCCTGCTTGGCCTGCTCGAGCGCCTGCAGCACCTCGAGCTTCCAGCCGGCGACGATCCGGGCCAGCGCGTCGTGCAGAGGCCCCGGCCGGTCGTCGTATTCCGAGGCGCCGCCGATCAGGATGCAGCCGGCCTCGATCTCCTCGGCCAGCAACGCAAGCCAGTTGTCGAGCAGCGCCTGCAGGCGCGGCAGCCCGCGCGGCCGCGCGATCGCCGGACGCAGCACCCGTTCGACGAACCGCGCCGCGTATTCGTGCAGCACCGCGAGCTGCAGTTCCTCGCGCGAGCCGAAGTGCGCAAACACCCCGCTCTTGCTCATCCGCAGGCGCTCGGCGAGCAGCCCGATCGTGAGGCCCTCCATGCCGTCGCGGCGGGCGATCGCCAGCGCGGCGTCGAGGATCGCGGCGCGCGTGACCTCGCCCTTGCGGGGGCGCGGGACCGGGCGGGACGGGCGGGAAGCGGGTGCCTGGAGCATCGGCGGCGTGTAGATCGGGGGTCGCGCCGGGGTTTCCGGGGCGCAAAAAAAGCGAACGTTCGTACTTTTTCCAGCGCTTGTCAAGTCACCGATATACGCTCGTGACGGTCAGGAAGGGCCCATGCCAACTCCAGCCGCTCTCTTTGCCTATTTGCTCTTCGGTGTCGTCGGGCTCGCCGCATTCACCTTCGGGCGCAAGAGCGGCCGTTGGCCCCAAATGGGTATCGGCCTCGCGTTGATGGTCTACCCCTATTTCGTCTCCCAAGCTTGGCTGCTGTACGCAATAGGCTTCGCTCTTTGCGTCGGACTGTATATCTGGCGCGGCTAGCGGTGGGTTGCGGATCCTAGTCGATGAAGAGCGTGGCCGGATGCTCGAGCAGTCGGCGCACGCACTGGATGTAGGCCGCAGCGACCGCGCCGTCGACGACACGATGGTCGAACGACGACGACAGGTTCATCATCTGCCGCACCTGAACCGCGCCGTCGCGCACCACAGGCCGTGCGACGATGCGGTTGATGCCGACGATCGCAACCTCGGGGTAGTTGATCACCGGGGTCGAGGCGATGCCGCCGAGCTTGCCCAAGCTCGTCACCGTGATCGTCGATCCGGACAGTTCCTCGCGCAACGCCTTGCCAGCGCGCGCGCTGGCGGCCAGCCGCGCGATCGCGGCAGCGCAGGCCCACAGGTCCAGCGTCTGCGCCTGACGCAGCACCGGCACCATCAGGCCGGCCTCGGTCTGCGTTGCCACGCCCAGATGCACCGCCTCGTGCAGCGTCAGCACGCCGGCTTCGTCGTCGAAGCGGGCGTTGACCTGCGGAAAGTCGGCGACCGCCCGCACGACGGCACGCACGATCAAGGTCAGCGGCGACAGCTCGCCTCGCGCGGCGCCGTACTGCCGATTGAGTTCCTCGCGCAGCCCGACCATTTCCGTCACGTCGACTTCCTCGACGTAGGTGAAGTGCGGGATATGGCGCTTGGATTCCTGCATCTTCTGCGCGATCTTGCGGCGCAGGCCGATGACCTTGACTTCGCGCGTGGCGTCGGTTGCGAGACCACCGCGAGCGCCGACTGGCCGCGCCGCGTCGAGATCGGCGTGGAGGATGCGCCCGTCGGGGCCGCTGCCCTGCAACCGGTCGAGATCGACTCCGAGTGTGCGTGCGCGCGCCCGCACCGCGGGCGAAGCGAGGACGTGCGCCGCCCGCGGCGCTTGAGGCTGCGGCACCGGCGCCGCCGGTGTCGGGGCCGGGCTCGGCCGGGTGGCGGCGATCTCCGGCGCCGGCGCAGAGCTCTGCCGGGTCGCGGCGATCTCTGACACCGGCGCGGGGCTCGGCTGCGTGGCGGTGGATTCCGCCGCCGGCGCGGGCGCTGCCGATTCGTCCTCGATGCGGATCAGTGTCGACCCCACCGCCAGCATCTGACCGATCTCGCCGCCAAGTTCGACCACGCGCCCGGCCACCGACGAGGGAATCTCGACCGCCGCCTTGTCGGTCATCACGTCGCACAGGATCTGGTCTTCGGCGACCCGGTCGCCCGGCCGGACGCGCCACTCGACCAGTTCGACCTCGGCGATTCCCTCACCGAGGTCGGGCATGCGGATGGTGAGAACTGTCATGGCCCCATCACCTTCCGGTACGCCCGCCCGACGCGCGTCGGGCCGGGGAAATAGGCCCACTCGAGGGCGTGCGGGTAGGGCGTGTCGTATCCGGTCACGCGCACGATGGGTGCCTCCAGATGGTAGAAGCAGTGCTCCTGAATCAGCGCCGACAGTTCGGCGCCGAATCCGCTGGTGCGCGTGGCCTCGTGCAGCACGACGCAGCGGCCGGTCTTCTTCACCGATTCGACGATCGTCGGCAGGTCCAGCGGCCAGAGGCTGCGCAGGTCGATCACCTCGGCGTCGATGCCGGTCTCGCGCGCCGCGGCCTCGGCGACGAAGACCATGGTGCCGTAGGTCAGCACGGTCAGGTCTTCGCCCGGCCGAACGATGTCGGCCGATTCGAGCGCCACGGTGTAGTAGCCCTCGGGGACCTGGCTCTTGGGGTGCGCCGACCAGGGCACGACGGGCTGTTCGTGGTGGCCGTCGAAGGGCCCGTTGTAGATGCGCTTGGGCTCGAGGAAGATGACCGGGTCGTCGCTCTCGATGGCCGCGATCAGCAGGCCCTTGGCGTCGTACGGGTTGCTCGGCATCACCGTGCGCAGCCCGCAGACATGCGTGAACAGCGCCTCCGGGCTTTGGCTGTGCGTCTGACCGCCGTAGATGCCGCCGCCGCAGGGCATGCGGATCACGAGCGGCGCCGTGAAGTCGCCGGCGGAACGGTAGCGCAGGCGTGCCGCCTCGGAGACGATCTGGTCCGAGGCGGGATAGAAGTAATCGGCGAACTGCACCTCCACCACGGGCCGCAGGCCGTAGGCCGCCATTCCGATCGCGGTTCCGACGATTCCGCCCTCGGCGATCGGCGAGTCGAACACCCGCTGGGATCCGTACTTGGCCTGCAGTCCCTCGGTGCATCGGAACACGCCGCCGAAATAGCCGACGTCCTCGCCGAAGACGACGACCCGGGCGTCGCGACCCAGCATCACGTCCATCGCCGACCGCAGGGCCTGGATCATGGTCATGGTCGCCATGTTCAGTCCTCTTGCGCGGCGGCCTGCCGCATCTGTTCGCGCAGGTGCGGCGGCATGTCCTTGTAGACGTCCTCGAACATCGTCGCCAGCGGCGGGATGTGGCCGTCCAACACCGAGCCGTGCTGCAGCGCCTGTTTCAGTGCGGCCGACATCTCCTCGTCCAGCGCCTTGAGCGCCCGTTCGTGCTCGTCTTCGGACCAGGCGCCCAGGCCGATCAGATGCTGCTTCAGCCGCGCCACCGGGTCGCCAAGCGGGAAATGCTGCCACTCGTCGGACGGCCGGTAGCGTGACGGATCGTCCGAGGTCGAGTGGGCGCCGCCGCGGTAGGTGACCCACTCGATCAGCGTCGGTCCGATGTTTCGCCGCGCCCTTTCGGCCGCCCAGCGCGAGGCCCCGAGCACCGCCAAAAAGTCATTGCCGTCCACGCGCAGCGACGCGATGCCGGCCCCGACGCCGCGCGAGGCAAAGGTGGTGCCTTCGCCGCCCGCGATGGCCTGAAAGGTCGAGATCGCCCACTGGTTGTTGACCACGTTCAGGATGACCGGGGCGCGGTAGACGTGGGCAAACGTCAGCGCGTGGTGGAAGTCGGCCTCGGCGGTCGAGCCGTCGCCGATCCAACCCGAGGCGATCCTGGTGTCGCCCTGGATCGCCGAGGCCATCGCCCAGCCGACCGACTGCACGAACTGCGTCGCGAGGTTACCCGAGATCGAGAAGAAGCCCGCGCGCTTGTACGAGTACATCACCGGCAGCTGGCGGCCGCGAAGCGGGTCGCGCTGGTTGCTCAGCAGCTGGCACATCAGCTCGACGATGTCGATGTCGTCGCGCGACAGCAGCAGGCCCTGCTGGCGATAGGTGGGGAAGCACATGTCGCCTGGCTGCAGTGCCTGCGCGTGCGCGACCGTGATCGCTTCCTCGCCGAGGCTCTGCATGTAGAACGAGATCTTCTTCTGCCGCTGCGCGATCAGCATCCGCGCATCGAAGGCGCGCGTGCGCAGCATCGCGCGAAGGCCGCGTCGCAGCGCCTCGACCTCGACCTGCGGCGCCCAGGGGCCGACGGCGCGGCCCGCGTCGTCCAGCACGCGGATCAGCTTCCACGCCATCGTCCCGGTATGCGACGGCACGACGTCGACCGCCGGGCGCGGCACTTCACCCGCGGCCGAGACCCGCAGATAGGCGAAATCGGTCGCCCGCCCGGGCCGGCCGGTGGGCTCGGGCACGTGCAGGTGAAGCTTCGGCGGCTCGCCGGGCATCGCGCTTCTCCTTGGCCCCTTGGCAGGCGGCCCATGGTCGATTTTGGACCAAATCAGGACTGGAAGAGCGGCCGCGCCGGCCTTCAAGCAGACAGCAGGTCCAGCAGCACGGCGGCGGCGCGCTCGCATTGCGCGCGTGTCACGTCCAAGTGCGTCACGGCGCGCACCGTGCGCGGGCCGACGGCGTTGACGAGCACGCCGCGTGCGCGCGCTCGGGCACTCAGCGTCGGCGCATCGATGGCAAGCGCTGCAGGGATGTCGAAGACGACGATGTTGGTTTGGACAGTGGCCAGATCCAGCAGCACCGACGCTCCCGCGGCCAGGGCTTCGGCGAATACGCGCGCGTTCTCGTGATCCTCGGGCAGCCGTGCCAGGTGGAAGTCCAGCGCATGCAGCGCCGCCGCCGCGAAGATGCCGTTCTGGCGCATCGCCCCGCCCAGGCGGTGGCGGTGCCGGCTGGCTGCCGCGATCAACGCCTTCGACCCGGCCAGTAGCGACCCGCCGGGCGCACCCAGGCCTTTGCTGAAGGACACGGCCACCAGGTCGAACGGGGCGGCCAGTTCACTCATGGGCAGGCCGCTGGCGGCGCTGGCGTTCCAAAGCCGGGCGCCATCGAGAAAGGTCGACAGACCCAGTTCGCGCGCGACCGCGCAAATGCGCAGCACCTCGGGCTGGGGCACCACCACGCCACCGGCGCGGTTGTGCGTGTTCTCCACTTCGACAAGCGTAGTGGTCGGAAAGATCGCAAAGTTGCGCGGCTTGACCGCGGCGCGCAGTTCGTCGGCGATGAACCGACCCCCTTGCCCGATCTCGTGGATCTGCACGCCGGCATTGGCCGCTGCGCCGCCCAGCTCGTGCCAGGCGGCGTGAGACTCCCGGCAGGCAATGACCTCATCGCCCGGCTGCGTCAGGACGCGCAGCGCCACCTGATTGGCCATGGTGCCGGTGGGAAGCCACACAGACGCCTCCTTGCCCAGCAGTTCGGCGCAGCGCGCCTGCAGCCGGTTCGTGGTGGGGTCCTCGCCATACTGATCGTCACCCACCAAGGCGGCGGCCATCGCGGCTCGCATGGCGTCCGTGGGTTGCGTGACGGTGTCGGAACGGAGGTCGATGCGGTCGGTCATCGGGTCGGCAAGCAATGACAGGTCAAGATGGTTCTGGTCGAGGTGCCCGGCATTCCCGGCATCGCTGTGCGACTTGTGCCGGGAGTAGCATTCTTACGCGATTATCGTGAAGGCGTACCGATGTCCCGGTCGCTCATCGTGTTCTGCACGGTGGCCTGAAGTTCTTTGACAACAGCTTCGCGACACAGAAGTCGTATTTTGCCGCCTGAGGAAATCCCCGATGCGCCGATCGCTCGTGGCCGGAGTCAGCGCGCTTCTCGCAGCCGCGTCCATTGTCTGGGGCGCGGCCCAGGCCGCGGAGGTGCGGGTGATGATCTCGGGCGGCTTCTCCGCCGCGTACCGCGAGCTTGCGCCGCAATTCGAGCGCAGCACGGGACACACGCTGCTGACCGTTGCCGGGCCCTCGATGGGCGACACGCCGCAGGCGATCCCGAACCGCCTCAAGCGGGGCGAGCCGGCCGACGTGGTGATCATGGTCGGCACCGCCCTGGACGACCTGGTCCGCCAGGGTGCCGTCGCGGGCGACAGCCGCGTCGATCTGGCTCGCTCGAAGATCGGAATGGTCGTGCGGGCGGGCGCTCCGAAGCCCGACATCGGGTCGGTCGAGGCGTTCAAGCAGACGCTCCTCGCCGCGAAGTCGATCGCCTACTCGGACAGCGCCAGCGGCGTCTACCTGTCGAGCGTGCTCTTTCCGAGGCTGGGCATCGCCGACCGGCTCGCCGGCAAGAGCCGCATGATCCCGGCCGAGCCGGTCGCGGCGGTGGTCGCCCGCGGCGAGGCAGAGATCGGTTTGCAGCAGGTGAGCGAACTGCTGCCCGTGCCGGGCGTCGAGCTGGTCGGCACGCTGCCGCCGGAACTGCAGAAGATCACCGTGTTCTCGGCCGGGATCGCCGCCGGCGCGAAGGAGCCCGAGGCGGGGCGCGCGTTGATCCGGTTTCTGGCCTCGCCGGCCGCCGGCGCGGCGGTCGAGAAGAGCGGCCTCGAGCCGGCGGCGCCGGGTGCGAGGTGAGCTAGAAGAACAGCCAGACCGCCGGATCCGGCGGCCGCGAGTCGCCGGCCGGCGAGTCCGGCGCCTGCGCGCGGCGCAGCGACCGCGCCGCCTCCCGCGTGCGGAAGCCGCCTCCCGATACGTCGTTCATGAAACGCATCGGCTCGTCCTCGGCGGCTGCATCGTGCATGTCTGCCGCCCAGCTTCGCGCCAGATACGACTGGGCGCGGCGTGCCAGCCCGGCGAGCGCGTTGCGGGCCCAAGGCGCCGCGAGCGCGGGGCTTTCCGTGGTCGAAGGCTCGCGGAGCGGCTTTTCGGTCACCTGGCGAAAATGGCTCATTCGGGATCCCTGGTCGGGCCTTCTTCGTGCCGCTGATCCGGCGCGCAGAGTTTCGGCCGCAGGCCACGCCGCCGTCCTTTAGTCCGCCAAAACTTTCCAAAAAGATCGGCAGCCGCGGTGTAGGAAAAGCCGCTGTCCGCCCGCGGGGCCGCCTGTAGGCTTCAGACGGCGCCGGTGCACTCCGCTGGCTTTCCGCTCGAGGTGCGCCGGACTCATGCTGGGGTTCGTGCGGGGCTCATTGATGGATATCTCAAGCCGGAGACCTTCCGGCGAAACGCTGCGCTTCGGCCGCTTCGAACTGCGGCCGCACACGCGCAGGCTGCTGATCGACGGCGAGGCCGCCCGGGTCGGCGCGCGCGCGTTCGACCTGCTGGTCGCATTGGTCGAGCGCGACGGCGAGCTGGTCACGAAGGCCGAGCTGCTCGATCGCGTGTGGCCGCACCTGGTGGTCGAGGAAGGCAACCTGTCGGTCCAGATTGCATCGCTGCGCAAGCTGATGGGCCCCGAGTTGATCGCCACGATTCCAGGTCTCGGCTACCGCTTCACCGGGACGGTCGAGTGCGGAACGATCGAGCGGGAGGCGGTGCCCGCGCCGGCCGAAGCGCGCGCGCCGGCCGCCGCGGCTGCGGTCTCGTGGATCGCGCGCCCATCGACCACCAATCTCCCGCTCGAGCTGCCCGCGCTGATCGGCCGCGAGCATGATCTGGCCGTCCTGGCCGCGCTTCTGCCCAGGCACCGGCTGATCACGATCACAGGGGCCGGCGGTATCGGCAAGACCCGCCTTGCACAACGGCTGCTCGCCGATCTGCCCGCTCCGCTCGACATGGCCTGGATCGAGCTTGCTTCGGTTCAGCAGGCGTCGCAGCTGCCCGCCGCGATCGCGGGCGCGCTCGGATGCCGGATCGTCGGCGAGCCCTTGGAAGGCCTGCTGAGCGCGCTGGCTCCGCTGCAGATCCTGCTGGCGCTCGACAACGCCGAGCACCTCGCCGACGACCTGGCGCGGCTCGTGCAGACGCTGCTGAACGCGGCCCCCGGGGTGCGGATCCTGGTCACCAGCCAGTTGCCGCTGCGGCTGGCGAGCGAGCGGGTCTACCGCCTGCAGGCGCTAGCGGTGCCGGACCGCAAGCTCACGGCGGCCGAGGCGCTCGGCTACGGCGCGATCGCGCTGTTCGCCGAGCGCGCACAGGCGGCCGATCGCCGGTTCGCGCTGACCGACGACAACGTCGGCACCGTGACGGAGATCTGCCGCAGGCTCGACGGCATGGCGCTGGCGATCGAGCTGGCGGCCGCGCGCGCCGAGGTGCTGGGTGTCGACGCGCTTGCCGCGGCGCTGGACAGCCGCTTCCAGCTGCTGACGAGCGGGGCACGCGCGATACCCGCGCGCCAGCGCACGCTGCGCGCCGCGCTCGAATGGAGCCACGGCCTGCTCGGCGACGACGAGCGTCTCGTCTTCCGGCGCCTGGGCGTCTTCACCGGAAGCTTCCGCCTGCAATGGGCGCAGGCCGTTTGCGCGGACCCGGGCCGCGACGAGTGGGCGGTGCTGGACGTGCTCGCCTCGCTGGTCGAGCGCTCGCTGGTGTCGCTCGAGGGCGACGATCCGCCGCGCTACCGGCTGCTCGAGACGCCGCGCGATTTCGCGCGCGAGCGTCTCGCCGAGGCCGGCGAGGAAGAGCTCGCGCGGCGCCGCCACGCCGGGGCGCTGCGGGTCTGGCTCGAAAGCGCGAACGAACAGTTCTTCACGCGCGCTCAATCGGTCGACGCATGGCGTCTGGCGGTCGGCGCCGACGTGGAAGACGGCCGCGCCGCGCTGGCTTGGGCCGCCGACCACGACCCCGAGGCGGCCGTGGCGCTGGCGCCGTGCCTGGCGTGGGCGATGATCAACGCGTCGCCCGCCGCCCGGCGCCCGATCTGGGACACGACCGCCCCGCTGCTGGCGCGCGTCGACGATGCGTCGCTGCGGCTGCGCTGGCGCGTCATCCGCGGCTTCCTGAACACGATGACCTTCCAGTTCGCGGATGTGCAGGACGAGATCGCCGACATCGCCGAGGCCGCCCGCAGGCTGGACGACCGGCGCGCGATCTACCTCTCGATGGCGCAGCTCGTCAACATCGAGGTCGGTCGCGCGCCGCCGGCATGCGATCTGGGCCGCGCCGCTGCGGCGCTGCAGGTCATGCGCGAAGCCGAGGATCCCGCCTGGCCGCCGGCGCTTCGCTATCACCGGATGCGGATCGAAGCGGAGTACTGGAGGGAGTCCGGCGACCTGCAGGAGGCCATCGCCTGGATCCGCCGCGCGGTCGCGCTGGCCGAAGAGGCCGACGATTCGCGCGGGCGCTACTCGGCGCTCGTCTACCTGACCGATACCGAGGTCGAGCTCGGCTGCCTGGAAGACGCGATCAGCGAGGCGACGCGGCTGGTCGCCGCGCTGCAGGGAACGCGCAACGTCGCGACGCTGGTCCACGCGCGGGTCAACCTCGGCGCCGCGCTGATCTGGCGCGGATCGATGTTCGACGCGCGCGAGGTCGCGCGCAGCGCCTGGCCGGCGTCGGCGAGCTTCGGCCTGCTCTACCTGTGGGCCGATCACTTCGCGCTCGCCGCCGCCCTGGAGGGGCGGCCGTGCGAAGCGGCGCGGCTGGCCGGCTATTCGGGTTCGCGGCGCGCCGCGCTGCGCGCGAGCCGGCAGCGCCTGGAAGCGCGCTCGATCGCGCGCGCCGAGCAACTCGCGCGC
>CAZEIW010000083.1:0-14414 GCA_964512305.1 uncultured Burkholderiaceae bacterium | reverse complement strand
AAGTCCCGCGCAATTTCATTCGGGATCGAGGGAAAACGGCAAGAAAAAAGCCGCCCGCGGGCGGCTTTGCCAGACGCTTCGTTGCCGGCTACGCAGTCAGGGCTGCCGTGGACTTTTCGCGCGATGCGGTCGCATCCGCGGGGCCGGCCATGCGCCTCCAAACTGGGACAGTTTCCGGAGCAGGCGCCGCGGTGGAGGGCGAGCGCAGCGGCCCCTCCAGCAGCCTCATGCTCATCCGCCGAACGTCGAGGCACGCGCGCTCCAGCGTCAGCGCGTCGTCGTACGCCTCGACGGCGCGCACCGCTGCGGGCACCGCCTCGCGAACATAATGCTGCACGAGCGACAGGGGTGCGCGGGCCGCCCTCCGGCGATGGATGTCGGCCATGGTCTCGAGGACAGCCCGCTCGAAAATCCGCAACTCGCTTCCAAAATTCGGGTGCCGCGCCGCGGTTTCACTGCAACGCAGAAGCGCCGCCTCCTGCGAGATGTTGCGCATCGTGGCGAGCCGCGCCCGCCGTCCGTTGCTCTGCTGCTTGCGCGCGCGCGCCAGGTACCAATGAACGAACGCACCGGCCAGCGCGAGGCCCAACAAGGCGCCGTGCACAGCCGGGTCCGAGACCGATGCGCCCAAGGCCGCGCAGGCCACGATGACCGTCAGAATCGGGATATCGCTCTTCACGTCAGATGCCGCCCCGCTGGTTTCTTTCCGCACTGGACTCCGGAGCGTTTCGCGCCGCCCCGGGTCGTTTCTTTTCACCATCCCGGCGCCACTCACGACTTACATGGGCGTGGCGCTGCCGACGGCTCGTATCGTAAACAGTCGTCGAGCCGCTGCGGAGCGCCGCCATCGCCTATGGGCGCGACGGTGCCGAAATGCATTAACTCAAAGCCGCAAGTCGTTTCACCGTCGGACGTCGTGGATGAGACGCAAACGGCCAAAGACGATCGAAACGACCGTACGGATTCGCGGTTCATCCGGGAAGGTGATTCGCGAACTAATCGATCTCCACGAGACGTTGACGCCAGCTCGCGCTTGCGGCGAGACGCGCGGGCAGGGCGCGCGCGGGCACCCACGGCGCATCGTCCTTCCCGGCGGCGCCTTGCCAGAAGCGGTCGTCTCTCCGCCTGCCTTGCAGGCCACCGGGGTCGGCGCGGTGGCGCCAAATTGCGGGCCAATTTCTTGAGATTTCACTTTTACGGACGCCGCTATGTACCTAATTTAAGTGGTTTTTTCCAATGTTGACCTGTACTGTGAAGAAATCCAGCTAAGTGCTTGTCTCGATTGAGAAAACAGGCACAGTCAGCTTGACCATCCCTACGCCATCTACTACATTTGCGCACCTGGTGTCGAAAAGTGGGATATTGTGGATTAGTGACTGCTCGCTTATGAGTTTGGCCCGTCATTTGGGCCGGCGAAGAAGGAGCTATCCGCAAGCGAACGACCGTGTTTCAAGGCGCGTCCAAGTTAACGCTGGATCCCAAAGGTCGCCTGTCGATCCCGGCGCGGCACCGTGACGCCCTGCAGGCCCAGTGCGATGGGCGGCTGACGCTGACTCGGCATCCGGACGGCTGCGTGCTCGTCTATCCGCGGCCCGTGTGGGAGGCCAAGCGCGGGCAGATCGCGGAGTTACCCTATGCGGCACGCACACTGCAGCGCCTGCTGCTTGGCAGTGCGATCGACGTCGAGCTCGACAGCGCGGGACGCATGCTCGTGCCCAACGGCTTGCGCCAGGACGCGGCCCTCGAGCGCGACGTCACGCTGATGGGCATCGGCGAGCACTTCGAACTGTGGGATCCCGGACGCCTGAAAGAGCGCGAGGACCGCGATCTGGCCGACGGTCTTCCCGCGGCGGCCGCAGGCTTCACGTTCTGACGACGTGAACCCCGCCGTGAGCATCGATGATGCCGTCGCCGATCACCCGGGACCCTCACGCCCACACGCCGGTGCTGGGCGAGGCCGCGATCGGCCGCCTCGTCACCGATCCGGAGGGCACCTACGTCGACGCGACGTTCGGCCGCGGGGGCCATTCCGTCCTGCTCCTGCAGCGGCTCGGTCCGCGCGGCCGGGTGATCGCGCTCGACCGCGATCCGCAGGCGCAGGCCGCGGCCGGGCAGATCGACGACGCGCGGCTGCACTTCGAGCGCACGCGCTTTTCGCGCATCGGCGCCGTGCTGGCGTCGCTCGGCGTGGCCGGCATCGCCGGCCTGCTGCTCGATCTTGGCGTCTCCTCGCCGCAGATCGACGAGCCGGCGCGCGGCTTCTCGCTGCGGGCCGACGGCCCGCTCGACATGCGGATGGACCCGGAGCACGGCGAGTCGGCCGCCCAGTGGCTGGCGCGCGCCGATGCGGGCGAACTGGCGCGGGTGCTGCGCGAATATGGTGACGAGCGGTTTGCTGCATCGATTGCAAAGGCGATTGTGGCTCGCCGCGAGGCTGGGCGGCCGCTGGAGAGCACCGCCGACCTTGCCGCTGTCGTGGCGCGCGCGATCCCCGTCAAAGACCGCAAGGACCCGTTTCAGCATCCAGCCACGCGCACCTTTCAAGCTGTACGGATTTTCATCAATCAAGAGCTTGAGGAATTGGCGCTGACGCTGCCACAGTCGATCGATTTGCTGGCCGAGGGCGGCCGGCTGGCGGTCATCAGCTTCCACTCGCTGGAGGATCGGATCGTCAAGCGCTTCATCGAATCGCACGCGCACCCGGACCGCGCGCTGCCGCGCATCCCGCTGCGCGCGTCGGAACTGCCGCAGCCGCGCCTGCGCGCGATCGCGCGCGTCGCGCCGGACGCGGCCGAGATCGCGGCCAATCCGCGCGCGCGGTCGGCGCTGCTGCGGGTGGCCGAGCGGACCGGCGTGCCGGCGCCCGCGGCGTGAAGGGATAACGAGCAACCATGTCGCGCGCCACCGTCGTGCTGATGACCCTGCTGCTCGTGGCAAGCGCGATGGCGCTCGTCACCGCGCGCCACCGCGCGCGCGATCTGTTCATCGAGCTCGAAGCCGCGCAGCAGCAGGCGAAGGAGCTCGAAGCCGACGCAAGCCGGCTGCGCATCGACCTGGGCAGCGTCGCGCAACCGGCGGCGATGGAGGCGGCGGCGCGCGGCATGGGCATGCGGCCGATCAGCCCCGACCGCACCGTGTTCCTCCCGCAGCCCGGCGCGCCGGCGCCGGCGGCGCCCGCCCGATGAAGCAGCCGGCCGAGCTGCGCGGCCTGCCGCACGCGGCGGGAGCCCGCGCTCGCGCCGACGGCAGCGGCACCCGCCCGCGGCGCGGTCGCGCTGGCGGCGGCGGCGAGCGTGCCCCGGCGGCGCACGCGCTGCTCGCGGTCAAGCTGCCCGCCTGGCGCTCCAAGCTGCTGCTGTTCGGCCTGTTCTGCTCGTTCGTCGCGCTGTCGGCGCGCGCCTTCTATCTGCAGGGCGGCGTGTCGACGCGCTTCCTGCAGCGCCAGGGAGAGGCGCGCTATGCGCGCACCCTGGAGGTCGCGGGCACCCGCGGCACGATCACCGACCGCAACGGCGTGGTGCTGGCCTCCTCGGTCCCCGCGCGCGCGATCTGGGCCATCCCCGAGGACTTCGAAGCCGACCCGCCGCGCTCCGCGCGCCTTGCGCGCCTGCTCGAGATGTCGCCCGAGGAGCTCAGGCGGCGCCTGTCGGGCGAGGATCGCGGCTTCGTGTTCCTGCGACACCAGGTCGACGTCGCGGTCGCGCAGCAGATCGAGTCCCTGCAGATCGCGGGCGTTCACACGAGCCGGGAATTCCGCCGCCACTATCCGGAAGGGCCGATCACCTCGCACCTGCTCGGATTCACGAACACCGAGGACCGCGGCCAGGAGGGCGCCGAGCTTGAATTCGACGCCACGCTCGCCGGCCGGCCGGGGTTGCGGCACGTGATCAAGGACCGGCTCGGCCGCGCGGTCGAGGACGACTGGCTGCGTGAGCCGGTCGAGGGTCGCGACCTCGCGCTTTCGATCGACGACCGCATCCAGTACATCGCCTACGCCGCGCTGAAGAAAGCGGCCGAGGCGGCGTCGGCGCGCGCCGCCGCCGCGGTCGTGCTCGACGTCCGCACCGGCGAGGTCCTGGCGCTGGCAAACTGGCCCGGCTTCGATCCGGCGCGGCGCGCCGGGTTCGAGCCCGACCGCCTGCGCGATCGCGCGGTCACCGATGCCTTCGAGCCGGGCTCGACGCTCAAGCCGTTCTCGATCGCGACCGCGCTCGAAGACGGCCGGGTGACGCCGGCGACGACGGTGCAGACCGCGCCCGGCAAGCTGGCGATCGGCGGGCGGACCATCAGCGACGACCATCCGCACGGGCTGCTCACCGTCGAGCAGATCGTCGCGAAGTCGAGCAACATCGGCACTGCGAAGATCGCGCTCGGGCTGCCGGCCCAGGAGATCTGGGACACGCTGACCGCGGCCGGCTTCGGACAGGCGCCGCGCGTCGGCCTCGCGGGCGCCGCGCCCGGCCGCCTGCGCCCGCCCAACACGTGGCGCCCCATCGAGCAGGCGACGATCGCATACGGCTACGGCGTGTCGGTGACCCTGCTGCAGCTCGCGCACGCGTATCTGGTGTTCGCGCGCGACGGCGACATCGTGCCGCTGAGCGTGCTGCGGGTGGCCGCGCCTCCGGCGGGCGTGCGCGTGCTGCGCCCGGAGACCTCGATGGCGATGCGGCGCATGCTCGAGCTCGCCACCAGCGACGAGGGCACCGCGCCGGCGGCGCGCATCGCCGGCTATGGCGTCGCGGGCAAGACCGGTACCGCGCGCAAGCTGCGCGATGGACGCTACACCGACGCGTACGTCGCCTCGTTCGTCGGATTCGCGCCGGCCTCGGACCCGCGCGTCGTCGTCGCCGTGATGGTCGACGAGCCGCGCGGCAGCAGCTACTACGGCGGCGAGGTCGCCGCGCCGGTGTTCGCGTCGATCGCGTCGGGCGCGCTGCGCGCGCTCCAGGTCACGCCGGAGTCGGCGCAGTCGCAGCTGGCCGGCGCGGCGTCAGGACCGGGAACTTGAGACGATGAGCGCGCCCGGCTCCAGCGTGGTTCCGATCGTCGATTGGCTGCGGTCGCACGCCGCCGCCGCGGCCGATCTGCGGCTGGACAGCCGATCGGTCGCGCCGGGCGACGTTTTCGTCGCGCTGCCCGGCCGGCGCGCCGACGGGCGCGACTTCGTCGCCGGGGCGGTCGAGCGCGGCGCCTGCGCCGTGCTGGCCGAAGCGCGCGGATGGCAGGCGCCCGCCGCGCTGACCCCCGCGGTGCCGGTGCTGGCGGTCGACGACCTGACGCACCTGATCGGACCGGTCGCCGCGCGCTTCTATGGCGATCCGAGCCGGCGCATGCGGATGATCGGGGTCACTGGCACCAACGGCAAGACTTCCTGCAGCCACTGGGTCGCCCAGCTTCTGTCGGCCGGCGGCGAGCCCTGCGCGGTGCTGGGAACCCTGGGCGGCGGCTTCCCGGGCGCGCTGCGCACCGAGGTGCTGCTGACGACGCCGGACGCGGTCAACCTGCAGCGCGAAGTCAGGCGGCTGCTCGACGCCGGCGCGCGCGCGCTGGCGATGGAGGTGTCGTCGATCGGACTCGAGCAGGGGCGTGTCGACGCGATGGCGTACGACATCGCGCTCTTCACGAACCTCACCCGCGATCACCTGGACTACCACGGCACGATGCAGGCGTACGGTGCGGCCAAGGCGCGGCTGTTCGACTGGCCGACGCTGTCGCACGCCGTCCTGAACCTCGACGACCCGTTCGGCCGCGAGCTGGCGCTGCGCTGCGCCGCGCGCGGCGTGGCAGTGATCGGCTACCGGACAGGCGCCGAGGGCGCCGGCGTTCCGCTGGCGGTCGAGCTGCGCGCCGAGGCGGTCGAGCTGCGAGCCGACGGCATCCGCTTCGATGTCCGGCTGGCGCGCGACGGACGCGCCGCTGAAACCGCGGCGGCCGAGGCGCCGCTGATCGGGGCGTTCAACGTGTCCAACCTGCTCGGCGTGCTCGGCGTCGCGCTCGCCTGCGGCATGGCGCCCGCATCGGCGGCCGGCTGCCTGAAGCGCCTGCAGGCGCCGCCGGGGCGGATGCAATCGGTGGGCGCGGTCGAGGGCGCGCCGCTCGCGCTGGTCGACTACGCCCATACGCCGGATGCGATCGAGAAGGCGCTGATCGCGCTGCGCCCGCTGGCGCGTGCGCGCGGCGGGCGGCTCTGGATCGTGTTCGGCGCCGGCGGCGACCGCGACCCCGGCAAGCGCCCCGAGATGGGCCGGGCCGCTGCACGGCTTGCCGATCATGTCGTCCTCACCAGCGACAACCCGCGCTTCGAGGACCCCGAGTCGATCATCGACCAGATCGCCGCGGGCACCGGCGACGCCCCGGCGCCGGAGCGCGACGCCGACCGCGCGCGGGCGATCGACGGCGCGATCGCGCGCGCGGCCGCGCGCGACGTGGTGCTGATTGCCGGCAAGGGGCACGAGGACTACCAGGAAGTCGCCGGGCGGCGCCTGCCGTTCTCCGATTTCGCGCGCGCGGCCGCCGCGGTGCAGGCGCGCGGCCGGGAGCAGCGCCGATGATGAGCCTGGCCGAGCTCGCGCAGCAGATCCCGGGCAGCCGGCTGGTCTCGGCACGCCCGGTCCGCTTCCGGCACGTGTCGACGGACACGCGCACGATCGAGCCGGGCGCGCTCTACGTCGCGCTGCGCGGCGAGCGCTTCGACGGCCACGATTTCTCGCCGCAGGCGCTCGAACGCGGCGCGGTCGCGCTGATGGTCGAGCGCCCGCTCGCGCTCCAGGTGCCGCAGCTGATCGTCGCCGACGCGCGGCGCGCGCTCGGCGTCGCCGCGGCGCGCTGGCGCGACCGCTTCTCGCTGCCGGTGATCGCGGTCACGGGCAGCAACGGCAAGACCACGCTCACGCAGATGATCGCCGCGGTGCTGCAGCACGCGTTCGGCGAGCGTGCCGGACGGCGCAACTTCCTGGCGACGCGCGGCAACCGGAACAACGAGATCGGCGTGCCGCTGACGCTGTTCGAACTGGCGCCCGGCCAGCGCGCCGCCGTGCTCGAGCTCGGGATGAACCACCCGGGCGAGATCGCCTACCTTGCCCAGCTCGTCAAGCCCACCGTGGCCGTGGTCAACAACGCGCAGCGCGAACACCAGGAGTTCATGCGGTCGGTCGAGGCCACGGCGCACGAGAACGGCGCGGCCATCGCCGCGCTGCCGCCGGACGGCGTGGCGGTCTTTCCGGCCGACGACCCTTGCGTCGGGATCTGGCGGCAGCTCGCAGGCACGCGGCGGGTGCTCGATTTCGCGCTGCACGAGCGCGCCGGCGTCACCGTTCAGTTCGAACCGAGGGCCGACGGCAGCCGCCTCGAGATCGCCACGCCGGCGGGGGCGATCGAGACCTCGCTCGGCGTGGCCGGCGAACACAACGTGCACAATGCGCTCGCAGCGACCGCCTGCTGCCTGGCGATCGGGATCGCGCCGGCCGCGATCGCAGCCGGGCTCGCCTCGTTCGTTCCGCTGGCGGGACGCGGCGCGCGCCGCGCCGGTGCAGGCGGCGCGACCGTGATCGACGACACCTACAACGCCAATCCCGATTCGGTGCGGGCGGCGATCGACCTGCTCGCCCGCCAGCCGGCACCGCGCGCGCTGCTGCTCGGCGACATGGGAGAGGTCGGGGAGCGCGGCACCGAATTCCATCGCGAGATCGGCGCCCATGCGCGGTCGCGCGGCGTCGAGCACCTTTTCGCGACCGGGATGCAGGCGCGGGAGGCGGTCGCCGCGTTCGGCCAGGGCGGCGAGCACTTCGAAGGCGTCGAGCAGCTGATCGACGCGGCGCGCCGGCTGCAGTCGGGCGCCGCGCCGGCGGCGACGCTGCTGGTCAAGGGATCGCGCTTCATGAGGATGGAGCGCGTGGTGAAGGCGCTGGCTGCGGACCAAGATGCTTAAAGAACTCTTCCTGTGGCTGTCGCAGGACGTGCGCGCGTTCAACGTCTTCGGCTACCTGACGCTGCGCGCCGTGCTGGCCGCCGCGACGTCGCTCGTGATCGGGCTGCTCGCCGGTCCGCTCGTGATCCGCAAGCTGACCGAGCTGAAGATCGGGCAGGCCGTGCGCAGCGACGGCCCGCAGACCCATCTGATCAAGAGCGGCACGCCGACCATGGGCGGCGCGCTGGTGCTGATCTCGATCGCGATCACCACGGTGCTGTGGGCCGACCTGTCGAACCGCTTCGTCTGGGTCGTGCTCCTGGTGACGATGGCCTTCGGCTGGATCGGGTGGGTCGACGACTACCGCAAGGTGGTCCGGCGCAACCCGAAGGGCATGTCGGCGCGCGAGAAGTTCCTCTGGCAGTCGCTGGTCGGCGGCGGCGCCGCGTTCTATCTCGCGTTCGCGATCGCCGCGCCGTCGACCGCCAAGGTCTGGGTCCTGATCTGGCAGTGGGCCGGCAACGGCTTCGCGCTCGACCTGCCGACGCGCTCGGACCTGATCGTCCCGTTCTTCAAGAACGTCGCCTATCCGATGGGCGTGGTCGGATTCGTGATCCTGTCGTACCTCGTGATCGTCGGCGCCAGCAACGCGGTCAACCTGACCGATGGCCTGGACGGCCTGGCGATCATGCCGACCGTGATGATCGGCTCGGCGCTGGGCGTGTTCGCGTACGTCGAAGGGCGGGCCGACTTCGCGCGCTACCTGCTCTTTCCGTACGTTCCGGGCGCCGGCGAACTGGTCGTCATCTGCGGCGCGATCGCGGGCGCGGGCCTCGCCTTCCTGTGGTTCAACGCGTTCCCGGCCCAGGTGTTCATGGGCGACGTCGGCGCGCTCTCGCTGGGCGCCGCGCTCGGGACGATCGCGGTCGTCACGCGCCAGGAGATCGTGCTGTTCATCATGGGCGGCGTGTTCGTCGCCGAGACCGTGTCCGTGATGTTGCAGGTCGGCTATTTCCGCTGGACCGGCGGCAAGCGGATCTTCCGCATGGCGCCGCTGCACCACCACTTCGAGCTGTCCGGGTGGAAGGAGAACCAGGTCGTGGTGCGCTTCTGGATCATCAGCATGATGCTGGTGCTGATCGGCTTGTCGACCTTGAAGATCCGGTGACGGGATCGGCTCACTGCGCCTCATGAAGACGGCACTGGTCCTCGGTCTGGGCGAAAGCGGGCTCGCCATGGCGCGCTGGCTGGCGCGCGACGGCTGGCAGCTGCGCATCGCCGACACGCGTCCGCAGCCGCCGATGCTGGCGGCACTGAAGGAGGCGCTGCCGCAGGCGCAGTTCGCCGCCGGCCCCTTCGAGCCGGCGCTGCTCGAGGGCGTCGAGCTGGTCGCGATCAGCCCCGGGCTGTCGCCGCTGCACGCGCCGGCGCGGCCGCTGGTCGAGGCGGCGGCCGCGGCAGGGCTCGCGCCGGTCGGCGAGATCGAGCTCTTCGCGCGCGCGCTGGCGCGGCTGCGCGGGGAGCGCGACTACGCGCCGCGCGTGCTCGGCGTCACCGGCACCAACGGCAAGACCACGACGGTGAGGATGGCGGGCCGGATGATCGAGCGCTGGGGCCGGCGCGTGGCCGTTGCCGGCAACGTCTCGCCGAGCGCCCTGGACGCGCTGCGCGAAGCGCTCGATCGGGCCGAGCTGCCGGAGGTCTGGGTGCTCGAGCTGTCGAGCTTCCAGCTGGCGACGACCGCCTCGCTCGCGTGCGATGCCGCGGCGGTCCTCAACATCAGCGAGGACCACCTCGACTGGCACGAGACCGCCGACGCCTACCGCAAGGCGAAGGCGCGCATTTTGTCGCCGTCCGCCGTCGCGGTGCTCAACCGCGACGACCCGGCGACGCTGTCGCTCGCCAGGCCCCGCGCCGCGATCGTGAGCTTCGGGTCCGACGCGCCGGCCCAGCCTGCCCAGTACGGCCTCGTCAGGGAAGGCGGCCTGATCTGGCTCGCCTGCACCGAGGACGCCGCTGAACCCGGACGGCGGCGCAAGGCCGCCTCGGAGCTGGCCGCCGTGCCGGCACCGGTCTTCGTGCATCGCCTGATGCCGGTCGACGCGCTTCAGGTCAGGGGCCGGCACAACGCGATGAATGCGCTTGCCGCGCTTGCGCTGGTGCAGGCGATCGGCTGCCCGATCGCCGCCGCGCTGCATGCCCTGCGCGAGTACCGCGGCGAGCCGCATCGGACCGAGTGGGTGGCCAGCCTGGCAGGGGTCGACTACATCGACGACAGCAAGGGGACCAACGTCGGCGCGACGATCGCCGCGCTCGCGGGGCTCGGCGCGGACGGCCGGCGCCTGGTCGTGATTCTCGGCGGCGACGGCAAGGGCCAGCGCTTCGAGCCGCTCGCGCCGGCGGTGCGGGCGCACGCGCGGGCCGTGGTGCTGATCGGGCGCGACGGGCCCCTGGTCGGCGCCGCGCTCGATGCCGTCGACGTGCCCAAGGTCGCCTGCGACAGCCTGCCCGCGGCGGTGCAGGCCGCGGCGCGTCTCGCGCAGACGGGCGATGCGGTGCTTCTGTCTCCGGCGTGCGCGAGCTTCGACTGGTTTCGCGACTACGCGCATCGCGCCGAGGTGTTCGTCGCCGCGGTGCGCGCGCTGGCCGCCGCGGTGCCGCAGGGCGGTGCCGGATCGGAGGGCGCGTGCTGAAGCGGCTGCGGGCCTGGCTCGGGTCGAAGCCGCCCGCCGCGGGGGTGTCGGGCGCGGCGGTGCTCGAGCTCGCCGGCCTCGGCGGCTCCAGCCGACCCGCCGGCCCGCGCTCGCGGCTGCCGCGCGTCGACCTGGCGCTGATGACCGTGACGGCGGGGCTGCTGCTGTTCGGCGTGGTGATGGTGTACTCGGCGTCGATCGCCCTGGCGGACTCGCCGCGGTACAGCGTGACGCCGTCGTACTTCCTGCTGCGCCACCTGATGTCGATAGCGATCGCGCTCGGCGCCGCGGCCGCCGCGTTCGCGATCCCCATCGGCAGCTGGCAACGGCTCGCGCCGTGGCTGTTCGGCGCCGCCGCCGCGCTGCTGATCGTGGTGCTGCTGCCGGGAATCGGCAAGGGCGCGCTGGGGGCGCGCCGGTGGATCGGCCTGGGGCCGCTCAACGTGCAGCCGTCGGAGCTGATGAAGCTCGCCTGCGTGCTCTACGCGGCCGACTTCACGGTCCGGAAGCAGGACTTCATGCACGAGTTCCGCAAGGGCTTCGCGCCGATGGCCGGCGTGATGGCGGTGGTCGGCGTGCTGCTGCTGCTGCAGCCCGACCTGGGCGCCTTCGGCGTCGTGGTGTCCATCAGCATGGGGATCCTGTTCCTCGGCGGCGTCAACGGCCGCCTGTTCGCCTCGATCGGCGCCGCGCTCGCGGTCGCGTTCATGGGCGTGATCTGGGCCAGCCCGTGGCGGCGCGAGCGCATCTTCGCGTATCTCGATCCCTGGTCGGCCGAGAACGCGCTGGGCCGCGGCTACCAGCTGTCGCACTCGCTGATCGCGTTCGGCCGCGGGGAGTGGTTCGGTGTCGGGCTGGGCGCGAGCGTCGAGAAGCTGCACTACCTGCCCGAGGCGCACACCGACTTCATCTTCGCGGTGATCGGCGAGGAGCTCGGGCTCGTCGGCGTGCTCGCGGTGATCGTCGCGTTCTACTGGCTGGTCAAGCGCGCGTTCGAGATCGGCCGCCAGGCGATCGCCCTCGAGCGCACGTTCGCGGGCCTGCTGGCGCAGGGCGTCGGGATCTGGATCGGGCTGCAGGCGTTCATCAACATGGGCGTGGCCACGGGGCTGCTGCCGACCAAGGGGCTCACGCTGCCGCTGATGAGCTACGGCGGCTCGGCGCTGCTGTCGGAAGCGGTGGCGCTGGCGATCGTGCTGCGGACCGACTTCGAGAACCGCACGCTGATGCGCGGGGGACGGGTCCGATGAGGCGCCTGGTGATCGTCGCGGCGGGCACCGGCGGGCACGTGATGCCCGGGCTGGCGGTCGCCGACGCGATGCGCGAACGCGGCTGGGCCGTGTCGTGGCTCGGGACGCGGGCGGGGATGGAGCGCGCGCTGGTCGAACGGGCCGGCATCGAGTTCGATGCGGTCCAGTTTTCCAGCCTGCGCGGCAAAGGTCCGGGGGCGCTGCTGGCCGGCGGGTTCCGCCTGCTGCGCGCGATGCTGCAAAGCGGCCGGGTGCTGCGCCGGCGCGCCCCCGACCTGATGTTCACGACCGGCGGCTACATCGCGGTTCCCGCCGGCGCGGCCGCCGCGTGCCTGAGCGTGCCGTTCGCGTTCCTCAACGCCGACGCGGCGCCCCAGCTCTCGATGCGGATCCTGCGCCGGATCGCCGCGAGCGTGCTGTGCGGCTTCGACGGCGTCGCGCTGCGCCTGGCGGGAGCCAAGGGGCGCCTCAGCGGCGCGCCGGTGCGCCCCGGCATCGCGGCGCTGGAAGCGCCGGCGCAGCGCTACGGGCAGCGGCGCGGCCGGCTGCGCCTGCTGGTGGTCGGCGGCAGCCTCGGCGCGCAGGTCCTCAACGAGGCCGTGCCGGCGGCGCTGGCGCTGATCGGGGCGGACCGGCGGCCCGAGGTGGCGCACCAGTGCGGCGCCGGCCACGAAGCAGCGACGCGCCGCGCCTACGCCGAGGCCGGGGTCGCCGCCGACGTGATGCCGTTCATCGACGACATGGCCGCGCAGTACGCGCAGGCCGATCTCGTGCTGTGCCGCGCGGGCGCGATCACCGTGTCGGAATTGTGCGCGGCGGGCGTCGCCGCGGTCCTGGTGCCGCTGGTCGTGTCGACCACCGCGCACCAGCGCTCCAACGCCGAATTCCTCGCCGCGCACGGCGCCGCGCTGCACCTGCCGCAATCGCAGCTGGCGCCGGCGACGCTGGCGCGTCTGCTGCAGGAGCTGACGCGCGAGCAGCTGGCGGCGATCGCGCAGCGCGCGCGCTCCCTCGCCGCGCCCGACGCGACGGCGACCGTGGCGTCGGAGCTGGAACGGATCGCGGGGCAGGCATGAGGACGTCGCCCCTCGATGTCGTGGCCGGGCCTTCGGCGATATCTCGAACTGCAAGCACCGAATGAAACACGCGATCAGCCATATCCACTTCGTCGGCATCGGCGGCTCCGGCATGAGCGGGATCGCCGAGGTGCTGCTCAACCTGGGCTACGCGATCAGCGGCTCCGACGCCGCGTCCAATGCGACCACGGCACGCCTGGGCAGGCTCGGGATCCGGATCGCGCAGGGGCACGACGCCGCCAACATCGAGGGCGCCGACGCGGTCGTGGTGTCGTCGGCCGTGCGCCCCGACAACCCGGAGGTGATCGCCGCGCGCGCGCGGCGGATCCCGGTGGTGCCGCGCGCGGTGATGCTGGCCGAGCTGATGCGCCTGAAGCAGGGCATCGCGATCGCCGGCACGCACGGCAAGACCACCACCACCAGCCTGGTCGCGAGCGTGCTGGCCGCCGGCGGCCTCGACCCGACCTTCGTGATCGGCGGCCGGCTCAACTCGGCCGGCGCCAACGCGCGCCTGGGCAGCGGCGACTACATCGTCGTCGAGGCGGACGAGTCCGACGCGAGCTTCCTGAACCTGTCGCCGGTGATCGCGGTCGTCACCAACATCGACAACGATCACATGGAGACCTACGGACACGACTTCGCGCGGCTGCGCCAGGCCTTCGTCGAGTTCCTGGCGCGCCTGCCGTTCTACGGGTCCGCGGTCCTGTGCATCGACGACGAGCGCGTGCGCGAGATCCTGCCGTTCGTGTCGAAGCCGGTGATCAGCTACGGACTCGGCGAGGACTGCCAGGTGCGGGCCGTGTCGGTCGTCGCCGATGGGCCGCAGATGCGCTTCTCGGTGCTGCGCGAGGGCGCGCCTGCGCTGCCGGTCAGCCTGAACCTGCCGGGCGTGCACAACGTGCGCAATGCGCTCGCCGCGATCGCCGTCGCGCATCAGCTCGGCGTCGCCGACGGCGCGATCCAGGAGGCGCTGGCAGGCTTCACCGGCGTCGGTCGGCGCTTCGCCCGCCACGGCGAGATCGCGGTGCCGGGCGGGTCGTTCACGCTGATCGACGACTACGGCCATCACCCGGCGGAAATGGCGGCGACGCTCGCGGCGGCCCGCGGCGCTTTCCCCGGCCGCCGCATCCTGCTCGCGTTCCAGCCGCATCGCTACACGCGCACGCGCGACTGCTTCGAGGACTTCGTCGAGGTGCTGTCGAGCGCCGATGCGCTGCTGCTGACCGAGGTCTATCCGGCCGGCGAGACGCCGATCGTGGCCGCCGACGGCCGTTCGCTGGCGCGCGCGCTGCGCGTGGCCGGGCGCGTCGAGCCGGTGTTCGTCGAGGGCATCGAAGCGCTGCCGCGCGCGATCCTCGAAGCGGCGCGGCCGGGCGATGTGGTGATCACGATGGGCGCCGGCTCGATCGGGGCGGTGGCGGCGAAGCTGGGGGCGGGCGGATGACGAAGCCCACGAAGACCTCCCCTCTCCCGCGCAGCGGGAGAGGGG
>CAZEIW010000082.1:0-24574 GCA_964512305.1 uncultured Burkholderiaceae bacterium | reverse complement strand
CGCCTACCAGCGGGAAAGCCACCAGCGCCGCGACCTCGCGCGAGCCGAAGCCGCCGTAAGAGAGCGGCAGCACGCCGGCGATGAACACGGGAGCCGCGATCGCCTTCACCTGCCAGTAGCCCGCGCTCGCGCCGGCGGCGCGCAGGCAAAGCCACAAGGTCAGCGCGCACAGCACCTGGACCAGCAGCGAAGACCAGAGCGAGCGCGCGAGCGCGGCGCGCCGCGACAGCGTCAGCTGGTGGAGCTCGCGCAGCTTCTCGAGGAGCCGCCGCGACCACGCGGCGCGCCCCGCGGGCGCCCCAGCCTCGCGTTCGCCAGCCGCCGCGCCAGGCGGCGTCTCGCCCGGAGCGCGTGCCGCGACCGCGCCCGGGCCAGGCTCCGGCAAGCGCCAGGGCAGGAACGGCGCCGCGCACGCGCACGCCAGCCCGAGCAAGTAGGCGGCGACCAGCAGATTGCCGGCGCCTGGCGGAAGGCCGGCGCGCGCGACCGCCCCCGCCGCGTCGCCGACATCGCCCAGCAGCACCAGGCCCAGGCCCGTGACCAGCGACAGCACGCACAACACCCACAGGCCGCTCAGGCGGTCGAGCACGACCGAAAGGGCCGAGACGCCGAGCGGATTGCCGAGGCGTTGCAGGCGCATGCTGCGCAACGCGTCGCCGCCCAGCGTTGCGCCCGGCAGCAGCACGCCGACGGTGATCGCTTGCGCGTAGCCGACAGCGAGCGCCGAGACCGCGCCCTGCAGCCCCAGGATGCGCGCGATCGAGTGCCAGCGCAGCGCCGAGACCCACTGCGACAGCGCCGCCGCCGCCACGGCCGCGACGAACCAGAGCGGATCGACCCGCCGCAGCTGCTCCGCGAGACGCTCGATGCCGACCAGCCAGGCCGCGGCCGCAAGCAGGGCCAGCGCGGCCGCGAGGCGCAACGCGAGCTTGAGCACAACCCTCGGCGCCGAAGGAGGCAAGCGAGGGGGCACTATCGCTCCGGCGATGGCGGCGGGTGTGGCCGCTCTGGCGACGGCGGGTGCGGCCGCTCCGCCTGCAGCACGTACTGGCGGCGGCCCTGCGGCTCGTGATAGACGCGCGTCAGCAGCTCGCCCAGCACGCCGGTGGCGAGGAGCTGCACGCCGATCAGCGTCAGCAGCGCGCCCAGCAGCAGCAGCGGGCGGCCGCCGATGTCGTGGCCGAGCGCGAGCTTGTCGAACGCGAGCCAGGCGAGGAGCGCGCCGCCGACCGCCATCATCGCGAAGCCCACGCCGCCGAACGCATGCAGCGGCCGGTGCAGGAATCGCATGGAGAACTTGATCCAGAGCAGGTCCAGCAGCACGCGAAACACGCGGTCGATCCCGTACTTCGACTGCCCGCGGGTGCGCGCGTGATGCAGCACCGGCACCTCGATCATGCGCGCGCCCGCCTCGACGGCCAGCGCCGGGATGAAGCGATGCAGCTCGCCGTACAGCTTGACGTTCTCGAGGATCGCGCGCCGGTATGCTTTCAGCGCGCAACCGTAGTCGTGCAGCCTCACGCCGGTCACCGACGAGATCAGCCGGTTGGCCAGCCACGACGGCACCTTGCGCGACCACGTGCGGTCCTGGCGCTGCTTGCGCCAGCCGGAAACGACGTCGACCCCCGGGTCGGCGTCGAGCAGATCGAGCAGGCGGGGGATCTCGAGCGGGTCGTTCTGCAGATCGCCGTCCAGCGTGACGACGACTTCCCCGCGTGCGTGGTCGAAGCCCGCCTGCAGGGCGGTCGACTGGCCGTAGTTGCGGATCAGCAGCAGCGGCCGCAGCCATGGTCGCGCGCCCGCCAGCTCTCCCAGCATCGCGCGCGAACGGTCCGAGGAACCGTCATCGACCACCAGCAGTTCGAAAGCGCGGCCGGTCGGCGTCATCGCCGCGCCGACGCGCTCGACCAGCTCGTGCAGGTTGTCGGCTTCGTTGTACACCGGGATCACGATCGACACGTCCGCCGGAGCGCGATTCGACACGCCCGGAGAAAGGACGGCCGTCGCGCCGGGCTGCGCGGCGCCATCGCCGGCACCCTGAGCCGGGCTGGCGCCGGGGCGATCACCCACGCGGCCGCCCTGGCTTGGGGGTGTCGAAACGAGAGTCATTGATGCGTCCGTCCGGAGCCGTGGTCGCGCGATTTGAGGCCGATCGGCGGCCGATCGCCGCCAAAGCGTCATGATAGGCGGTCGAGCGGCGTTGCTCGACGGTCGCGCGGCTGCCAAACCGGCGCTTGCGCTTGACACGGCGCAGGGATCGGGCGGGACCCGCCTCGATACAATGCGATGCCGCGCTGCAGCGCGACGCCCATTCAAGGGACCAGCCCGATGAAATTGACCATGATCGGCACCGGCTACGTTGGCCTGGTGACCGGCGCCTGCTTCGCCGACGTCGGCAACGAGGTGCTTTGCATCGACATCGACGCCGCCAAGGTGGCGCGCCTGAACGCGGGCGAGGTTCCGATCCACGAGCCCGGGCTGGACGAGGTGATCGCCCGCAACCGCCACGCCGGGCGGATCGGGTTCACCTCGAGCTACGACGAGGCGGTGGCGCACTCCGACGTGTTCTTCATCGCGGTGGGCACGCCGACCGACGAGGACGGATCGGCCGACGTGCGCCACGTCGAGCGGGCGGCGCGCGAGCTGGGCAAGCGCCTGACCCGCAACGCGCTGGTCGTGGTGAAGTCGACGGTGCCGGTGGGCACCCATGAGCGGGCCGAGCACGCGCTGCGGGAGGAACTGGCGGCGCGCGGGGTCGTGATCCGCACACCCGTCGCATCGAACCCGGAATTCCTGAAGGAAGGCGCGGCGCTGCAGGATTTCATGCATCCGGACCGCATCGTGATCGGCACCGACGACGCCGATGCGATCGCGACGCTCGGCGCGCTGTATGCGCCCTTCAACCGCAACCGCGAACGCCTGATCGTGCTCGACGCGCGTTCCTCGGAGCTGGCCAAGTACGCGGCCAACGCGATGCTGGCCACGCGCATTTCGTTCATGAACGAGCTGGCGCGGCTGGCCGAAAAGCTCGGCGCCGACGTCGAACGCGTGCGCCACGCGATCGGCGCCGACCCGCGGATCGGGCCGAGCTTCCTGTACGCCGGCGCCGGCTACGGCGGCTCGTGCTTCCCGAAGGACGTGCGCGCGCTGCTGGCGATGGCGCGGGAGAACGTGCTGTCGGCGCGGGTGCTGTCGGCGGTGCACGAGGTCAACGAGGAGCAGAAGCATCTGCTGGCGACCAAGCTGCGCGAGGCGCTGCGCGGCGAGTTGCGCGACCGCGTGATCGCGGTGTGGGGGCTGGCGTTCAAGCCCCACACCGACGACGTGCGCGAGGCGCCCAGCCTGGTGCTGATCCGCGATGCGATCGCCGCGGGCGCAACGGTGCGCGCCTACGATCCGCAGGCCCGCGCGACCGCGGGCATCGCGCTCGAGGAGCTCGAGCGCAAGATCGTCTACTGCGACAGCGCGGCGGCCGCGTGCGAAGGCGCCGACGCACTGGTGGTGGTCACCGAGTGGCTCGAGTTCCGCAGCCCCGACTTCGCCCACCTGGCCGAGACCCTCCGGCAGCGCGTGCTGATCGACGGCCGCAACCTTTACGACCCGCGGGCGGTGCGCGCCGCCGGCCTCGCCTACTACGGCGTCGGCCGCGCCCCGGGCTGAGTCCCCGGGGCCGCTGCGATGATCCTTGTCACCGGCAGCGCCGGCTTCATCGGCCAGGCGGTCGCGCAGGCGCTGCTCGCGCGCGGCGAAGCCGTCGTCGGCCTCGACAACTTCAACCCCTACTACGATCCGCAGCTCAAGCGCGACCGCGTTGCACGGCTGACCGACTCGCGGTACACGCAGGTCGAAGCCGACCTGACGGATCGCGCTGCGCTGTCGGCGCTGTTCGCCCGCCACCGCCCGCGCCGGATCGTGCACCTGGCCGCGCAGGCCGGCGTGCGCTATTCGTTCGAGAACCCGCACGCCTACGTCGACAGCAACGTAGCCGGCTTCGTCAACCTGCTCGAGCTGGCGCGCGCCGCCGGCGATGTCGAACACTTCGTCTACGCGTCGTCGTCGAGCGTGTATGGCGCCAACACCAAGCAGCCGTTCTCGATCGACGATCCGGTCGATCAGCCGGTCAGCCTGTACGCGGCGACCAAGCGCGCCAACGAGCTGATCGCCGCCGTCTACGCGCGGCAGTTCGGTCTGCGCCTCACCGGCCTGCGCTACTTCACCGTGTACGGGCCGTGGGGCCGGCCGGACATGGCGCCGATGAAGTTCGCGCGCGCGCTGTTCGAGGGGCGCGAGATCGAGGTCTACGGGCACGGCGACATGCAGCGCGACTTCACGTACATCGACGACATCGTCGGCGGCACGCTGGCGGCGCTCGACGGGACCGCGCGCTTCGGCGACGTGCCGCACCGGCTGTACAACCTCGGCAACAACCGGCCAGAGCAGCTGATGCGCTTCATCGAGGTGCTCGCGCGCGCGGTGGGCGCGACGCCGCGGATGGTGATGAGGCCGATGCAGCCGGGGGACGTGCGGTCGACGGCGGCGGATATCGAGGCGACGCGGCGGGATCTGGGGTGGGAGCCGACGACGTCGATCGAGGAAGGGCTGCCTCGATTGGTCGACTGGGTTCGCGCGTACTTCGGCTACGCGAGGTTGTAGCGGCGTCATCGGCCTTCGACGGCCAGCCTGCACGGGCGCAGGACGCCCAAGTGAGTCGGCCCTTATTTGAAGAATTCGCCGCCGACCCTTGGTTTGTCTGGAAGTGAGCGTACGCTTATCGACTTTTCCCGATGCTTGCCCGCTTGGTGTCGAAAATTCCGACCCCTGTGAGTACCGCATATATGGTATAACGCGCCTTGCTCCGGGATATCGCTAAAGGTGTCGTCACGCGGCGCCGACACCTGAGTCCGGCCATCGGCCCGGCGAAACCGCGGCGGCCCTGCGTCCGCGCAGATGACGCCGGTCGATCGGCGGCTGAGCGGCGCCGCAACCACTGTATTTCGCCGTTTCATCGTTAAGCCACGTGGCATGGTTCGAATCAAGCGGCCCGCAGAACGCCGGATGGCCGTTGATGCTGGTCAAGCGCGCCGGACCCCTTTGGGCGCATCTTTACCTCGAAGGGATCACCAGCGGGCGATGGCTGTTTGCCCTCACTGGGCACGCGACCGCGCCTGTGCGCGGGCGGACGATCGGCAGCGGCCGCAACGCGCGGTTCGACCGCGCCGGGTATGAAGGCGATGCGCATCACGCCTCGCACAGTTTTCGGCGGGCCGCGCTTGCGCACGATGACTTGAAGGGTCCGAAGTGAGCATCATCGAACAAGCAGCGCGCAGGCTCGAGGAGCTGCGCCGTGCAGGCATCGAGCCGGCGCCGTCGACGGCGGCCCAGCCATCGCGCCCCGGCACGAACGACTTCCCGCCGAACCTCGCGGATCTGGGCCGGCCCCCAGGCGCCATGCGCAGCGTCCAGTTGCTGCGCCCCGAGGCCGTGGACGAAGGCGAGAGCGCACCGCGCGTGATTCTCGACCCCGTGCGCCTCGCGGCGGCGGGCATCGCCGCGCCGGGCGCGCCGCGAAGCCGCCTCGCGGACCAGTTCCGCGGCATCAAGCGCCCGCTGCTGATGAACGCGCGCGGCGAGTCCGCAGCGCCTGTAAGGCGCGCCAACTGCATCATGGTCACCAGCGCGGTGCCCGGCGAGGGCAAGACCTTCGCGGCGCTCAACCTCGCGATGTCGCTGGCGATGGAAGTCGACTGGCGCGTGCTGCTGATCGATGCCGACGTGCTGCGGCCGGCGGTGTTCAACCGCCTCGGGCTGCCGCCCGCCAAGGGCCTGCTCGACGCGCTCGCCGATCCGGAGCTGCCGCTGCGCGAACTGATCCTTCCCACGAGCATCGACAAGCTTTCGCTGCTGCCCGCGGGCACCGCCGGCACCGCGGGCGGCCATACCACCGAGCTGCTCGGCAGCGCCGCGATGGCGCGGCTCGTCGAGCAGCTGGCGACGCAGGACGAACGGCGGATCCTCCTGTTCGATTCCCCGCCCCTGCTCGCTGCGCCGGAGACTCGCGTGCTTGCCGGGCACGTCGGCCAGATCGTCGTCGTGGTCGAAGCGCAGCGGACGCCGCGCAATTCCGTGGTCGAGGCCCTGGCCACGATCGAGGCCTGCCCGGTCGTGATGACGCTGCTGAACAAGGTTCGGGGCGTGGAGGGCAAGGCGTACGGCTACGGCTACGGTTACGGCTACGGAAGCTCCTGACTGATCCGCCATGTTCGAAACCTTCTACGGCTTCTCGGGCAACCCGTTCCAGCTCAACCCCGACCCGACGTTCTTCTTCGCGAGCCGCGGCCACAGCAAGGCGCACGCCTACCTGAAGTACGGCGTGTTCCAGCGCGAGGGCTTCATCGTGATCACGGGCGAGGTCGGCGCCGGAAAGACGACCCTGGTGCGCGCGCTGCTGCAAGAGCTCGACCCTAGCACGGTGGTGGCGGCGCAGCTCGTCAGCACCCAGCTGGACTCCGATAACCTCCTGCGCGCGGTCGCGATCGCCTTCGGCCTCGCGGTCGAGGGCGCGGGCAAGGCCTCGCTGCTGGCGACGATCGAGGCGTTCCTGACCTCGCTGGTCGCGCAGAACCGGCGCGCGCTGCTGGTGGTCGACGAGGCGCAGAACCTTTCGCAGCAGGCGTTGGAAGAGCTGCGCATGCTGTCGAACTTCCAGCTCGGCGACCGCGCATTGCTGCAAAGCTTCCTGGTCGGCCAGCCCGAACTGCGCGAGCTGATGCGCTCGCCGGCGATGCTGCAGCTGCGCCAGCGCATCATCGCCTCCTATCACCTCGGGCCCATGGAGCGCGAGGAGACCCGCGGCTACATCGAACACAGGCTGCGCCGGGTCGGATGGAACGGCGATCCGTCGTTCGAGGATGCGGTCTTTCCGGCGCTGCACGATGCCACGGGCGGCATCCCGCGGCGGATCAATGCGCTCTGCAACCGAGTATTGCTCGGCGCCTACCTGGGCGAAAAGCACGAGATCACGGCGCGCGACGTCACGGAGACCGACGCCGAGCTGCAGGAAGAGCTGGGAGGCGCACCGCAGGTCGCTGAGGCGGCCGATGCGGGCCGCTCGACCGGGTCGCCGGCCGACTGGGGCCGGTCCAGCGACGTGGTTCGGCCCTTCGTCATTTCGTCGATCGCGGCACGGCTGGACCGCCTCGAACGCAGCGTCAACACGATGCTCGAACTGCTGCGCGCGATGGCGGGGCCTGAGCGGCGCACGCGGGCCGGCGGCAAGTTCGGCGGCAGATGAGCGGCATGGCCATGCAGGCGCCGGCCGCTGCGGACGGCTGCCGCGCTTTACCGATCACCGACGCGGCCCTGCTGGCCGGCCTGCGGCCGGCCTGGGAGGCGCTGGAAGCCTCGGCCGGGGGACCGATCGAGCACTTCGAGTGGACCCGCGCCTGCGTCGAAGCCCTGTCGGCCTCGGGCCGGTTGAAGATGTTCTCGATCTGGGACGGCGGGCGATGCAAAGCGATCGCACCGCTGGTGGAGCGCGAACGTTCCTGGTGGCGGGCCGGGCGTCTGGAGTCGATCGGCGTCAGGGAGCTGACCGAGCCGATGGACCTCGTCTATGCCGACCGCGCTGCGCTCGCGCGCCTGTGCGACGAGCTGTCCCGGCACGGCTCGCCGGTCGACCTGCAGCGGGTGCCGGCCGATTCGCCCGTGGCCGGCGAAGTCCAGCGCGCATTCAGGCGCCGGGGCTTCGTCCGCGTCGCTCCTGTCGGCCCGTATCCGTACCTCGAGATCGATCCGACCTGGGTCGAGCCCGAGACGCACTTCAATGCCGGGCGGCGCTCGGACTTCCGGCGCGCGCTGCGAAACGCCGGACAGTCGGGCACGACCGGGTTCGAGGTCGTCACGCCGCAACCGTCGAACCTCGACGAGCTCCTGGGCGAGGCCTACGACGCCGAGTTCAACAGCTGGAAGGGGCGCAACGGCACCGCGCTGGCGGTCGATCCGCTGCGTTCCGGGTTCTACCGGCGCTACTTCGCGGCCTGCTGCGCGAAGGGCATCCTGCGCCTCGCTTTCATGCGAATCGACGGCAAGGCCGTCGCGATGCAGATTGCCATCGAGTCGCGTCAGCGCTTCTGGCTGCTGAAGATAGGCCACAACGAGGCGTACGCGCGCAGTTCGCCCGGAACGCTGCTGATGCTGCATGCGATCCGGTACGCCGCGCAGCGCGGACTGCAGACGATCGAGTTCCTCGGATCGGCGGAACCCTGGACGCGCCTGTGGACCGCACGCCTGCGCGAGTGCGTGCGGGTCCGCGCATATCCGTTCTCCTCCGCGGGCGCGTTCGCGTTCGGCGCCGATGCGGCACGCTGGGGCGCATGGCGCCTGCGGCGGACGTGGAAGCGCGCGGAAGACTGAGATGCGGTCCCTCGTGCGAGCGGCTGCGCGGCCGGTGTTCAGGTTCCTGAGCCGCGCCTACGTCCCCGGCCCTGAGCTGGGCGACGCGATCGAGGCTGTCCACCGCTTCGCGCGCAGCGGTCATGCCGCGACGGTCGGGTATTTCAACGCTGTCGGCGAGGCGCCGCGGCGGATCGCCGACTTCGACCTCGCGGCGGTCGATGCGCTGGCCGGGAACGGGCGCGACGCCTACGTCTCGCTCAAGGTGCCCGCGATGAAGTACGACCGGGCCTTGATCGAGGAAATCGCGCTCGCCTCGCGGCGGACGGGCGTCGGCATTCATTTCGATTCGCACGCGATCGAGACCGCCGGACCGACGTTCGCCGCCGCCGAGATCGCGCTCGCGCACGCGCCGACGGTCGGCTGCACACTGCCGGGGAGATGGCGCAGAAGCGTGACGGACGCCGAGCGCGCGATCGAGCTCGGTCTGCGCGCCAGGGTCGTCAAGGGCCAGTGGGCCGATCCCGCGCAACCCGGCCTGGACCCGGCCTCCGGCTGCCTCGCGGTCATCGACCGCCTGGCCGGCCGCGCGCGCGCCGTGGCCGTCGCCACGCACGATCCGGCGCTGGCGCGCGAGGCGATCCGGCGCCTGCGCGACTCGAATACGCCCTGCGAGCTCGAGCTGTTGTTCGGGCTGCCGATGCGCGCCGCATCGGCCGTGGCGCGCGAGGCCGGCGTTCGCGTGCGCGCGTATGTCCCGTTCGGCGAAGCCTGGATGCCGTATGCGCTGTCGCAGCTGCGCCGGAGCCCGAGCACGTTGTGGTGGATGGCGAAGGACGCACTGGCCGTGTTCGTGCCGAGGATGCCCGGATGACCGCCCTGCCGACCGCACGCCCCGATGCCGGCTTCTTCTCCCGTTTCGGCTGGTGTCTCAACCCTGTCCTGAGCGTCGAGGATCTGCGCCGGCGCGCGCTTGAGTCGTGGCACCTGCTGCAGAGCTCCACCGAGGAATGGCAGCGGCGCGAATGCCGCGTCAACCTCTACCTGCTGCTCTGCGCGCTGGATTGCACGATCGGCGACTACCTGTCGTATCGGCGCTGGAAGCTGGACGGGCTGGCACGGCGATTCTCCCTTCCGGGCGGGCTCATTGCGGCTGTCCGCCTCGCCGTCAACGCGCCCGACGCATGGATCTCGCGCGCGGACCGCCGCCTGGTGCGCCGGTGGAAACCATCGCTCGACCGCAGCGTCGCGATCGCGTGCAGGGCGATCGTCGACGAGACTTGCGGCGAAGCGCCCGACTGGTCGGCACTCGGCGCCGAGCTGACGGTGCTGGTCGACACGCGCCTTCCGGCCGGGGCCGCGGGATGGCGGGCAAGGATTCCGGAAGCGTTCCGCTGCCAGGACCTCACCCATCACGACGTGATCGAGATGGCACGGCGGCTCGTCGACACGTTCGGCAGCGATCGGCCGCGCGAGCTGTTCGTGCTCGGACCGAGGACCGCCGGCGCTTATTTCGCGCCGCTCGTGCACGCGTGCCTTGAGCGCTGGGGCTGGCGGACTTCCGGGTGGCTGACGGTTCGCCTCAAGGAAGGCCTCTCGCGCGCCGAGCGCCGCCGCCTCGGCGAAGCCTGCGCGCACGGCGCGCACGTGGTCATCGTCGACGACCATCCGAACACGGGCGACACCTTCGTCGACCTGGTCGCTCTCGCGCGCCGGCTGAAGGCCAGGCACATCGTCATCCTGGCGCCGGACCACCCGGCGCAGACGGATTGGGCCGTGCGCGTTTCGCCCGTGCGGGTCGTCACACTGGCGCCGTCCGAGTTCCACAAGGCCAGGCTGCTCGAGGACGACACCCGGATGCTGCAAACCATTCGGGAGATCTCGGGCGCCGGCACCGGCACCGACTTGCGCCTGGAGCGGACCGCCACGCTCGACAGTCTCAACGCCGGCCTGAGGGCCCGGTACCCGGACAGCTTCCAGGTCCGGCTGAAGCGGGTGTTCCGGATCGAGCGCCGGACCCGAGGCGAAGACCGCCGCGACGGCGCGGTGCCGGCGGAGCCCTCGGAGACCACGCTCGTTCTCGCCAAGAGCGTCGGCTGGGGCTGGCTGGGCTATCACGCCTACCTGGCCGCCGATCGCCTGACGGACTTCGTGCCGAGGCTGATCGGAGTGCGAGACGGCCTGATGTTCGTCGAATGGCTCGGCGGCGAGGACGCGCCGGCCGCGCAGCCGGCGCCCGAGTCGATCGCCGCAGCGGTGCCGTCCTACGTCGCCGCGCGCGTCCGCGGATTGCAGCTTGGCGAAGACCCGACGTCAGGTGTTGTCGGCTATCGGCGCACCGGCCGTGACCGGATCCTCGAAGTGCTGCGGCGCCCCTATGGTCGTGTGCTCGGCCGGCTCGCGATCCCGGCGCTGGACCGGGCTCTCGCGAAGCTGGCGCCGCCAACGCCGATCATGGTCGACGGGCGAATGGCGCGCGACAACTGGCTGATGGCGCGGGGCCGCGTGCGCAAGGTCGATTTCGAGCACCACAACTTCGGCGGCGGCGAGCAGGACATCGTCGACCCGGCCTACGACCTCGCCGGCGCGGTCCACGAATTGAAGCTCGACCGGGTCGCCGAGGGCCGCCTGGTCGACGCGTACGTGGCAGGCACGGGCGACGACGCGGTTCGCGACCGGCTGCTGCTCTACAAGCTGTACGTGGGCCTGCTGGCGATGGACAAGGCGGCCGCCGCCCTTCGGCGCCCATTATCGGCGCAGCGGCAGCGCGACGAGAACCTGCGCTTCCTCTGGAGCCGCGACTTCCTGACCTATCAGCTGAACCGCCATCACGCGGCCAGGCTCGAGGCGACCGGGAAGCGGGCATGGACCGAGCGGCTTTTCTTCCTCGACCTGGACGGCGTGTTCGACTCGCAGGCGTTCGGGTTCTTCCCGCACACGACCGCCAGCGGCCTGCGGGCACTGCAGCGCCTGCAGTCTCGAGGCTACGCGGTGATACCGAACACCGGCCGCAGCGTCGAGCACGTGCTCGACTATTGCGACTGCTATGGGTTCCCGGGCGGGGCCGCGGAATACGGCTGCCTGTTCGTCGACCGGATCGGCGGGCGGGTCGAGCCCCTTTATGGACCCGAGGCGGCCGAGGCGCTCGCGCGCTGCCGCGAGCTGGCCGCGGGCATGCCCGGCGTCCACGTGGATTCCGGTTACCGTGCAGCGGTTCGCCTGTACCGTTATCGCGACGGACGATGGGCGGGCCTCGCGAGCCGCGAGGTCGACGAGCTCCTGGAGCTCGGGCGATTCGATTCGCTGCGCGCGATCCGCGGTCCGCGCGACACCTGCTTCGTGCCGAAGGAAGTCGACAAGGGCACTGCGGTCGAGTCGATCAAGGCGCGGTTGCCGGTGCGTTCGGCGCTGGTCGCCGCGATGGGCGATTCCGACGCCGACCTGGCAATGCTGCGACGCGCGGACTTTCCCTATGTTCCCGCCAACGGCTCGGACGCGCTGCGGAAGTTCACGCGCTCCATGCCCAACGCGCGCCTGACGCGCATGGCGCGCCAGCGCGGCCTGTTCGAAGCGGTCGAAGACCTGCTCGGCACGCGAGATCGCTCCACGGCCGCGGCCGACCCTCCCGGCGATCCCGTGAGACCGTCGGCGCACGTGGTCGACATCGCGCTCGAAGCGCTGGATCGACCGTTCCTGTCGCGCTGGATGCACGAGCTTGCGACCTTCCGCGCGGCGGCCTCGGATCGTTCGCCGCGCGTGCTGCGCGCCGCCTGACGAGGGCTGACGAACCATGCCCCTCCCCTCAGCCGCGAGTCGTGTTCCGTATGCGGCCGTCCTTCCGGCACCGGGCCGCCCGCAACCGTGCGAGAACGCCGTGGCGGCGGGCACCAGTGCGCCTGCCGTGGCGCTGCGAATCGAGGTCGTCACCACCGCGAGCGGGTTCGAGGCCCTTCGCTCCGGATGGAACGCGCTCGTCGATGCCGCTGCGCGCGCGAGCGTGTTCACGACCTGGGAATGGCAGTCCCTGTGGTGGAAGCACTACGGCGCGGGCCGGCCGCTGCGCGTGCTCGTCGCGTGGGAGGGCGATCGGATCGTCGGGATCCTTCCGCTTTACCTGCGATCGGGCCGGCTGCTGAGATGGATCCCGATCCGCGTGCTGCAACCGATCGGCACGGGTGGCGATACCTCGCCCGACTACCTGGAGCCGCCGCTTGCCGCCGCGCGGGCGGCCGAAACCGCGGCCGCGCTGATCCGGCACGCCGTCGACCACGTCGGCGGCTGGGATCAACTGGTGCTGTCCGACCTCGATCCGGCCTCGGAATTCGGCGGAGCGCTCGAGCGGCTTGGCCGCGAACGCGGCGTCATGACGCGATCGGGCGTATCGGCGCGCATCCGTTACATCGCGCTGGGTTCGACCTGGGACGAGTACCTGGGGTCGCTCAACACGTCCCGGCGCCAGGAGATGCGGCGGCTGCGGCGCCGCTTCGAGGAGACGCCAGGAGCGCGCTTCCGGATGATCGGCGAGCAGGGGCCCGCGCTCGACGCGGCGATCGACCGGCTGGCCGAGTTGCACCGGATGCGCTGGGCGGACCGCGACCGCCGCCACGCGTTCTCGAGCGGCGAGTATTGCGGCTTCCATCGCGAATTGATGCACGAGCTGCAGCAAGACGGGCGTCTGCGGCTGGTCGCGCTCGAGATCGAGGGCCGCGTGGTCGCGATGCTCTACTGCTACCGCTTCCGCGATTCATGGCTCTACTTCCAGGCCGGCTTCGACCCGGCGCACTCGAAACTGCGACCCGGCTTCGTCCTGCTGGGCTACGCCATCGAGCAGGCGATCGCGGAGGGTTGCCGCGAGTTCGACATGCTGCGCGGCGAGCACGAGTACAAGGCACAGCTTGCGAAACTGACGCGCGAGACGGTCGAGATCCGCGCGCTGCGGCCCGGGATGAAGGCGACGGCTCAGAGCCTGCGCGAACGCCTGGCCGCGTTCCGCAAGCCAGGCTCGGGCGGCGAGTGCCACGAGAATGCAGCGGGCCTGACCGCGCGAGCCGCATCATGAGCGAAGTGCTCGCGAGCCTTCCGCGGCCGTTCGGGCACGGGCTCATCGGGATCAAGAGAAGGCTTTGGGGACGGAATTCCGATGGACGCTGACACCTCCGCGCCACCCTGGCAGACCGACGATGTGCGGATGTTCCGCGACACCGTGCGCCGCTTCGTACGGGACGAATTCGTTCCCCGGCAGGCCCACTGGCGCGAGCAACGGCGCCCCGACGCCACGGCCTGGGCAAGCGCGGGCCGCGCCGGCCTGCTGCTGCCGGACGTGCCGGCCGAGTATGGCGGCGGCGGCGGAAACTACGCGCACCAGTGCGTCGTCATCGAGGAACTGGCCCGCGCCGGCGTGCCCTTCGGCGCCGACGTCCAGGCGATCGTCGCGCACTACGTGCTCGCCTTCGGTTCCGAGACGCAGAAGCGGCAATGGCTGCCGAAAATGGCGGCGGGCGAGCTCGTCGGCGCGATCGCGATGACCGAGCCCGGCGGCGGCTCCGATCTCGCCGGAATCGCGACGACAGCGCGGCGGGACGGCGATCACTACGTGATCAAGGGTGCGAAGACGTTCATTTCGAACGCGTCGCACGCCGGCCTTGTCTGCCTTGCAGCGAGAACCCATCCGACCGCGCCGGCGATGCGCGCGCTATCGATGATCCTGGTCGACACGCGGGATCTGGCCGGCTACGGCACCGGCCGCCCGCTCGAGAAGGTCGGGATGCAGGGCCGCGACGCCTGCGAGATGTTCTTCGACGACGTCCGCGTGCCGGCGGGGAACCTGCTCGGGGCGGCGGAAGGCAGGGGGTACGCGCAGATGATGCAGCAGCTGCCGTACGAGCGCCTGACGATCGCGGTCGCAGCGGCGGCGATGGCCGAGGAAGCGGTGGCGATCACGCTGCGCTACGCCAAGGAGCGCTCGATCGCCGGCAAGCCGCTGTTCGACCTGCAGAACACGCGTTTCAAGCTGGCCGAGTGCGCCGCCCAATGCCGGGTCGGCCGGGCCTACATCGACGACTGCGTCGCGCGCCACCTCGCAGGCCGCCTCGACGACGCGTCGACCGCGGTGGCGAAGTACTGGATGACCGAGAGCCTGTGCCGGATCGTCGACGAATGCGTGCAGCTTCACGGCGGCTACGGGTACATGACGGAGTATCCGATCGCCCGCATGTGGACCGACAGCCGCGTTCAGCGCATCTACGCCGGCACGAACGAAATCATGAAGGAAGTCATCGCCTGGTCGCTCTGATTCCGGAGCGGCCTGGGCGACGGAAACCTCGAAGCGGACACATTCGAACATGAACGACATGCACCCCTTTCCCCCGACAGGCGACGCGAAACCCGCTTGCTCGAGCGCACGCTTGAGCGAGGCCGAGCGCCTGCGGGTTCTCGTGGAATGGAACCGGACGTCCGCGGACTTTCCGGATGCGTGCACGCACGAGTTGTTCGAGCGCCAGGTCGGGCGCTCCCCCGGCGCGACGGCCGTGACGTTCGAAGGCGGCGCGATCAGCTACGGGGAACTCAACGAGCGGGCGAACCAGGTCGCCCATTTCCTGCGCCGGCGCGGGATCGGCCGCGACAGCCTGGTCGGCGTGTCGCTGCACCGTACGCCGCTGCTGGTGATCGGGTTGCTCGGCGCGTGGAAAGCCGGCGCCGCCTACGTGCCGCTGGATCCGTCGTATCCGCCCGATCGCCTCGCGTTCATGGTGGGCGATTCGGCCGTGCAGGCGCTGCTGACCGAGGACGCGGTGTCGCCTCTGTTTCCGGGCCTGGGCGAGAGGCTCGTCCGCCTTGACGCGGACTGGCCGGCGATCGAGCGAGAACGAAAGGACGATCCCGGTTCGATCTCGACCCCGTCCGATCTCGCCTACGTCATCTATACCTCGGGCTCGACCGGCAAACCCAAGGGCGCGCTGATCACGCACCGTGGACTCGTCAACTACCTGTGGTGGGCCATTCGAGCCTACGCCGTCGAGCCTGGCGCCTCGGTGCCGGTGCATTCGTCGATCTCGTTCGACCTCACGGTGACGAGCCTCTACCCCGCCTTGCTCGCCGGCGGCCAGGTCGACCTGCTGCCCGACGACGAAGGGGCGCAGAGCCTGATCGAGGAGCTGCGGCAGGCCAAGGATCGCAGCCTGGTCAAGATCACGCCTGCCCACCTCGAGCTGCTGACGCATTCGGCCGGCGCGCACGAGGCGAGCGGGATGACCCGTGCCTTCGTGATCGGCGGCGAGAACCTGACCGCGGAGAGCCTGCGCTTCTGGCGCGAAAACGCGCCGCGGACGCGCCTGATCAACGAGTACGGACCGACCGAGACGGTGGTCGGTTGCTGCGTGCACGAAGTACGCCCCGAAGATCCTCACAGCGGATCGGTGCCGATCGGGCGTCCGATCGCCAATACCGAGCTCTACGTGCTCGACGAGTCGCTGCAGCCGGTCCCGGCCGGCGCGATGGGGGAGCTCTACATCGGTGGCGCAGGCGTCGCGCGCGGCTACCTCAACCGGCCGGAACTGACGCGCGAGCGCTTCGTGCCGGACCCTTTTTCCGGCCGGCTGGACGCGCGCCTTTACAAGACAGGAGACCTGGCGCGCTATCGCGACGACGGCATCCTCGAGTACCTGGGCCGCGTCGACGACCAGGTCAAGGTGCGCGGCTACCGGATCGAGCTCGGGGAGATCGAGGCGACGCTCGCCGGGCAGCCGGCGGTCCAATCCTGTGCCGTGGTGGCCCGCGAGGACGAGCCCGGCGACAGGCAGCTCGTCGCCTACGTCGTCGCGCGCAGCGAAACGGCGCCCGCCCCGGGCGACCTGCGCGGCTTTCTCAAGGAGCGCCTGCCGGACTACATGGTGCCGGCGCAGTTCGTCCTTCTCGAGTCGCTGCCGCTGACCCCTAACGGGAAGGTCGACCGCAAGGCGCTGCCGGCGCCGGCACGGGCGGCGGCGGGCGGCGCGGACCGCGCCGGACCGCGCACACCGATCGAACGTTCCCTCGCGGCCATCTGGACCGAGTTGCTGAAACTGGACGGGGTCGGCATCGAAGACGACTTCTTCGATCTCGGCGGACATTCGCTGATGGCGATCCGGGCCGTTTCGCGGATCCGCGACGTCTTCGGCGTGGACCTGCAGACCGCCACCCTGTTCGAGCATCCGACGATCGCCGCCCTGGCGAAGATCATCGCCAATGCGAAGGGTGCGCGCGAGGAGACGCCGCGGGACGTGCAGCGTATCGAGCGCCGGGCCGACCGGGGACCCAGCGCCCTTTCATTCGGCCAGGAGGAAATCTGGCTGCTGCAGCTGCTCGCCCCGGAAAGCCCCGCCTACAACATCGTCGACGTCGTCCATTTCGGAGCTTGCGACCCGGACGCGATGCGGCGCGCGTTGCACGAACTTGCCGCGCGCCACGAAGTGTTGCGGACGGCTTTCCAGGCCATCGAGGGACAGCCGCGCCAGGTGGTGCTGCCCGAAGCACCCCTGACCCTGATAGAGCACGATCTGGGCGGCCTGAGCGAACCGGAACGCGAGCACGCGTGGGCGCGCCTGGTCCACGAGCAAAGCCGGCGCGCGTTCGATCTGGCGGCGCCCCCGCTCCTGCGGTCGGCGCTCGTTCGAATGTCGCCCCTGGACCACCGGCTGCTGCTGACGATCCACCACATCGTCGCCGACGAGTGGTCGATGGAGATCCTGCAGAGGGAGATCCGATCGCTGTACGAGTCCTGTGCGGCGGGCCGCAAGCCATCGCTCGCGCCTCTGCCGATCCAGTATGCGGACTTCGCGGCGTGGCAGCGGGACGATTCGCGCCAGGAAGCCGTGCAGCGCCAGCTGGGGTACTGGAAGGAGCAGCTGGCCGGGGCAAGCACCGTCCTGGACCTGCCTGCCGACAGGCCACGCCCGGCATCGCAGAGCATGCGGGGTGCCATCGAAACGTTCGAGCTGCCGAAGCCCCTCGTCGAGCGGCTCGGCGCGCTGGGCCGCGAGGAACAGGCCACGCCTTTCATGGTGCTCGAGGCGGGCTTCGCGGTCCTTCTTCACCGCTACTCGGGCCAGTCCGACATCCTGGTCGGCACGCCGATCACGCGCCGGACGCTGAGCGAGACCGAACCCCTGGTCGGCTTCTTCCTCAACACGCTGGTGCTGCGCGCGCGAATCGGCGACGGCATGAGTTTCCGCTCGCTGCTGCGCCAGGTCCGCGACGGCGCAGTCGGGGCTTTCGCTCACGCGGATGTGCCCATCAACCTTCTGGTGGCCGAAGTGGCGCCCGAACGGGCTCCGGGCCGCACGCCGCTGTTCCAGACCCTGTTCGTGATGCACGAGGCAAACGGCCTTTCTCAGGTATCGAAGGTCGCCGGCAACCAGGCGCTGGAGACCGGCACTTCCAAGTTCGACCTGTCGATGGTGCTCTCTGAAACCGCCGGGCGCCTCGACGGCCTGTTCGAGTACAGCACGGACCTGTTCGAGAGCGCGACCGTCCGAGGCATGTGCAGGCAGTTCGTGGCGCTGATGCAGGCGATCGCCGCCGAGCCGGACCGGGCCGTGTGCCGGATCCCGATGCTCGGCGACGCCGAGCGGCGCGACCTCGAGCGCCTGAACCGGACGGCTGCGCCGTACCCCCGCGAGCTGAGCGCGTCCCGGCTGGTCGAAGCGCAGGTCTTGCGCACGCCGGATCGGGTTGCCTTGCGAAGCGCCGGCGCCGCCTGCACGTACGGCGAGCTCGATGCGCGCGCCGGCCGCCTGGCGCGGCGCCTTCGCTCGTGCGGCATCGGGCGGGGCAAGCTGGTCGGGCTGGCGGTGGAGCGCGGCATCGACATGGTCGCGGCGCTGCTTGCGGTCCTCAAGTCCGGGGCCGCCTATGTGCCGCTGGACCCGGCCTATCCGGCGGAGCGGCTGGCGGCCATGGCTGGGGACGCGGGCCTGGCGTGGCTGATCACCGATTCGGCCAGCGCCGGCGCACTCGCCTGGCCGCGAGAGCGCTCATTCGTCCTGGATCGGGAAGAAGCCGGCAGGGATTCGGATTCCGGCGATCCGCTCGCACCCGATGATGGACGCGACGCCCGTCCGGGTGATCCGGCCTACGTGATCTACACGTCGGGATCGACCGGCAGGCCCAAGGGCGTCTGCGTCCCGCACGGCGCGGTCGTCAACTTCCTGGCTAGCATGGCGCGCGAACCGGGCCTCGGCGCGGCGGACCGGTTGGTCGCCGTGACGACGCTGTCGTTCGACATCGCCGTGCTGGAGTTGCTGCTCCCGCTGACTGTCGGCGCCGAAATCGTCATCGCCGGCCGCGATCAGGTCGTCGACGGCCAGGCGCTTCGCGAGCTCGTCGAGTCGAGCGGCGCCAACGTGATGCAGGCAACGCCCTCGGGATGGCGAATGCTGATCGAAGCCGGGTGGCAGGGCACGGACACCTTCAAGGCGCTGGTTGGCGGCGAAGGACTGCCGCTGGATCTGGCGCGCCAGCTCCTCGTGCGCACGGGCGAGCTGTGGAACATGTACGGGCCGACCGAGACGACCGTCTGGTCGACCTGCTGGAAGGTCGAGCGTCCCGAGCGGGGGATCTCCATCGGACGCCCGATCGCCAACACGACCGTCTGGATCCTCGACGAATCGCTGCAGCCCTGCCCGCCGGGCGTGCCGGGCGAGATCTGCATCGGCGGCGACGGCGTGGCCCTGGGCTACCTCGCGCGTCCCGAGCTCACCGCCGATCGCTTCGTCGCCGATCCTTTCGGCCCCGATGCGTCGGCCAGGCTCTACCGCACCGGCGACCGCGGCCGTTGGCGGCACGATGGCCTGCTCGAGCACATGGGGCGGCTCGACTTCCAGGTCAAGGTGCGCGGCTTCCGCATCGAGCCGGGGGAAATCGAGGCGCAGCTTGCCTCCGTGCCGGGCGTGAGCAGGGCGGTGGTGGCCGCGCGCGAGGTCCGGCCCGGCGACGTTCGCCTCGTCGCGTACCTGCTGTGCGAGCGAGCGATGCCGGCCGAAGCCGATCTGCGGAGCCATCTGCGGCGGACGTTGCCCGAATACATGGTGCCCCAGCACTTCGTGCAGCTCGAGGCGTTCCCGCTGCAGCCCAACGGCAAGCTGGACCGACGGGCCCTGCCGCTGCCGCTGCAGTCGCCGGAGCCGTCCGCCGCCGCGACCGCTCAGGCCGCGCTGACGCCGACCGAAGAGTCGATTGCGGGGGTCTGGCGCGAAGTTCTCGGCGTTGCGCATGTGCGCCCGAGCGACAACTTCTTCGATCTCGGCGGGCACTCGCTGCTCGCGATGCGCGCCATCGCGCTGATCGAAAAGCGCGCCGGCCGCCGCATCGCGCCGCGCCAGTTCGGCTTCGAGACGCTTGCCCAGATGGCTTGTTCGGCTGACGAAGAGTCCGCCGGGCCGGAAGCGGGCGCGCCCGCGGCCAAGCCGTCCCCGGGACTCCTTGGGCGCCTGATCGGGCGGCTGGGGGCTCGCTAGCCGTACGGCTCGATCGTCCTGCGCGTATTCCTTCCTCATGGATCAGCTGATCGCCCGCTTCGGGGCGCCCGGGCGCGAGATGCTCGGGATCCTGAGCCTGCCGGACGCGCCTCCCGGACGGGCGGCGTGGCTGCTGTGCAACCCGTTCGGCCAGGAAGCCGTCCGCAGCAAGCAGATGTACCGGGTCCTGGCCGAGAGGCTGGCGCGTGAAGGCTGCTCGGCGCTGCGCTTCGATCTCCACGGCACCGGCGATTCGCCCGGCGAGCTGGCGGACCAGTCGCTGAGCGGCTGGGTCGCCGACGTGCTCGCCGCCGACGCCTGGCTTCGCAACCGGCTGAAGGGCGCGGTGCCGGTGCACTGGTTCGGTCTGCGCCTGGGCGCCAGCCTTGCCGCGCTGGCGGCTGCCAGGGCGCCGCAGCGCCCTTGCGAGGTGCTGCTCTGGGATCCGGTGATCGACGGCGCAGGATACGGCGAGTTCCTGCTTGCGCGCCACCGCGAGGCTCTCAGCGAGGGACTGGACATGAACTGGGCCCGGCTGCAGCGTGAGACGGGCGAGCCTGAGCCGGCGCTGCCGGGATGCCCCCTAGGCTTCGAAGTGGGGCCCACGCTTGCGGCCGAATTGAAGGACTTTCGAACGCTGCCGCTGGCGGACCTGCTGGGTGGCGGCACGCGGGTCCGCGTCGCGCTCGCACCCGATCGGCTCGCGCGCGCCGAGTTGCCGCAGGCGGCGAACCTGGAGCGCGTCGGAATCGAGTCGCGCATCGATTGGACCTCCAGCGAGGCCCTCGGAACCGCGATCGCGCCGCAGGACGTTCAGCGCGCCGTCCTCGCTTCGGTGGCGCAGCCGTGAGGGAAGACACGGTCCTGTTCGGCCCGGAGCGGGTGCTCGTCGGCACGCACACCTTCGGCGAGCAGCCCCAGGGAACGGCTCCCGGCCTGGGCGTGATCCTGACGAACGCCGGCGTGCTCTCCCGCACCGGCCCGCACGGGATCAACGTCCTGATTGCGCGGGCGCTCGCGCGTGTCGGGGTGCCGAGCATCCGGTTCGACATGAGCGGCCTCGGCGACAGCCGGCGCCCTGCGAGGCCATTGCCGTTCGAACAGCAGTTCATCGTCGATACGCGGCTCGCGCTGGACGAGGCGCAGGCCCGCCACGGCGTGCGGCACTTCGCAATGATCGGCTTCTGCTCGGGTGCGGACATCGCGCACCTGACGGCGCTGCAGGACGAGCGCCTGTGCGGCCTGCTGCTGTGGGACCCGTACATCTACCCGACGCTCAGGAGCAGGTTCCTGCACGTCCTGGACCGCATGCAGGAATTCGGGCTGCCGGATGCCGCGCGTCGCGCGCTGCGCGGAGCCGTGCGGGCGATCGTCGGGTACGTAAGGCGGCGGCAAACGGCACAGGGGCAGCAAGCTCCCGCTTCACGCCTTCGCTATGGGCGAACGTACATTCCGCCCGCGCGCGAGTTCGCGGCCCACCTGCGGCAGCTGCTCGACCGGGGCGTCGACATCAAAATCGTCTATACGGGCGGCTTCAGAAGCGACTACAACTACGCGAGCCAGTACCGCGACAGCTTCCGGGGCCTCGGGATCGCCGATCGGATCTCGTGCATCTTCCTGAGCCGTGCGGATCACACGCTGACTTCGCGCTCGGCGCAGCAGGCGCTGCTGCAGATAGTCGTCGAGTGGATCGGATCCCTCGGCGCTTCTCCGGGACCGGCTCCGGTGTCCCACTCCCCGAAATGAGCGGCGCAATGCCCACAGGCGCCTGCGGTGCCGGTGTCCAGGTCGATCTCTGGTGCGTCGAGCTCGGGACGGGCATCGACGGCGCGGACCTGGCGCTGCTGTCCCAGGGCGAACGCGCGCGCGCCGCGCGTTTCGCGTCTGATCGTGATCGGAACCGCTTCGTCGCGGCGCGCGCCGCTTTGCGGCGGGTCCTTGCGACGTACGTGGGCTTGCGCGCCGCGGCACTTGACTTCGTCAGCGATGCGCTCGGCCGCCCGCGCATCGAGGGCGCGCATGGCTTCGATTTCAACCTCAGTCACAGCGACACGCTGGCGCTGATCGGGGTCACGTCTTCGGGGCCGATCGGCGTCGACGTCGAGATGGTGCGGCGGGTTGCAGATGGCGCGTTGCTGGCGGAACGATTCTTCTCCCGGGCGGAAGCCGCCGCGCTGTGCGCTTTGGCGCCGGCGCGACGCGACCGGGGATTCCTCACCTGCTGGACTCGCAAGGAAGCGTGTCTCAAGGCCATTGGCACGGGCCTGACCACGGCAACCCGTGGCGTGGAGGTCGGGATCGAGACGACGGCGCGGCGCGTTGCGCTGAGCAGCGAGCGCGGCATGGTCGAACTTATCGTCAGGGGGTGCAATTTTCGAAGCGATGCGATTGCGGCGATCGCTACCACGGCTTCCGCGGAGGCGCGCGTGTTCGAACGTCACTGCGCCGAGCTTCGCTGAAAATCGAGAATTCGGACACGGGCACGCGCCGATTGGAAGGCAGACATGGAAAGCGCTCACGAAGGCGTCAGTGTCGTCATCCCAAGCTACAACCGCGCTTCGCTGATCGGTCGAGCGCTGCGATCCGTGCTCGCGGCGGGATCGCCTGGGGACGAAGTGATCGTCATTGACGATGGATCGACGGACGGCACCGCGGAGGTGGTCCGCGGGTTCGACGGCGTCCGATACCTTCGCACGGAGAATCAAGGCCTCGGTGCGGCGCGCAACTACGGGATCCGCATGTCGAACCGCCCGCTCGTGGCGTTTCTCGATTCTGACGATGAATGGCTGCCGCACAAGCTCCAGCTGCAGCGCGCTGTGATGTCGCGGTATCCGCAAGCGGTCTACAGTTTCTGCAATCTCTATTCGCAGCGATTGGACGGGACCAGGTTGCACGACCTCGTTTCCGACTGGCGGACGACGCCGTGGGTCGGATCCGAATCCGCGCCCTTGCACCTGAAGGGATTGCTCGGCCCCGGTCGGCCGTATTCATCGATCGCCAAGCTGCCGCCCGGCCAGGCGGACTTCGACGTCTATGTCGGGCACCTGTATGCGGGGCTCATGCAGGTGCATTACGTGACCAGCGGAGGCATCGTCGTGCGCCGATCGATCGCCGGCGATCAATTTCATTTTCCGACCGATCGGAAAGTGATGGAGGACTGGGACTGCTACGCCCGGCTTGCGAAGCTTGCGCCGGTCGCCTATCTGGATACCGAACTGGCCGTCATGCACGTGCACGGAGGACCGCGCATGACCGACGCGCGGGAGGTGGAGCAGATCGACGTCCGGCTCGCCATTCTTCAGCGCATCTGGGGTGCGGACGCGGATTTCGTGGCCGGCCATCTGTCATCCTACGAGGCGTTGCTGCGATCCATGCGGACGCACCGCGCGCGCTACTTGGTCCGCGATGGGCGACTGCAGGAGGTCCGGGATCAGTTCTTCGAGTTTGGAGGACCGCCTTGGCTGCGATTGCTGGCCAGCCTGCCCGCATGGACGGTGCGGCCGCTGTTGAGCATCAGACGTCTGGCGCGTAAGGTGGTTTCTTGATGCCGCGCGCAGGTTCGCGCGAAGCCTGCGCCGAGTTTTGTCGATTCTCCAGCGAGGCATGGGGGACCCCACCACCGGGCAGACTAACGAGTTTCCCCCAAGCGCGTCCTGGTTAGTCCGGCTAGCGCATTGAAACGAGGGTGATCGCTGCTTACAGTGTCCCCGATCCTGGCCGCTTGCCAATCCTTGCGATCGGTCATTACGTCTTCTTCTCATTGTGGTACCCGCGGGTCTCACCGCGCGGACCACTCATCGGGGTGGGTGAAAATGAATTCGAAGATGCGCGCGGGCGCATTGTCGTTGCTCTTGGGTCTTTTGCTACAGGGTTGCGGCGGAGGTGCCGCAACCGGTTCAGGATCCACGCCGGTCTCGCAGAGCTATCCCCTGCAGGTCGCGATCAACGGCAACGGCACCGTCACGTCGAATCCCTCCGGAATCAACTGTACCGGCACGAGTGGTTGCTCGGGAACGTTCGCCAGCGGCACGGTTGTCACACTGAGCGCCTCGGCGGCAGCCGGATACAACTTCGCCGGCTGGAGCGGTGGCTGCGCCGGAACCTCCAGCAGCTGCGCGGTCACGATGAGCGCCGCGCAGAGCGTGAGCGCCACGTTCAGCGCCGCCTCCGCGCAAAGCTACCCGCTGCAGGTGACGATCGCTGGCAACGGTACTGTCACGTCGAATCCCTCCGGCATCAATTGCACCGGCACGAGTGGTTGCTCAGGAACGTTTGCCAGCGGCACGCCGGTCACGCTGAACGCGATGGCGGCAGCGGGGTACAGCTTCACCGGTTGGAGCGGGAGCTGCATCGGGGCGGCGACCACTTGCACGGTCACGATGAGCGCCAGCGAGAGCGTGCGTGCATCGTTCGGCACTTCAGGCCCTCCGCCGGCGGGGGGGCCGCTGGTGCTGTACACGGATGTTGCGTCCGGGCCGAATGCGGGCGGCGAGGGCAACAACGGGGCGTACCTGTCGATCCTGGGCAAGAACTTCGGCAGCAGCGGTTTGGGGTCGACGGTGAAGGTGACCATCGGCGGGGTTGAGGTGGCGAGCTACCGCTACCTGGGCGCCTCCAAGGGGCGCACCGACGTGCAGCAGATCGCGGTGCAAGTCGGCAGCCTGGGCAACCCGACGCCGGGCATGGCGCTG
>CAZEIW010000081.1:0-5169 GCA_964512305.1 uncultured Burkholderiaceae bacterium | reverse complement strand
GCCAGCATGTCGCCGCTTTCGCGGTAGTAGCGGTCCAGCAGCTCCTCGTCGGCCGGATCGGTGGTCGAGACGGCGTAGCGCAGCGGGTCGGGCACCAGCAGGCCCTTGGCCGACCTGAAGCCTTCGATCGAAACGAAGAATTCGCTGTAGCGGCGCTTGACGAGGCGCAGATTGCGCACGATCTCCAGCTCGCGCTCGTTCAGGCGGACGTAGCGCTGCAGGTCGTCGTGGCCGCTGCGGTCCAGCGGCAGCACGACCTTGGTTGCCGTGTTGACCAGCATCACGCGCCCGCTCGGCGTGTCCAGGTCTTGCGGGTCCTGCACGATGGGCAGTGCGAACGCGCCGAGGCTGCGATAGGCCTTCAGCGAGCGCTCGAGGATCGCGGCCGCGAAGGGGTCGCGCACCAGCGCCCATACCTCGTCGGCGACCAGCCCCTTGGGCACCGCGCGCAGCCGCGCATCGGCCATCACCTCGTCGACCAGGTTGAAGACGCAGAACGACACCACCGGCGAGCACGGCTGGCGCAGGATGCCGCCGAGGTTGAAGAACACGAACCGGTCGGCCGCGGTCAGGCCGCGCGGCGCATTGAACAGGCGCCTGTAGGGGCCCTTGCGGTACGGCATCAGCTGAAAGGCGAGCTGGCGCCCGTGCGCGCCGGCGCTGCGCTCCAGCTCGACGCAAACGTCTTCCAGCACGGTCTCGCGGATCGGTGTGCCGCGGTCGGCGTCCCAGTTGCGCTGCGCCGCGGCCATCGGGGCGCGCTGCAGCGCGATTTCGTCCTCGCGGGCGAGCCGGCGCTCGGGGCGCCCCTCGGTGATCATCAGCGCAAGCGCCGCGAACCAGCGCGCCTGGTTCTCGAGCGTTGGCGCCCCGCCGAACGGATTGAGCGACACGTCGCTGTCGAGGGTCAGCTCGACGTAGCGCCCCAGCAGCAGCGCGAGCTTGCGGTAGTCGGCCTTGATCGAGATCAGATACAGCCGGACGTCGGGCAGGCGCCACAGGTGCAACAGGTAGTCGTGGACGAAGAAGCTCTTGCCGGACCCGGACTGGCCGATCACCAGCGCGTGCGGGTTCTTCTCCGCCTTGCTGGGGTCGACGAACAGCGGCTCGCCGAGCGGATTGCTGTACATCACGACCGGCGCGCGCGGGTCGAGGAGCGCCGTCTCCGGCGACGGCTCGATCCCCGTCCAGCAGCCGCCGGCGGGATGCAGGTCGGCGAAATCGCGCGACAGGAAGCGCCGCCGGCGCCGCAGCTTGCGCTCGGTCTCGGGGTAGACCGCGAACGGCAGGCACCCGCGCAGCAGCAGCGTCGCGCCGATCTCGTCCTCGACCGCCGCCTCGATATCGAAGCCCTCGAGGAACTTGCAGACCTCGAGCGCCGCCTCTTCGGCCTGCGCGGCGCCGCTTTCGATCACGTGCACCTGCAGCCGGCCTTCGAACAGCCGCTCGCCGTCGGCGAACAGACGCTGTTCGACGTCCTGGATCGCGTCGGCGCGCGCGGCCGCCTCGGTCTCGTTGAAGCGATGCGTCGAGCGCGCGTTGAGCAGCGCCGCCGCCTTCATCTGCAGCATCGATGCCGCCGGCGGCAGCGCGGCGCCGGTGAGCGAGATGCTCAGCCAGGGCCGCAGCGTCAGCAGCCCGTTCAGCATGCCGGCCCGGACCGCGCGCGGCTGCCACAGCATCGAGACGACCCGGTGGTGCGCTTCGCGGCGCGCCGCCAGGGTGCGGAAACCGCGCGCCTCGAGCGGTTCGATGCGTCCGAGCGCGCTCAGCGCCTCGCGCACGCTCTGGCCGCCCGTGGACACCGGCGGCCGGTCGAAGCGGCGGTAGGGGAAGAGCATGTCGGCGACCCAGTTGGCGAGGCCGTCGGCGTCGATGGCCGCCGGCTCGAAGCCCTGCGCGCGGACCGCGGAGAGGAAATCGCGCGCGCCGGCGGCGAAGCGCGCCGCATCGTCGCGCGCCGCAGAGCGCGCACCCGAGGCGCCCAGCAGCGCCGCCCAGTCCGGGCGGCCGAAGCCGATGGGCGCCGATTTCAGCGCGATGGCGATTCGCTGCGAGCGCGGAAAGAAATTGTGCTCGGGGTGGTCCGGAAAGAAGCCGTCGTGCTGCGCGTCGCGCCAGCGGCGCGCCATCTCGGCGGCGAACAGCCGGCCGATCGGGTCGAGCCCGGCCTGTGTCAGGTAGCGCGCGAGACCCGCCTCGACGTCGGCGCGCGCCAGCACGAACCACTGCCACTGCGCGCCCGGCGGCACCGCGTGCAGCAGGGACATGACCGCGCGCGCGATCGCTTCCTCGCCGTCGACCGCCGTGTCCACCGTCGGCAGCCGGAACTCGAGCGCGAAACCGAGCGTGTCGTCGGCGAGCAGGTGCAGCGGGCCGAAACCGCGGAATTCGCCGCAGGTCAGGTAGGGCAGCAGCGACGCTAGCGAACGCGTGGCGCCCCCGGTGTCGGCACGGCGCCTACCGTCGGACGTTTCGCGGCCCGTCTGTGCGGACATCAACGTGCCTCCAACGCGGGTGCGGCGACCATGCCGGCGGCGTTTCCGCGTGCGGCGTCGAGCGCGCTGCTCGAGCCGTCGCTCATCACCCAGTCGAACCCGGTGAGCGGGATGGCGACCCAGTTACCGAAATGGCGGTTGCCCTCGGCGTCGACCCACTCGTACAGGTACGCCATCCGGATGTCGGGCGCGGCGAGCAGCGGTTGCGGGGCGCCGGGGGGCACCGGCAGCGGCAACAGGCGCGGCCCGTGCCATGCATCGGTCCGCGCCAGCGGGGCACGCGTGCCGCGCGACAGTTCGAGCGCCTCGCGCATGGAGTGCGTTGGCACCTGGACCTCGGTCGCCGGGACGGCGCAGCCGCCTGCCAGCAGCGCCGCGAAGCCACCGGCGGCGAGCACGCGTGCGGTCGCGCGCGCTCGCTTCATGGTACCGCCGCGCGCGTTTGCGACGCTTCCCGGCCGCTGGCGGGAAGCTTCAGCTCGTTGGCAAGAACGACCGTGACTTGGGTTCCGCCGCCGACCTGGAGCGACGGGGCGTACAGGTTGTAGTAGTCGGCGATCGACTGGCCGAGCGCGTTGGCGGCGCCGGCCGCGGCGCCGCCGGCGGCGTCTGCGCCTGGGCTGCCGACGAACGACGACGACGAGACGGTCGGGCCAGCCCGCACCTGGTACTGCTGCTGGCTCAGGTGCTGTCCGACGCCGGCCAGCGCGCCGCCGGCCGCCGCAACGGCGGCCTTGCGGTCCGCGCTCTGGACGATCGTGGCCCGCACGCCGCGGATCCCGTCGGCGTCGACCACCCAACCGGCGGTATCCCAGGTGCGCGAGGCGCCGTCGGGGAAATTGCAGGTGAGCCGGCTGAGCTTGAAGTCGATGCGGCCCGCCGCGAGCTCCGGCCGGCCTTGAACCAGAGCGAAGCAGCCGTCGAGATCGCTGACGAATCCGTTGGCGGACTGATAGCGCCCGCTCAGCGCGACCACGCTTTCGCGGTCCGGGCCGCCGACCACTGCCACGACGCCGTTGAGCAGCCGGCCTTCGATGAACCCGTGCGGCGCGACGTTGGCGTCACCGGGACGGGGCCGCGTCCGGCCGTTGCGCTCGGGCGGGACCGCGGCTTCGCGGGGATAGCTTTCGGCCGGTGGCGGCGGCGCGGCTTCGGGTGCCAGGTCCGCCAGCGCGGCAACACCCGCCGCAGAGGGCTCCGACTCGCGCGCGTGGCGCACGTTGACGCGGGGCGGGTCGGCGTCCTGCGCGGCAGGCGCACGCGAGGTGACGGCCGCATCGAGCGCGCGCTGCAGCGCCTCGTTCTGTTCGCGCGCGCGCTGCTGCTGCTCCAGTTCGAAGCGGTGCAGGCGGGCGTCCTGCTCCTGGCCGGCCTGGCTCAACGCCGATTGCAGCTGCTGCGTCACCTGCTGCTGAAAGCTCTGCACGAACTTCTCTGTCGGCGTCGCGGTGCCGAAGGCCGCGGCCGGCGCTTCGGCGGCAGCAGGGACGTCCGCGGGAGCGTCCGCGGGAGCCGCGGCGGGCGTGCCGGAGCCGGCGATCGCCGCCAGTGCCAGCAGCCCCAGCCCGGCGGCGGCACCGATCAGGATGGTCCGCCGGCCGCGCGGGGCCTCGTCCGCCCCGTCGAGCGGGATCGCGTCAATGGCCATAGACGAGGTACACCGGCGTCGAGGGCTGGCCGGCGTCGAGCTCGAACCGGTCGGCGGCCATCGCGCGCAGCGTGCCCAACTCCGGGATCCTGATGCGGATGTTGGCCGGCACCAAAGCGACGGTCCGCTGCGGCACGGTCGAGGTGAGCTCGGCGAGCACGCCCGTCTGGCGGCCGGAGCGCCAGACCTGCTGCGCGATGATCCGGTAGGGCGGCTCGTCGAGCAGGACGCGCCGCGTGCGCTCGATCTGGAAGCCGGGCGGTACCACGCCCTGCATCATCGCCTTCAGCAGCCCGACGACGGTCGGCGCGGTGCCGGACTTCGCCGCCTCGTCGCGCAGCAGCGCGGCGTTGCGCACCATGACCACCGGCGCGTAGCGCAAGGCGCTGCTGACCCGGGCGAGGTAAAGGGTGCCGCTCTGGCGCCCGCGCAGCGTGAGCCGCTGCTCGATCGAAGCCGTGCGCGGGCGGATGATCAGCGTGTGCGCGTCGAGCAGCGTGCAGGCGACCTCGGTGTCGCGCTCCCAGGCGTCGTCGAACGGCTCGGGCATCACGAGACGCGTATCCGAGCCGAACCGGACCGGCACGCGCAGGTAGTTCGAGCCGTCCCAGACCTCGGCGGCGTCCGAGCGGGCCGCGAGCGCAGTGGCAGCCACAGCGGCAGCCATCAGGAGCGGCAAGAGGCGAACCTGCCGCGTCATTCGCGCGCGCGGCTTCGGCTGCGACGGCTTCACGGCGCTGCGCGCGACGGCGCGGTCGCGTCCGCGTGGGCGCCCGGCGGCGCGGTGTCGGTGACCTGGAAGCCCTCGAGCATGATGCCCGAGCGGTTGCGCGCCGAAGGTGCGCCGAGCAGCAGCTGCAGGCTGACGACCGAGTTCCGGCGGTCCATCGGCAGTCCGCTGGCGTAGACGATTCGCTCGCCGCCGACGGCGTATTCGAAGCGCCCGGGCTCGGCCTGGTGAAGGCGTTCGGCGGCCGGCGCGGCAAAGAACGAGCGCGCCTGATTCTGCGTTTCGACTTCGCG
>CAZEIW010000080.1:0-3826 GCA_964512305.1 uncultured Burkholderiaceae bacterium | reverse complement strand
CGCTCGCGCGTCTTCGGGTTGCGCAGCAGGACCAGCCCTGCCATCAGTCCGCAGGTCTCGGCCGGCCCGACCAGCGGATGTTCCTGCAACGCCTCGAAACGCCGCTTCAGGTACGGCGCCGTATCGTCGCGCACCCGCTCGATCAGGCGCTCGCGCTCGAGGATGGCGATGTTTTCCAGCGCCACCGCGCACGCGACCGGGTGTCCGCTGTAGGTGAACCCGTGCGTGAACTCCCCGCCGCGGTCGATCAGCACGCGCGCGACGCGCTCGCCGATCAGCACGCCGCCGAGCGGCACGTAGCCCGAGGTCACGCCCTTCGCGAACGTCATCAGGTCGGGGCGCGTGCCCATGAACTCGGAGCCGAACCAGCGGCCCAGGCGCCCGAAGCCGCAGATCACCTCGTCGGACACGAGCAGCACGCCGTAGCGGTCGCAGATGCGCTGGATCTCGGGCCAGTAGGTCGAGGGTGGGATGATCACGCCGCCCGCGCCCTGCACGGGCTCGCCGATGAACGCCGCGACGCGGTCGGGTCCGACCTCGAGGATCTTCTGCTCCAGCCGGCGCGCGGCCTGCAGCCCGTATTCCTCCGCGGGCAGGTCGCCGGCATGGTCGAACGCGTACGGCTGCTCGATGTGGACGATATTGGGGATCGGAAGATCGCCCTGCGCATGCATCGACGGCATGCCGCCCAGCGATGCGCCCGCGACCGTGCTGCCGTGATAGGCGTTGTGGCGGGCGATGATCACCTTGCGCAGCGGCTGGCCTTCGAGGTCCCAGTAGCGGCGCACCATCCGCACGATCGTGTCGTTGGCTTCCGAGCCCGAGTTCACGTAGAACGCGTACGGATGGCGCGGCGCGATGCGGGCAAGCGTGGCCGCGAGCTCGATCGCGGGCACGTTGCTCGTGTTGAAGAAGCTGTTGTAAAACGGCAGCTCGAGCATCTGCCGGTGCGCGGCGTCGGCGAGCTCGCGGCGTCCGTAACCCACGTTGACGCACCACAAGCCGGACATGCCGTCCAGGACCCGGTGCCCCTCGCTGTCCCAGACGTAGATTCCTTCGCCGCGCACGATCACGCGCGAGCCGACCGCGGCCAGCGCCTTGTGATCGGTCGCCGGATGAAAGAAGTGCGCGCTGTCCGCGGACTGCAGGGCGCGCGTGTCGTAGCGCGCTCGCTCCGGTTGCCGGTCTCCGCCCTTGATCCGGGCCTCGTCGTTCACCATCGGTTCCCCGTTCAGACGTGCAGCAGCAGGTACTCCCGCTCCCACGGACTGATGACCTTCATGAACTCGGCGTACTCGAGCTCTTTCACCGCCAGGAACACGCCGATGAATTCCTCGCCCAGAACGCGGTGCAGCGGCTTGCAGTCGCGCAGCTCCGAAAGCGCCTCGGAAAGGCTGCGCGGCAGCTCGTAGTCGAGCGAATAGGCGCTGCCGGCGCTTTCGGGGGTCGGCTCGAGCTCTTCCACGATGCCGAGCCAGCCGCAGGCGAGCGTGATCGCGATCGCCAGGTACGGGTTGGCGTCGGCGCCGATCACGCGGTTCTCGACCCGCCGGTTCTCCGGCGTCGAGCCCGGGATCCGGAAACCGACCGTGCGGTTGTCGTGTCCCCACTGGACGTTGATTGGCGCGGCGCCGTGGCGCACGATGCGGCGGTACGAATTGACGTAGGGCGCAGCCATGGCCATCCCGGCCGGCATGTACTTCTGCAGGCCGGCCAGGTAGTGGTCGAACAGCTTCGACGCGCCGCCGCCGGGCTCGCTGAAGATGTTGCGCCCGCTGCGCCGGTCGACCAGGCTCTGGTGGATGTGCATCGCCGAGCCGGGCTCGTTGGTCATCGGCTTGGCCATGAAGGTCGCGTACATGCTGTGGCGCAGCGCGGTCTCGCGCATCGTGCGCTTGAAGTAGAACGTCTGGTCCGCCAGCTCGAGCGGGTCGCCGTGCAGGAAGTTGATCTCCATCTGCCCGGCGCCGACTTCATGGATCAGCGTGTCGACGTCGAGCTCCATTGCCTTGCAGTAGTCGTAGACGTCCTCGAACAGCGGGTCGAACTCGTTGACCGCGTCGATGCTGTACGCGCGCCGCACGGTCTCCGCGCGCCCGCTGCGGCCGACCGGCGGCGAGAGCGGCATGTTCGGATCGGAATTCTTCGCGACCAGGAAGAATTCGAGCTCCGGCGCCACCACCGGCGCCCAGCCGCGCTGCGAGAACAGCTGCACGACGCGCCGCAGCACCGAGCGCGGCGCGAATTCGGCGGCGGTCCCGTCGCCGCGGAACGCGTCGTGGATCACCTGCGCGGTCGGATCGCTGGCCCATGGGACTTTGCAGATCGTCGCGGGGTCGGGCCGCAGCACGAGATCATGGTCGATCGCGGCGATCACCGAGCGGTAGCCGGGGTCTGCGCCGGGACGATCGCCGTTGATCGTCATCGCCAGCACGTCTTCGGGCACGCGCATGCCGCGATCCTCGGTGAATTTTTCGCGCGGCAGGATCTTGCCGCGCGCGACGCCGGCCAGATCCGGCACCAGGCACTCGATCTCGCTGATGCGGTTTTCGTCGAGCCAACGCTCGAGGTCCTTGTCGGTGAAACTGCTGCGCATGACGACGGCGCTCATAGCAAATTCCCTTTGTGCAGCGGCGGCAGGAAGACGGGGGCGCGCCGCACGCGCGGCCGGTCAGGACCGGGCGCGGGCGGGCGCGGTGTCAGATCGTCGGGCGTGCGCAAATAGGCGCGGCGGGCCGCCGCTGGAACGAGGCCGCCGCTTGCGCGGCGCGATCCGGAACCGGCTGCTCTAGGTTTCCGGCCACGGGCGCCTTCGTCGCAGGCCGCGGCTGCGGCGGACGTGCGCTCCGGTGACCCGGTCGTCGGACAAGAGAGAGCGCGGCATCATGCGCGCTCGCAGGCTGGTGGGCAAGGACAGAGAGGTCCGCATCGCTACGGCTCCTGCGCGAACCCGCATTTTACGCCGGATCGTGAAACGCCGCGAATCGCGGGGCCGCTGCCGATGCAGTCGCACGGCCAACGCCGGGCGTCCGCGCAGGCCATGCAAACGAAGGCGACGCGCATGCGCCGTAGCCTCGTTGCGGCGATGCTACCATCGCGCGTCCGTGGCTCCGGTTCGAACGGGACAGGATTGTGAGGGCTGCATGAAGCCGGTTGCGGTTCTGCAATTCTTCTCGCAAGACGGGCCCGGCTTTCTCGATTGCCACCTGCGCGCGCGCGGGATCCCGATGCGCGTGTTCCGCCTGTGCGACGGCGAGCGCGCACCCGGGTCGCTTGCCTTCTTCAGCGGCCTGTCGATGCTCGGCGGCCCGATGAGCGTCAACGACGACTGGGACGCGCTGCGCGAGACCGAAGGTTTGATCCGCGAGGCCGTGCGCAATGACATGCCGGTGCTTGGCCACTGCCTGGGGGGCCAGCTGATGTCGACCGCGTTCGGCGGCCGGGTCACGCGCGCGCCGAACTCTGAGATCGGATGGTCGCGGATCGATGCGGCCGCAACGTCGTCCGCACGCGCCTGGTTCGGTGCCGAGCATTTCCCGCAGTTCCAGTGGCATCACGAGGTCTTCAGCCTGCCCCCCGGTGCCGAGCTGATCGCCAGCGGCGAGCATTGCCGGAACCAGGCTTATGCACTGGGTGCGCTCCACGTCGGCATGCAGTTCCACATCGAGATCGACGCCGCCAAGATCGATGCCTGGCTGAACGATGACGGCGACCGCGAGATCGCGGATCACGCCGACTCGCCCGGCGTGCAGGATGCCGCCGCGATCCGCGCCGACACCGCCACGCACCTGGCCGCCAGCCAGCGCGTGGCGGCGCATCTCTACGA
>CAZEIW010000079.1:0-12396 GCA_964512305.1 uncultured Burkholderiaceae bacterium | reverse complement strand
GGCAGCCTCAGCTGCCGACGAGACCGTCCGGGTCCCCGCAACTGGTTCGTGGAGGCACCGATGAAGGTCAGCGACATACTGCGGGTCAAGGGTAATGCGCTGTATACGGTGAAGCCGGAAAGCTCGCTGTGGTCGGCGGTTCAGACGATGGCGGAGTTCGACATCGGTTCGGTCGTGGTGATGGAGAACGGCGATCTGGTGGGCATGCTGACGTTTCGCGAAGTCATCAAGACCCTCCACGCCAACGGCGGGCAGATCGGCGGCGGCATGGTGCGGCCGGTGATGGACGACGCGCCGATGACGGTGACGCCCGAGACCGACGTCAACGAGGTGCGGCGGGTGATGCTCGAGCGGCACGTGCGCTACCTGCCGGTGCTCGACGGGCATACGCTGGCGGGCGTGATCTCGTTCTACGACGTCGCGCGCGCGGTGCTCGAGGAACAAGGTTTCGAAAACCGGATGCTGAAGGCCTACATTCGGGATTGGCCGGAACCGGAGAGCGTTAGCGGTTGATGTCGGCCGGCGAAGCTCTCGGCGGCGGCGGGCCGCGTATCGCGGTCGTCGGCGCCGGGTTCGCCGGGCTGGCGTGCGCGCGCGAGCTGGTGGCGCGGCGCGCGCGCGTGACCGTCTTCGAGCGCGAGCACGTGCCCGGCGGCCGCGTCGCCACTTGCGCCCTGGAAGCCGGCAGCTACGACGCCGGCGCGCAGTACCTGACGGTCCAGCTGCCGCGTTTCGAGGCCGAGGTGGCGCGCTGGACCGATGCGGGCATCGTCCAGCCCTGGCACGGCAAGGTGATCGAGTTCGCCGAGGGGCGCGCGGTCGACACGCCGCCGTCGCAGGTCTGCCATGTCGGCGTGCCGGCGATGCAGAGCATTGCCCAGTACCTGGCACGCGACCTCGACGTGATCGTGGGCGCCACGGTCGGCCGCCTCGTACGTGGCGCGGGCGCGTGGTACCTGTTCGATGACCGGCAGCGGCAGCTCGGCGTCACGGCCTTCGACGCCGTGGTGCTCGCGCTGCCGTCGCCCGAGGCGGCCGCGCTCGCGCACGGCCTGACCGACCTCGAAGGCAGGATGGCCGAAGTGCGTTGGGATCCGTGCTGGACCGCGATGCTGGGGCTGACGCGCCGCAGCGGCGTCGATTTCGACGGCGCTTTCGTGACCGACGATCCGATCCTCGGCTGGATCGCGCGCGACAGCGCCAAGCCGATGCGCGAGCGCGGCGACGGCATCGCCGAGCGCTGGCTGCTGCAGGCGCGTCCGTCGTGGTCGCGCAACTACCTTGAAATGAGCGAAGCCGATGCGGCGCGCTGGATGCAGCGCGCGTTCGCGGCCCGGATCGGGCGGCCGCTCGCCCAGCGCGGCTCGCATGCCAGGCGCTGGCGGCTGTCGACGCCGGTCAATCCGCTGCCGCAGCCGTTTCTGTGGGACGAGGCACAGGCGATCGGATGCGCCGGCGACTGGTGCGGCGGGCCGCGCATCGAAGGCGCCTTCCTGTCGGGGGTGGCGCTGGCGGAGGCGATCGCCGGATGAGCCGCTCCGGCCAGTTCGCGCTCCTCGGGCAGCGGCGCTTCGCCCCGTTCTTCTGGACCCAGTTCAGCGGCGCCGCCAACGACAACGTCTTCAAGTTCTCGTTCACGCTGCTCGTCACCTACAGCAGCCCCGCGCTCACGACGCTCGACGTGTCGACCGCGGTCAACCTGATCGCCGCCGTCTTCATCCTGCCGTTCCTGCTGCTGTCGGCGACCAGCGGTCAGCTGTCCGACAAGTTCGACAAGGCGCTGCTGATGCGCGCCGTCAAGCTGCTCGAGGTCGCGATCATGCTGACGGGTGCGTGGGGGTTCCAGGCGCACAGCTTCCCGGTGCTGCTCGCCTGCACGCTGCTGATGGGCGTGCACTCGACGCTGTTCGGGCCGGCGAAGTACGCGTACCTGCCCCAGCACCTGCGCGCCGACGAGATCGTCGGCGGCAACGGCATGGTCGAGATGGGGACCTTCGTCGCGATCCTGCTGGGGACGCTCGCCGGCGGCGTGCTGATCGGCAGCGGGGAAAACGGCCATCTGTACGCGGCGGCCGCCTGCCTGGCGCTGGCGCTGGCGGGGCTGCTCGCCAGCCTCGGGATCCCCCGCACGCCGCCCGCCGACCCGGACCTCGAGGTCGATCTCGATCCGCTGCGGGTGACCTGGAGCAACCTGAGGCTTGCGCGTGCCGAGCCCTCGGTCTTCGTGTCGCTGCTCGGCATCTCCTGGCTCTGGTTCTACGGCGTGCTGTTCCTGACCCAGTTTCCGCCGTTCGCGCGCGACGTCCTCGGCGGCGGCCCGGGGGTCGCCAACCTGCTGCTGGCGATGTTCACCTGCGGCATCGCCGCCGGCGCGCTGGGTTGCGACCGGCTGTCGCGGCATCGCCTCGAGCTCGGGCTGGTGCCGCTTGGCTTGCTCGGCATGACGCTGTTCGGGATCGACCTGACCTTCGCGATCCCGGCCGCACCCGCCGGGCAGCTGCAGACCGTGGCGCAGTTCCTGTCGCACGCGCGCCACCTGCGCGTGCTGGCCGACCTGTTCCTGCTCTCGGTGTGCGCGGGCCTCTACAGCGTTCCGCTGTACGCGCTGATCCAGACCCGCTGCCCGGCGACCCACCGGGCGCGGATCATCGCCGCCAACAACATCCTGAACGCGCTGTTCATGATCCTGGCCAACGGCTTCGCGATCGGCGTGCTCGCGGGCCTCGGCGCGACGATCGCGCAGCTGTTTCTCGCCGCCGCGCTGCTCAACGCCGCGGTGGGCGCTTTCCTGTGCGTGAAGATGCCGGAGTTTCCGCAGCGCTTTGTGGTCTGGCTGCGGCGATGAGACCGGGGGCGGTAAGGGGTGTCGGCCCGCGGCCCTCACCCCCGGCCCCTCTCCCGCAGGCGGGAGAGGGGAGCTTGAAGCGGCCGCCGTGCCTCCCCTCTCCCGCTTGCGGGAGAGGGGCCGGGGGTGAGGGTCAGCGCGCAGCACGACTGCCCGCCCGCACCGGCACCGCGCTACCATCGCAACCGCCCGCATCCCGCTGCCGCCATGCCCGCCTCCACCTTCGGACACCTGTTCTGCGTCACCAACTTCGGCGAATCGCACGGGCCGGCGATCGGCTGCGTGATCGACGGCTGTCCGCCTGGGATGGAGCTCGCCGAGGCCGACATCCAGCCGGATCTCGACCGCCGCAAGCCGGGAACCTCGCGCCACGTAACCCAGCGCCGCGAGACCGACGCGGTCGAGATCCTGTCCGGCGTGTTCGAAGGCCGCACCACCGGCACGCCGATCGCGCTGCTGATCCGCAACCACGACGCGCGCAGCGGCGACTACGACGACCTCGCCGATACCTTCCGCCCCGGACACGCCGACTACACCTACTGGCGCAAGTACGGCCTGCGCGATCCGCGCGGCGGCGGACGCTCGTCGGCGCGCATGACCGCGCCGATGGTCGCCGCGGGCGCGGTCGCGAAGAAGTGGCTGCGGATCCGGCACGGCACGCAGGTGCGCGGCTGCCTCGCGCAGCTGGGCGGCATCGAAATCCCGTTCGCGAGCTGGGAAGCGGTGACCGCGAACCCGTTCTTCGCGCCGGACCTGCAGATCGTGCCGCAGCTCGAGCAATGCATGGACGAGTTGCGCCGCAGCGGCGACTCGTGCGGGGCGCGCGTGCGCGTGACCGCGGCCGGCGTTCCGGTCGGCCTGGGCGCGCCGCTTTACGCGAAGCTCGACGGCGACATCGCCGCCGCGATGATGGCGATCAACGCGGTCAAGGGAGTCGAGATCGGCAGCGGGTTCGGCGCGGTCACGGAGCGCGGATCGGGCCACGGCGACGAAATGACGCCCGAGGGGTTCCTGTCGAACCATGCCGGCGGCATCCTGGGCGGCATCTCCACCGGGCAGGATCTCGAAGTCTCGATCGCGCTGAAGCCGACCTCCAGCATCCGCCTGCCGCGGCGCTCGGTGAATCGCGCCGGCCAGCCGACGACGGTCGCCACGCTCGGACGCCACGATCCCTGCGTCGGAATCCGGGCGGTTCCGATCGCCGAAGCGATGCTGGCGCTGGTCCTGATCGATCACGTGCTGCTGCAGCGCGCGCAGAACGCCGATGTCCGGCTGGACGTCGCGCCGCTGCCCGCGCGCGCAGGCGGCGCCTGACCGGGTGGCGTACGCCTGGCTGCTCCTGCCTCTCCTGCTGGTCGCGGGCGGCTGCCAGTCGGTGCAGACCACGCGCGGCGGCGTGGTCGGCGTCGATCGGCAGCAGCGGATGTCCTCGCTGGTGCCGGCGAGCGATGTCGAGGCCACGGCGCGCCAGCAGTACGCGCAGATCGTCGCAGACGCCCGGGGCAAGGGACTGCTCAACCGCGACCCCGAAGCCACGGAACGCGTGCGGCCCATCGCCCGCCGGCTGATCCCGAACACGTCGGCGTTCCGCGACGACGCCCCCGGCTGGGCCTGGGAAGTCAACGTGCTCGGCTCCGACGACGTCAACGCGTGGTGCATGCCCGGCGGCAAGATCGCCGTCTACACCGGACTCATCGACAAGCTGCACCCGAGCGACGACGAGCTGGCTGCCGTGATGGGGCACGAGATCGGCCATGCGCTGCGCGAGCACGCGCGCGAAAGGATGGCGGTGGCGGTGCCGGCGGGGGTCGTGGTGTCGATCGTGGGCGCGATCTACGGGCAGGGCGCGCAGGACGTGTCGAGCCTGTTCCTGCAGGCGATGTTCGTGCTGCCGAACAGCCGCGTCGACGAGCAGGAGGCGGACCGCATCGGCGTCGAGCTCGCCGCCCGCTCGGGCTACGATCCGCGCGCCGGGGTGAGCTTGTGGAACAAGATGATCGGCCTGGGCGGCAGCCAGCCGCCGCAGTGGCTGTCGACCCACCCGTCGCACGAATCGCGCGTGCGCGACCTCCAGGAGTATTCGCAGCGCGTGCTGCCGCTGTACGAGCAGGCGCAGCGGCGCTGAGGCCTCACCACCCCCTCGCGCGTTCTGGCGTCAACCGTAAGAGTGAGATGCCTCGCGTGGCATAATTAAGGGCTCACGCCAGAGAGAGACCACGCGCTTATGCCTGTTCCACGCACGCTGTACGACAAGCTGTGGGACGAGCACGTGGTGCACGCCGAACCCGACGGCACGACGCTGCTTTACATCGATCGGCACCTCGTGCACGAAGTCACGAGCCCGCAGGCGTTCGATGGCCTGCGCGCGGCCGGGCGCAAGCCCTGGCGCGTGTCGTCGATCGTCGCCACGGCCGACCACAACACGCCGACCCGGCACTGGGAACGGGGTCTCGACGGCGTCGCCGACCCGACCTCGCGCGCGCAGATCGATACGCTCGATGTCAACATCCGCGGCGTGGGCGCCGCGGCCTACTTCCCGTTTCTCGACCGCCGCCAGGGCATCGTGCACGTGATCGGGCCGGAGCAGGGCGCGACGCTGCCCGGCATGACTCTCGTGTGCGGCGACTCGCACACCAGCACGCACGGCGCGCTGGGCGCGCTCGCTTTCGGAATCGGCACCTCCGAGGTCGAGCACGTCCTGGCGACGCAGACCCTGATGACCCGCAAGTCGGGCAACCTGCTGGTGCGGGTGGGCGGCAGCCTGCCCGCCGGGGTCGGCGCCAAGGACATCGCGCTGGCCCTGATCGGCCGCATCGGGACGGCGGGCGGCACCGGTCACGCGATCGAATTCGATGGACCGACGGTGCGGGCCCTGTCGGTCGAAGCCCGCATGACCCTGTGCAACATGGCGATCGAGGCAGGCGCGCGGGCGGGGCTCGTCAGCGTCGACGATCGCACCCTCGAGTACGTGCGCGGCCGCCCGCTGGCGCCGTCTGGCCCCGATTGGGACGCCGCGGTCGCACACTGGCGGACGTTGCGTACGGATCCCGGGGCCCGCTACGACAAGACCGTCGATCTGGACGCGAGCCGGCTGGAGCCGCAGGTCAGTTGGGGCACCTCGCCCGAAATGGTCGTTTCCGTTGGCGGGCGCACGCCCGACCCGGAGGCCGAACCCGATCCGGTGCGCCGGGCGGGGCTGCAGCGCGCACTCGAATACATGGGGCTCGCGCCCAAGACGCCGATCACCGAGATCAAGATCGACAAGGTGTTCATCGGATCGTGCACCAACTCGCGCATCGAGGACCTGCGCGAGGCGGCGCGGGTGGTGCGCGGGCGGCGGATCGCCGCCGGCGTGAAGCTCGCGATGGTCGTGCCGGGCTCGGGCCTGGTGAAGGCGCAGGCGCAGGCGGAAGGCCTGGACCGGGTGTTCGTGCAGGCCGGCTTCGAGTGGCGCGAACCCGGCTGCTCGATGTGCCTGGGCATGAACGAGGATCGCCTGTCGCCCGGCGAGCGCTGCGCGTCGACGTCGAACCGCAATTTCGAGGGCCGCCAGGGTCCGGGCGGGCGGACCCACCTGGTCAGCCCGGCGATGGCGGCCGCGGCGGCGATCGCCGGCCGCTTCGTCGACGTGCGCGCGATCGGCCGGTGACGGCGGCCCGCAGAAGGACAAAGACAACCAACCCGCGAACGACGGCTGGAAGCGAAACCTGAAGGAGTCAACGATGAAACCTACGACCAGTCTCTTTCTCCTCACCGCGGCGCTCGTGATGGCGGGCTGCAACACCGTCGAAGGGGTCGGCAAGGACCTGCAAACGGCAGGCAAGGCGATCTCGACCGCGAGCGAGAAGCAGAAGAATTCGTCGTCATCCCCGTCCACGTCCTCGTCCCCGTCGTCCACGCAGGCGGCACCCGCTTCGGGCAACAAGTACTGATGCAAGCGTTCGAACGACACGCCGGGGTGGTCGCGCCGCTGGATCGACCGAACGTCGACACCGACCAGATCATCCCGAAGCAGTTCCTGAAGTCGATCCGGCGCACGGGCTTCGGCGCCAACCTGTTCGACGAGTGGCGCTACCTCGACCACGGTGAGCCCGGCGTCGACCCTGCGCAGCGGCGCCCCAATCCCCAGTTCGTGCTCAACCTGCCGCGCTACCGCGGCGCGTCGATCCTGCTGTGCCGGCGCAACTTCGGCTGCGGGTCGAGCCGCGAGCATGCGCCGTGGGCGCTCGGCGAGTACGGCTTCCGGGTCCTGATCGCCCCGAGCTTCGCCGACATCTTCCACAACAACTGCTTGAAGAACGGCCTGCTGCCGGTGGTGCTGCCCGAAGAAGCCGTCGACCGGCTCTTCCACGAGGTCCAGGCGCAGGCGGGTTACCGGCTGACGGTCGACCTCCCCGCCCAGGTCGTCGCGACCGCCGAGGGCGCGACGCTGCGCTTCGAGATCGACCCGTTCCGCAAGGAATGCCTGATCAACGGCTGGGACGACATCGGACTGACGCTGCGCCATGCCGACCTGATCCGGGAGTTCGAGGCGCGGCGGCTGCAGCGCTTCCCCTGGCTGTCCAAGCGGATTTCCGGCTGAGCGTCGCCGATGAGAATCGCAGTTCTCGCCGGTGACGGCATCGGGCCCGAGGTCGTCGACGAGGCCGTCAAGGTGCTGCGGGCGCTCGAGCCCGCCGGTCTGAAGCTCGAGTTCGCGCCGGCCGCGATCGGCGCCGCCGCGGTCGACCGGTGCGGAGACCCGCTGCCGGCCGAGACGCTGGCGCTCGCGAAGGCCGCCGACGCGGTGTTGTTCGGCGCGGTCGGCTCGCCGCGCTACGACGCGGCGCCGCGCGCGCAGCGCCCGGAGCAAGGCCTGCTGCGCCTGCGCAAGGAGCTCGGCCTGTTCGCCAACCTGCGCCCGGCGCTGGTCTTCCGTGAGCTCGTCGCGGCTTCGACGCTGAAGCCCGAGGTCGTCGAGGGCCTGGACCTGCTCATCGTGCGCGAGCTGACCGGCGACATCTACTTCGGCCAGCCGCGCGGGATCCGCACGCTCGAATCGGGCGAGCGCGAGGGGTTCGACACGATGCGCTACTCCGAGAGCGAGATCGCCCGCATCGCGCGGGTCGCGTTCGATGCCGCGAGGGTGCGCCGGCGCCGGGTGTGCTCGGTCGACAAGGCCAACGTGCTGGAGACGACCCAGCTGTGGCGCGAGGTCGTGACGGCGGTCGGGCGCGACTACCCCGACGTCGAGCTGAGCCACCTGTACGTCGACAACGCGGCGATGCAGCTGGTGCGGGCGCCGAAGCAGTTCGACGTGATCGTCACCGGCAACATGTTCGGCGACATCCTGTCCGACGAGGCGTCGATGCTGACCGGCTCGATCGGGATGCTGCCGTCGGCGTCGCTCGACGCGCATGGCAAGGGACTGTACGAGCCGATCCACGGGTCGGCGCCCGACATCGCGGGGCGCGACGCCGCCAACCCGCTGGCGACGATCCTGTCGGCCGCCATGATGCTGCGCTACTCGCTGCGCCACGAGGCGCTCGCGCGCCGGGTCGAGACGGCCGTCGCGTCGGTGCTGCGCGCCGGGCTGCGCACCGCGGACCTCGCGCGTGCCGGGGAAGCTTCGGTCGGGACGCGCGCGATGGGCGATGCCGTGGTGGCTGCGCTCTGAACCGGGTCGGGAGCGCGAGGGGGCGACTGGCCCCGTCGCAGCGGGCCCCCACCTTTCAGTGGCGGGCTTGAAGTAGAGTCGAAGTTTGAGTGCGGTCATGCATAGGTCCAGGTCATGAAAGTCGGTTTTGTGGGTTGGCGCGGAATGGTGGGCTCGGTGCTGCTCGAGCGGATGGCGGCCGAGCGCGACTTCGAGCGCTTCGATTCGGTCTTCTTCAGCACCTCGAGCGCGGGTGCGGCGGCTCCGTCGGTCGTGCGCGGCCAACCGCGCCTGCAGCCGGCGGGCGACATCGCCGCGCTCAAAGCCTGCGATGCGATCGTCACCTGCCAGGGCGGCGATTGGACGAGCGAGACCCACCCCCGGCTGCGCGCGACCGGTTGGAGCGGGTTCTGGATCGACGCGGCTTCCGCGCTGCGGATGAAAGACGGCGCCATCATCGTGCTCGACCCCGTGAACCTGCCGGTGATCCGTGCCGGCCTCGAGCGCGGCGCGCGCGACTTCATCGGCGGCAACTGCACGGTCAGCCTGATGCTGATGGCGATCGACGGTCTGTTGAAGGCCGACCTGGTCGAGTGGATCACGGCGATGACGTATCAGGCCGCATCGGGAGCCGGCGCGCAGAACATGCGCGAGCTGCTGGCGCAGATGGGCTACGTCCACGCCGCCGTGCGCGAGCGGCTCGCCGACCCGGGTTCGCCGATCCTCGAGATCGACCGCGCGGTCACTCAGGCGCTGCGCGCGACGGGGCTGCCGCACGAGCACTTCGGCACAGCGCTCGCGGGCAGCCTGATCACCTGGATCGACAAGGACCTCGGCAACGGGGTGAGCCGCGAGGAATGGAAGGGCGCCGCCGAGACCAACAAGATCCTCGGCCGGCCGGCCGCGGGACACCCGGGTTCGATACACGTCGAGGGCATCTGCGTCCGGGTCGGCACGATGCGCTGCCACAGCCAGGCGCTGACGATCAAGCTCAGGCGCGATGTGCCGCTCGCCGAGGTCGAGGCGCTGCTGGCAGGCGCGAACCGCTGGGTGCGGCTGGTGCCGAACCGGCGCGAAGACAGCATCGAGCAGCTGTCGCCGGCGCGCGTCAGCGGAACGCTCGAAGTGCCGATCGGACGCCTGCGCAAGCTCTCGATGGGAGGCGAATACCTCTCGGCGTTCACCGTCGGCGACCAGTTGCTGTGGGGCGCGGCAGAACCGCTGCGCCGGATGTTGCGGATCCTCACCGGAGGGTCGCCGGACTGAGTTTTTCCGGCTTTGGGCAATTCCCGGACCCGGCTCAGGGTCGTCCATCCGGTGTCGCCGCATACCTACGGGCGTTTCTAAGCTTGCGCGTGTAAGTATCTGATGTTATTTTCGAAATTTGGGGAATTCTCGGTTAGGGGGCGCCCGTGCTGCAGCCTATGAATCCGGAAGCGCGTCGCGAAAATCGTCGCCAGGAACGTCATGATGGCGGCCGCCATCGGCGGCTGCGCAATGTGCTTTTCAGGGTCGTCGCGGCGTCGGGCATCGTCCTCGCCGCGCAAGCGGCGCAGGCCGCAGGTCTCGGCCGGCTCAACGTGCAGTCGGCGCTGGGCCAGCCGCTGCGGGCCGAAGTCGAAGTCCCGGCCGTCGGCCGCGACGAGGCGCCGTCGCTTCAGATCAGGCTTGCGCCGGCCTCCGCGTTCCGCCAGGCCAATCTCGAGTTCAATCCGGCGCTCACGCAGCTGAAGTTCGATCTGGCCGCGCGCCCCGATGGCACCTACATCGTGCGGATCTCGTCGGCGCAAGCCGTCAGCGAGCCGTATCTGGACCTGCTGCTCGAACTGACCTGGTCCACCGGCCGCGTGCTGCGCGAGTACACGGTGCTGCTCGACCCGCCGGCGCTGCGCCAGGCGCCCGAGATCGTTGCGCCGACGGTTGCGCAGGCCGTGGCGCCGCCGCCGGTCCAGCAGGCCGAGCCTGCGCCGGCGCCCGCGCCGGCTGAAGCGGCGCCGCCACCGGCTGCGCCCGTCGCGGCAGCTCCTCCGCCGGCTCCAGCGGCCGCGCCGGGAGGCGCGCCGGGGGCCGGGCCGGCCCCGTCAGCGGCGCCGCCGCAGGCTGCGGGCACGCCGCCCGTGCGCCGCGGCCGGCAACGCGTCGCCCCCGCCGAGCCGCCGCCGGCGCCGCCGCCCCCACCGGCGCAGCGCGCGCCGTCGCCTGCCCCTTCGGCGGCCGGCAGCTACAAGGTCGTGTTGGGTGACACGCTGAGCAAGATCGCGGTCGAGAACAAGCCGGCCAGCATCTCGCTCGACCAGATGCTGGTCGCACTGCTGCAGGCGAATCCGAACGCGTTCATCGGCGGCAACATGAACCGGCTGCTCGCGGGCAAGACGGTGACGATCCCCGATGCCGCGACGGTCCAGGCGATCGAGCCGGCCGAGGCGCATCGCGAGGTCGCGGCGCAGAGCGCCGACTTCGCCGCCTACAAGAGCCGCCTCGCACAAGCCGTGGCGGCCGCGCCCGCCCCGCCGGCCCAACCGCCGGTCGCGGCGGCGCAGGGCCGCGTGACGACCAAGGTCGAGGATAAGAGCGCCGCGCAACGGTCCGGCGACCAGTTGAAGATCGCCAAGGCCGAGACGGCAACGGCGGCGGCCGGCGCCGCCGCGTCGAAGAAGGACGAGGCGACCGCCCGGCTGCGCGCGCTGAAGGAAGAGCAGGAAAAGGCCGCCGCGCTGAAGAAGGCGAACGAGGACCTGAAGAAGGCCAACGAGCTGGCAAGCAAGGCCGCCGCGCAAGCGCAGAAGCTGGCCGAAGCCAAGGTCGCGCAGAAGGCCGAGGCTGCGAAGCCCGAGCCTGCGAAAGCCGAGGCCGCCAAGACCGAGCCCGCAGCGACGGCTGCTCCAGTCGCGCCGCCCCCGCCGGCCCCGGCTGCGCCGCCCGCGGCCAAGCCGGCCGCCCCGGCACCGGCATCCGGGGCACCCGAACCCAGCCTGATCGACGAGTTGACGTCGCCGATGGTTCTCGGCAGCGTCGTCGCCGTGCTCGTGCTGGCGCTGCTCGGCGTGAACTTCTATCGCCGCCGCAAGGTCGAGGGTTCGGACCAGTTCAAGTCGACCGGCGACGGCATGCGCGCCAATTCGCTGTTCGGCGCCACCGGCGGCCAGAGCGTCGACACCGGCGCGACCAGCACCTTCAACTCGAGCTTCATCCCGGCCGCCTCGCAGCTCGATTCCAACGAAGTCGATCCGGTGGCCGAAGCCGACGTATACATCGCGTACGGCCGCGAGGAGCAGGCGGAAGACATCCTGAAGGAGGCGCTGCGCCTGCAGCCCGACCGCCATGCAGTTCGCGTCAAGCTGCTGGAGATCTATTCGCGGCGCAGCGACAAGGCTTCGTTCAACGCGGTCGCGCAGGAGCTGAAGGACCGCACCGGCGGGACGGGTGAGGATTGGGAGCGCGCCGCCAAGCTGGGCCGCTCGCTCGATCCAACCAACCCGATGTTCGCAGGCGCGCCCGGATCGATGGACATCTCGGCGCGCGGACCGACGACCGAGCTGCGGCTCAACCCGGCCACGGTGGGCCGTCCCGTGACCCTGAGCGGCGTGCCGCCGGCAGCCGCGCCGGCGCCCGAGCCCGGGATGCGCGAGATCCCGGAAACGATCAGCGGTCCGACTCTGCACCCGCCTTCACCGACGGTGCTCGGCGCACCGATCACCAGGATGGGCGAGGTCAAGCCGCCGGAGACGGCGATGCCGGTGGATTCGCGTCTTTCGCAGGCCACCGCGCAGGGGCCGACCACGACCACGCGCTTCGAGCCCAGGCTTCCCGCCGAAGCTGCGGCGCCGGTCGCGAAGAAGCCGGCGGTGATCGATCCGCTCGGCAAGACGACGTCCGGAATCGATTTCGGCGCGCTCGACTTCGACCTCGGCCCGAC
>CAZEIW010000078.1:0-6120 GCA_964512305.1 uncultured Burkholderiaceae bacterium | reverse complement strand
TCCGGCGTCGTGTCGACGACGATGACCTGCGTCGCCGGCGCGGCCCGCGCCGCCGTCATCGCGGCTTTCAGGCCGGCGATGTCGGCCACGTGGACGGCCTGCGCGCCCAGGCTGCGCGCGTGCGCGGCGAAATCGATCGCGGGCAGCTCGCCGCCCGGCTGCGCGCAGTCGTCGAGCAGGTTGTTGAACCGCGTGCCGCCGCTGGCGCGCTGCAGGCGGTGGATGCAGGCGAAGCCCCGGTTGTCGAGCACGACGACGATGAGCTTGCGGCCGAGCATGACGGAGGTCGCGATCTCGGAATTGAGCATCAGGTACGAGCCGTCGCCCACCATCACGACGACTTCACGGTCGGGCCGCGCCATTTTCACGCCCAGGCCGCCCGCGATCTCGTAGCCCATGCACGAGTAGCCGTACTCGACGTGATAGCCGCCGGGATGCGCGGCGCGCCACAGCTTGTGCAACTCGCCCGGCAGCGTGCCGGCCGCGCACACGACGATATCGCGCCGGTCGGAATCCGGCGCCGAGTCGCGCACCGCGCCGATCACCTCGGCCTCGTAGGGCCGCGCGCCCGGCGGCGTCACGGTGGTGATCTCGGTCACGCGCCGGTTCCAGCGCTGCGCCAGCTCGCGCGCGCGCGCCGACCAGCCGCTGTCGGCCCGCCAGCCCGACAGCAGCGGCGCGAGTTGCTCGAGCGCGGTGCGCGCGTCGGCCACCAGCGTGCCGCCGCCCCACTTGGCGGCATCCGTCGGGTGCACGTTCAGACCGAGCAGCTTCGCGCCGCCGAACAGCGAGTGCGACCCGGTCGTGAAGTCCTGCAGGCGCGTACCGATCGCGATCACGAGGTCGGCCTCGGCCGCGATCTCGTTGGCCGCCGGCGAGCCCGTGACGCCGATCGCGCCGAGGTTCAGCGAATGGTTCCAGGGCACGCCGCCCTTGCCGGCCTGCGTCTCGGCGACCGGCACGCCGTGCGCGTCGGCGAACGCGCTGACAGCCGCGCTCGCCTCTCCGTAGAGCACGCCGCCGCCGGCGACGACGAGCGGCCTGGCCGCGCCGCGGATCGCCGCGACGGCCGCGGCTAGTTCGCGCGCGTCGGCGGGCGCGCGCCGGATCCGCAGCACGTCGGGCTCGAGGAAGGAGGCCGGGCAGTCGAAGGCCTGCGTCTGGACGTCCTGCGGCAGCGCGAGGCAGGCCGGCCCGCAGGCGGCGGGGTCCGTCATCACCTGCACCGCCCGCGGCAGCGCGGCGAGGATCTGCTCGGGACGGGTGATGCGGTCGAAGTAGCGCGTCACGGGCCGCAGGCAGTCGTTGGCGCTGACGTCGCCGTTGTGAAAATCCTCGACCTGCTGCAGCACCGGGTCGGGCGCGCGCGAGGCGAACACATCGCCGGGCAGCATCAGCAGCGGCAGGCGGTTGACGTGCGCGAGCGCGGCCGCGGTGACGAGGTTGGTCGCGCCGGGGCCGATCGAGGTCGTCACGGCCATGATGCGCCGGCGGAAGGCCGCCTTCGCGTAAGCGATCGCGGCATGCGCCATCGCCTGCTCGCTGTGCGCGCGGTAGGTGGGCAGCTGCGCGCGATGCTTCCAGAGGGCCTCGCCCAGGCCGGCGACGTTGCCGTGGCCGAAGATCGAGAACACGCCCGCGCAGTACGGGACGATCCGGCCGTCATCGAGCTCGACGCGCAGGGCGGCGAGGTGGGCGACCAGGGCTTGGGCCAGGGTCAGGCGGGTGGTCTTCATGGGAGAGGGGAGAGTCTGGCTCGGGTTTGCCAAGCTTCGCATAACCTGCCGAAGTCGCGCGCGACGCGCTCGATCAGGGTGGTGTCGTCGATCGTACCCCGCAGCCACGCGAGGCTCGCCTCGGCCCAGAGCGTCCGCCCGACCATGAAGCCCTTGACGATCGGGTCGGTCGCCTGCGCGAAACCCTCGGCAAGCGCGGCAATCGGCTGGTTGAGGCCGAGGATCGCAGCGCCGCGGCACTGGGGATCGCGCTCGGCGACGAGCCGCCCCAGGTGCCGCCACGATTCGGCGGCCATCGGCGCGAGCTTCCACCACTCCGGCTTCAGACCCAGGTTGTAGAAGCGCGTGACCGCGCGCAGCACCGCAGCGTCCGCCGTCCCGGGAGGCGTCGCCGCCGGGGGCGGAATCACCTCGAGCAGCAGCTCGTGCCCGCTCTCTCGCGTCGCCTCCCACAGCTCGGCGAGCCGCGTCTCCTGCTCGACCCGCAGCTCGGCCGGATCGTCCGGGTGGTAGTAGACGAGGCACTTGACGACCTGCTCGCGCGGCCACGCGCGCAGGGTCGAACCCACCGACAGGGTGCCGTCGAAGCGCAAGGGGCGCGATCCCGGCAGCTCGACCGGCCGCCCGATCCACCAGCCGCGTCCGCACGCTTCGGCGAGGGCATCGGCGCCGTAGGTGCCGTCGATCAGCACGCCGATGCCCTGCGCCGCCCCGCGGCGCTCGACCTCCTCGACCGCTCCGAGCAGCAGCCGCTTCAATGCCGGCAGCCGCGATTGCGGCGCGCCGGCGGCGCGCGCCAGCTCGAACATCTGGGCTCGATGGTCGAACGCGAGCACGCTCAGTTGCGGCCACTGCGGGCGCGGGGCGGTCGTGCGGTGCAGGTGCGCCAGCTGCGCGTCGGCGTCGACCCTTGCGCTGCGCTGGCCGCCGAACCAGTGGGCGAGCTCTGCCGGCGTGGGCATCGCCGGCGCGCAGCCGTGGCGCGAGACGACGATCGCGCCGCATGCGTTGGCGATCCGCGCGGCCTCGGCGAACCCCTTGCCGTCGAGCAGGCCCTTGAGCAGCCCCGCGGCGAAAGCGTCGCCGGCGCCGAGCACGTTCATGACCTCGACGCGCTCGCCGACTTCGCGGGGCGCGTCCTCGAGACGGGCCGGAACAGCGCCCTCGATCCAGCAGCAGCCCCGCGCGCCGAGCTTGACGACCATCGCCGCGTCTGTACATGCGCGCACGCCGCGCAGCGACGCGAGCAGGTCGCCCGGCACGCCGCCGGCGATGACGAATTCCTCCTCGGTGCCGATCAGAAGGTCGAAGCGGCCCAGCGTTTCCTGCAGCCGCGCGGTGACGCCCGCGTCGGCGACGTAGCGCTGCGCGCCCTCGCCGCGGCGGGTGAGACCCCATAACACGGGCCGGTAGTCGAGGTCGAGCACGCGCACGACGCCGTGGCGGGCCGCGTGGTCGAGCGCGGCGAACGACGCCGCGCGCACGGCCGGCGTCGACAGGTGGGTGCCGGTGATCAGCAGCGCACGGCACTGCGCGACGAAGTCCTCGCGGATCGCCGCGGCGTCGACCGCCATGTCGGCGCAGTTCTCGCGGTAGAACAGCAGCGGAAAGGTGTCGCGGTCCTTCAGCCCGAGGAGCACCAGCGCGGTCAGGCGCTCGGGGTCGACCTGCACCATCGACGTGTCGCAACCCTCCCGCCGCAGCGTTTCGACCAGGAAGCGCCCCATCTGCTCGTCGCCCACGCGCGAGATCATCGCGCTGCGCAGACCGAGGCGCGCGCCCCCGAAGGCGATGTTGGCCGAGCTGCCTCCCAGGTACTTCGCGAAGCTCGTCACGTCTTCCAGGCGCGCGCCGAACTGCTCCGCGTACAGGTCGACCGCGAGGCGGCCGAGGCACGCGAGGTCGAAGCGCCGGCCCGGCGGGAAGCGCAGCCCCGCCATCAGGCCGCCGCCATCGCTTCGAATTCGGCCATCATCTTCTGCATCTCGGCGCCGCCGGCCATCATGTCGAGCACGGCGTCGCACGAGACTTCGGTCTTCGCGAAGGTGCCCATCGAGCGGCCGCGGTTGAGCAGCGTGAAGGAGTCGCCGATCGGGTAGGCGTGGTTGACGTTGTGCGTGATGAAGACCACCGAAATCCCGCGCTGGCGGGTGCGGGCGATCATCTTGAGCACGTTGACGCTCTGCCGGACGCCGAGCGCGGCGGTCGGCTCGTCGAGGATCAGCACGCGCGCGCCGAAGTGGACCGCGCGCGCGATCGCCAGGCACTGCTTCTCGCCGCCGGACATCGTGCCGATCATCTGCTGCGCGTCGCGCACGCGGATGCCCATGTCGGCCAGGCGCTCGATCGCCACCCGCGCGGCCGTCGCGTGGTCCATCACGGGCAGCACGCCGAACAGCCGCCGGCGCGGCTCGCGCCCCATGAAGAAGTTGCGCGCCACGCTCATCAACGGCACCAGCGCGAGGTCCTGGTAGACGGTGGCGATGCCGAGGTCGAGCGCGTCGCGCGGCGAGCCGAAGCGCACGGGCTTGCCGTCGACCCGGTACTCGCCCCGGTCCGGCACGAAGACGCCGGCGAGCGTCTTGATCAGCGTCGACTTGCCGGCGCCGTTGTCGCCGAGCAGGCAGTGAACTTCGCCCCGCTTCAAGCGCAGCGTGACGCCATTTAGCGCGATCACCGGCCCGAAGTACTTGCTGACGTTGTCGAGCTCGAGGATGAAGTCGCTCATTTCCCCCGTCCTTTGCCCGCCTACGGGTCCTCAGCGCTTGGCGAGCGCGAAGCGCCGCCGCACGAAATTGTTGAACAGTACCGCGATCAGAAGCATCAGCCCGAGAAAGACCCGGTACAGATTGCTGTCGATGCTCGTGTACCCGATGCCGATCTGCACCATTCCGAAGATCAAGGCCCCGAACGCGGTGCCGATGACCGATCCGTAGCCGCCCGTGAGCAGGCAGCCGCCGATCACGGCCGCGATGATCGCTTCGAACTCCTTCTGCAGCCCGCGGTCGGCCGCCGCCGAGCCGGCGTCGGCCACCTGCAGCAGCGCGAACAGGGCGGCGCAGAAGGCGACGAACATGAACAAGCCCACCTTGACCCTGCCGACCGGAATGCCGACGTTGCGGGCCGCGTTCGGATCACCGCCCGACGCCTGGATCCAGTTGCCGACGCGCGTGCGCGCGAGCACGAACGCGCCGCCGGCCGTGAGAACCAGCCACCAGACGATCACCTTCGGCACGCCGATGGCGAGCGCCCGACCGTCTTCGCGCGCGGCCATCAAGCCCCAGCGCGCGAGCCTGTCGAAGGCGCCCTGCAGCACGTAGCCCTGCAGCAGCGCGCCGGCGACCGGGTCCGCGGCGATGGCGTCGTGCAGCACGACGTCGCCGTTGGTCGACAGGATCGTCTTGCCCGTGAGCATCACCGACAGCGCGAGCGAGAGCCCGCGCAGGATGAAATAGAACGCCAGCGTCACGATGAAGCTCGGCAGGCCGGTGCGGATCACGATCCAGCCGTTGAGCGCTCCCAGGGTCATCGCGCAGCCGAACGCGAAAAGCGCCGCCAGCGACGGCGGCCACCCCCAGTAGAGCACCGGGATCGCCAGCATCATGCCCGCGAAGCCGATCATCGAGCCGATGGACAGATCGAACTCGCCGGCGATCATCAGCAGCGCCGCACCGGCGGCGACGATGCCGAGGAAGGCCGCCACGGTGCCCCAGTTGACGACGCCTTCGGCGCTGAACATGCCCGAGTCGCCGGCGGCCACTGCGAAGAGCATGAAGACCAGCACGGCGCCGGACACGGCACCGAACTCGGGGCGGGCGAGGAGTTTGCGCAGGAAGCCGACCTCGCGCACGCGCTCGTCGGGGGCGGCGGCGGCGGCCGGCCGGGAAGAATCAGGAGCGGCAGCGTTCATCGCGATTTGCTCCGGACGTGAGTCGGGCTGCCGCGACCGGGGGTGGATGCCCCTGTCGCGGCCCCCTGGTTGGCCCCAGGTGTGCACTGGCACCGGACGCCGCGCCGCCGCGGAAGCGCGCGACGCGGAGTCCCGACTGCCGGAGGCCGACTATCGGAAGCTGACTATCGGAACCTGACTGCGGGAGCCAACTACCGGTACTGCCCCGCGTACTTCTCGACCTTCGGCAGCGTTTCCTTGGTCACGAACCCCGGACCCGAGCCGATGTGCCGCTCGCCCCAGGCGGGTGCAAGGCCGTACTCGTCGAAGCGCTTGTTCGCCTTCGGGTCGGCTTTGAGCGCTGCTTCCACCTTCTTCAGGTCCGTGGTCTTCAGGTTCTTCATCGTCACCATCACCGCGACCGGGATGTAGCCCTGCAGGTAGGGCTGCTGGTCGATCGCGAACTGCACGCCGCCCGACTTGATGCCCTTGCCG
>CAZEIW010000077.1:0-28886 GCA_964512305.1 uncultured Burkholderiaceae bacterium | reverse complement strand
GGCCTTCGCCGCTGGCCGGCTGCTGCCGCTGCGGTATGCTGATCCTGGTCAGCATCCCACCACGAGGTAACCCGCCAATGTCCGACCTGCCGATTGTGCCCATTCTCAGGCTCCGAACGAAGCATTGGTATGCACCTCTTGTTCTCCTCTTCAGTGAGCAAGTAGAATTCATGTCAACGCTCCCCTCGTTCGCGTGGAGGAACTGGACATGACCCTGTTCTGGCAGATCCACCGCTCGACGCTGGTCAATGCCGCGGCGATCGACCGCGTCGCGCGCGATCTGCGCGGCCGCATGATGGTCCACATCAAGCAGCGCGGGGAGCCGCTGCTGGTGTCGGAGACGTTCACGCACCTGTTCCGGCAGATGTAGCGGGGCGGGGCGGCGGCCCTGCATCCTGTACATTCCGGTTCCGGCCTGTGGGAACCTGAGGTGCCGCGGCCGACGTGGATCCCCGGGACTGCGCCCGGGGATGACGCCTATTCCGGGATTGCCAGTAGCATCGTCATGGCCGGGCTTGTCCCGGCCATCCACGTCGGCGCGTATCGAAGCGGCTCTCACCGACGTAACCGGCAACGGAGGAGCCTCGAACCCGATGACGGCAGTCGTACTGGACGGCAAGGCGCTGGCCGAGGAGTTGCGGGCAGGATTCAAAGCGCGCGTCTCGGCACTTGCCGCGCGCGGCCAGCTGCCGGGCCTGGTCGTGATCCTCGTCGGCGAAAACCCGGCCTCGCAGGTGTACGTGCGCAACAAGGTTCGAGCGTGCGAGGCCGCGGGCATGTACTCCGAGAACCTGCTCTACCCGGCCGACGCCGATCCGCGACAGGTGCTGTCGAGGATCGCCGAACTCAACCGCGATCCCCGGGTGCACGGGATCCTGGTCCAGCTGCCGCTGCCGAAGCAGTTCGACGAGACAGCCGTCCTGTCGGCCATCTCGGCCAAGAAAGATGTCGACGGGTTCCACACCGAGAACGTCGGCGCGCTCGCACAGGGCAATCCGCAGTTCATTCCGTGCACGCCGTATGGCGTGATGAAGATGCTCGAAAAGGCCGCTGTCGATCCGGCCGGCCGCGAGGCGGTCGTGGTCGGCCGCTCGAACATCGTCGGCAAGCCGATGGCGCGCCTGCTGCTGGCGCGCGACGCGACGGTCACGGTGTGCCACTCGAAGACGTGCGACCTCGCGTTCCACACCCGGCGCGCCGACATCCTGGTGGCGGCGATCGGCCGGCCGAGGATGATCCGCGGCGACATGATCAAGCCGGGTGCGGTGGTCATCGACGTCGGCATCAACCGGCTGCCCGACGGCAAGCTGTGCGGGGACGTCGACTTCGAGTCGGCGCGCGAGGTGGCCGGCCTGATCACGCCGGTGCCCGGCGGCGTCGGGCCGATGACGATCACGATGCTGTTGGCCAACACGATCGAGGCCGCAGAGCGCGCCGCCGCGCGGGCAGGCTGAACTCCCCTCTCCCGCTTTGCGGGAGAGGGGTAGGGGTGAGGGTGGGCAGCGGAGCCGCGGCGGCCGCCCTCACCCCCGGCCCCTCTCCCGCGAGCGGGAGAGGGGAGGGTCAGGCGAGCGTCGCCGCGTGCGGCTTCGGCGCGGGCAGGGACGCGTAAGTCTCGAAGTCGACCCGGACCTCGGTGCCGTGGCCGGGACGGGAAACGAGCGTGAACTGGCCGCCGGCGAACTCGGCCCGCTCCCGCATCGTCAGCAACCCGAGGCCGGGGCCGTTCGCACCGTCGACTGCGACTTCTCCGATGCGTGCAGGATCGAATCCGATCCCGTCGTCGGACACGCTCAGCGTGACGTGCTCGCCGTCGCGGATCAACCGCACCGTCACGTTGCGGGCGCCCGAGTGCTTGACGCAGTTGGTCAGCGCTTCCTGGGCGATCCTGAACAGCAGCGATTCGGCCTCCGGCTCGAAGCGGCCGTCGAAGTTGCTGTGCGTGACCCGCACGTTCATGCCCGTGCGGCGGGCTAGGCGCTGCGCGCTGTTCTCCAGCGCCGGCACGAGTCCCGAGTAATCGAGGATCGCCGGCCTCAGCTCGGCGCAGAACTCGCGCACGTCGGCAATCGTTTCCGCCAGCAGGTCGCTCGATTCCGCCAGGAGGGGGGCCAGGTTCGGCGCTTGCGCCTGCGGCAGCGCGCGGTCGATCGCATTGAGGTTGAGCTTGATCGCCGCGAGGTTCGGTCCGGTGCGATCGTGCAGCTCCGAGGACAGCCTGCGCCGCTCCTGCTCCTGCACCGACACCACGCGGTGCGACAGCTCGGCGAAGCGCTTGACGTTGTCGGCGCGCTCGGCCTCCAGCCGCTTGCGCTCGGCGATGTCGCGCACGATCGCCTGCACCCTTCGCCGGCCGTCGACGTCGATCACCCGCGCGCTGATTTCGACCGGCATCGCAACGCCGTCGCTCCTCACGTGCTCGGTCTCGAAGATCAGGCTGCCCTGCTGCTCCAGCCTATGGAAGGTCGCGGCGACCTGCGCGGCGTAGCCGGGCGCCCATAGCTGCGCGGCGTGCATTCCCTTCATCTGGCGCAGGCCGTAGCCGTACATCGTCAGGCACCGGTCGTTGGCCTCGACGATGCGGCCGTCGGGCTCGCACAGCAGGATGCCGTCGTTCGCGTACTTCGCCAGGTAATCGAGGCGCTGGGTCAGCATCAGGCGCTCGAGGCGATCGCGGTCGCGCGAGAACGCATAGCGGCGGCGGATCGCCCACGATCCGCACCCGAGCAGCACCAGCACGATCGCGGTCAGCGCGCTCACGCCCGTGATCGCGTTGATCTGCGCGTAGGCCTCGTCCTCGTCGATCTTGGACACGACGAACCACGACGTTCCCGGCAGCGCGAGCGCGTGCGCCAGCACCGGGGTCTCGCGGTAGTCGAACCCCCGCAGCGCGCCCGTCTCGCCGCGTACCGCGTGCACCGCGACGCCGCCTTTGTCGAGCAGCGGCATGCGCAACAGCGGCGCGCCCGGTGGCTGCGCGCGCACCCGGTTCAGGTAGGCGACGTTGTCGCCGTCGCGCCGCACCAGCAGCGTCTCGGCCGAGCGGGTCAGGCCGGGCCAGTCCTCGGCGAGCGGGACCAGCAGGCCCGAGGGATCGAGCGTCACGCGCGCCACGGCCACCGCGGGTGCATTCAGCGCCGGCCGCACCGCGTAGAAGAAACCGATGTTGGCGCTGCCGGAGTCGCCGTCCGCGTCGACGTGGAAATCCTGGAACATCGGCTCGATGGCGCGGGCGGCGGCGAGCGCACGCGCGCGCACGAACGGCTGGTCCGAGCCCGCGCCGGTCGTCAGCCACAGCGCGCCGTCGTACGGGGAGTGCAGGCTGCACTCGACGTATTGCGGCATCTTGCACACCTGCAGCAGCGCGTCGAGCACGCGCTGCCGGTGCTGCCCGTCGCGGTCGCCGCTGCGCCACGCGGCCACGCTGTCCGCGAGCGGCAGCTTGTCGACGATCAGCTCCAGGTCCTCGCGGGTCTCCTCGACCCAGTGCGAGACCTGGTTGACCTTCAACCGCGCGAGCGCCTCGAGGCTGCCCTCGACGTAGTCGGTGACCGAGCGGTGCGCCGACTGGTAGACGATCAGGCCGACGCCGGCGATCGCGAGCGTGACCACCGCGAACACGCTGAGCGGCGCCAGCCAGTAAGGCTTGCCCTCGACGATCTCGGCGTCGACGCCGCCGGCGCCGCGGCGGCTCAGGGCCCAGAACAGCAGTGCGGTGGTCAGCGCGACGAACAGGAGGCGCTTGACGGCGACGAACTGCGGGAAGGTCGACCAGTGGCCGACGAGCGCGAACAGCGCACGCTCGGAGAACAGGACCCAGATTGTCGCGGCGGCGGCGTACGCGAGGCTGAGGGCGAGCGCGCTGCCGGACGGTGACAGCCGGCTCAGGCTGAAACGCACGACGGCGCCATCACACCGTCGCAACCAGCTGGTGCTTGATCGCGTACAGGACGAGCTCGGTGCCGTTGTTGAGGTTGAGCTTCTTCAGCACGTGCGACTTGTGCGTGCTGACGGTCTTTTCGCTCAACGACAGCTCCTGCGCGATCTCGGATCCCCGCTTGCCGGCGACCAGCAGCTCGAACACCTTGTACTCGCGGTCCGACAGCTTGTTGTGTGCGCCTTCGCCGGCGCCGCCGTGGGCGATGCCCAGCGTGATCCGCTCGGCGATCGCCGGGCAGACGTAGCGGCCCCCGCGCGCGAGCTGGCGGATCACCGCGACCAGCTCCTCGGCCGCGTTGTCCTTGGTCATGTAGCCGTCGGTTCCGGCCCGCAACGCGCGCATCACCGACGGCTCCTCGCCGTGCATCGTCATGACGAGCGTCTTCAATTGCGGCTTGAGCGCCTTGACGTGGCTGATCATCTCGACCCCATCGCGCCCCGGCATCGAGAGGTCGAGTACCGCGACGTCGAGCTCCTGCGAACGCACGGCCTGCATCACCTCGGCGTAGTTGGCCGCTTCGGCGACGACCGTCAGGTCGTCCTGGTCGGCGAGCAGCCGTCTCAGCCCCTGCCGGAAGATCCGATGGTCGTCGGCAATGAGTAGGCGAATCATTCGTTCTCCTCCGACGGGCGCCGCCGCGAATCACGCAAGGGCGGCAGGCGCCCGGGCAAATCCTTTAGGTGTGCAAAGCATAGGCAGACTACCCTTTCCCTGGTACGGGGGGTAACGCATAAACTTTAAGTGAAAAACGTGGGTATTTATACGCCATTCCTACTGAGTGGTTAAGCCCGCTTCGGCAGGCGCTCACCGCTCAACCCCCCGGTTTATCCCCCGTATCCCCTCTCTGATTGCTGGAGTGCCCGCCGTTTCTCAGACTTATCTGAGGTATCGGTAAGAAGTCTTATACCCAAATCGGAGCCATTCCAATAGCCATCCCCTTCAGACACGAACGAGAATGCCTCCGCCGATAGCGTCAACGCGCGATGCTGATTGACCTAGATCAAACGCGTAGATGCACGGTTAGAGGCCCGGATCGCAAGAACGGGCCGGTCCAAAGAAAGTTCCTGCACTAACGATCGCGCAATTCGGGGAGGAGTCGTGCCGAGGGAGGAGTCCCAGATATCAGGGTCGGTCTGCGCGCTACAGCCGCGCGCCGTGCCACGGAACGTGGTGCAGGTCGCGCGAAGTCCCAGTTTCCTCGACCCCGTCTTCGCGTCCCAATTGTCGGCTCCGGCAGACCACCGGAGCTTCCGGTTTTGTAACGCCGCATCGCCTGTTCGTCTTCGCGGGAGGTCTCATGTCTAGAACGCAGCTTCTGATCCGTTCATTGCCCGTGGCGCTGCTGTTGCTCGTGGCTTTTCCTGCGGGCGCTCAGAGTTTTCGCGTTCAGTGTCCGACGAGCACGGTGACACACCCGGACCCGAACAACAACACCACCCCGGTCTACACCTCCGCAAACGGCGACCCGCTGTACTTGGGGCCGACTGCGCTGAAGGAAACGGGCAGCGGCACATTCGGCGCGGCGGCTGCGGGCTTCCTGGTGCCTAACGCACCATGGGGCGGGGCCGCCGCCAACGCGGCCGGCCAGCCGAACGGCGCGATCAAGTGCCAGCAGATTTCCGGCGGCGACGGCTACATGACGACCGCCGACGGCCACCAGACCTTCATGTTCTCGTTCGGTCCGCTGTCGGGGCTGGAGACCATCGCGTACGGCAACCCCGATGGCGGCTACGACCGCGGCACCGGGGCCGCGTACCCGGACGTGTACCTGTCATTCCCGCCGCAGCAACTGTTGCCGGGTGATCCGGCCACGAGCGACGGGGCAGCCGACACCGGTTCGGCCTGGACCCAGGGCAGCGGCGGCACGACACCCGCGTTCACGTGGAATGGGGCGGTGGGCCTGAACTACGACAACGACTGCATTGCCGACAACAACGCGGCGATCGCGGCGGGCGCCACGACGATGCCATGCCCGGCCATGCCGATGGGTGGCCCCTATTTCGGCCTCGACGGCCACGTCGATCCGCGCCAGATCATGGACGTGGGGGTGATGAACGGCAACATCCCGGCGCCGCTGATCACGATGAACGAGGACGACGAGTTCTTTCTCACCTTGACCAACGTCGGCATGCTGATGCGGCCGGACCTGTTCGAGCAGCACACGGTGCACTTCCACGGCTACCCGAACGCCTCCTCGTTCTACGACGGCGTGCCGGACGCCTCGGTGGCGATCAACATCGGCGGCAGCTTCACCTACTACTACCTGGCCCCCGACGCGGGGACGTACTTCTGGCACTGCCACATCACGCCACCCGAGCACCTCCAGATGGGGATGGTGGGGCAGCTGTACGTGCGGCCGCGGCAGAACCGCGAGCCCGTCGGCGCCAACCTGTATTACGCGCTGGCCAACGGCGCAGGCACCGGCGCGATCGGGACCGCGACGGGGCCGGGGCAAGCCGGTGATCTGCGCACGAAGTGCGATTCGCACACCGACATCCTGTGCAGCAACAACCCGCCCGCGGTCAACAACGGCGTGACGCGCGCCGCCACCGGGTACTACGCCTACAACGACGGCGACGGCTCCAGCTACTACGACGTCGATTACCCGATCCAGATGCACGGCTTCGATCCGAACTTCCACTTCGTCGGCATGACGTTCAACCCCGAGGCGTTCGTCGACATGAAGGACAAGCACTGGCTGCTGAACGGCCGCAGCTACCCGGACACGGTCACGCCCGGCCCGCTGGCGACGCAATCGTCCGACGGCGCGGTGCACTACTCGCAGCCCCTGGGCTCGCAGATCAACATTCCGCACGGCAAGCGGGCGCTGCTGCGCCTGGTGAACCTGTCGGTGTCCGAGTACCACACGCTGGCCACGCTGGGGATCAAGATGTACGTGGTCGGCTACAACGCCAAGCTGCTGCGCGACCAGGCCGGCAACAACACGGGTTACTTCGCCAACTCGATCACGCTGGGCGGCGGCGAGTCGCTCGACGTGATCCTCGACAGCTGCCTCGTGCGCTCCAACCCGGCCGATCCCTCCTCGACCTGCACGACGTCGCTGCCCGCGGGCAGCGTCTATTGGCTCTACACCCCCAACCTGGATCACCTGGCCAACGACACCGAGAACTTCGGTGGCGAGATGACCGAGATCCACATCAACTAGGGGGCGCGGCGATGAGCTCAACGATCTCGCAAAAGGCAACCTCGATGAAGCGACTGCTCTCCCTGGCCGCGGCGGCGGCCCTGACGTGGACCGCCGTCGCGCACGCGGCCGCGCCCGGCATTTCGGGCACCAGCTCGGCGGGCACGGCGACGGCCGCCTCGTTCGCCCTGACCGCGACCCAGGCGTTCATCAACCAGCCCGACGGCAACCAGGTCTACTCGTGGGGCTACGGCTGCGCGGCCGGCTCGACGCCGGCGTTCGTGCCGGCCAACCTGACAGCCGCGCTCGCGGCGGCGGGCGGCACCCCGCCGGCCTGCTCGACGATGCAGATCCCGGGCCCGACGCTGGTGGTCACGCAAGGGGCCGCGGTGACGGTGACGCTGGCCAATGCGCTGCCGACGTCGGCCGGCAATACATCGATCATCTTCAGCGGCCAAAACGTCACGGCGACGGGTGGCGCGCAAGGTCTGCTGACGAGGGAAGCTGCGCCCGCAGGCACGGTGACGTACACGTTCACGGCCAGCCGACCGGGCACGTTTTCCTACTACAGCGGCACCCAGAGCGACCTGCAAGTCGAGATGGGGCTGTACGGGGCCCTGATCGTGCTGCCGAGCACGATTCCGACCACCTGCAGCACCGGGTACGCGGCGGCCAACCGCAGCGTGGAAATGGCCTGGGGCGAGGACGATTTCCGACTTGCCAACGCCTCCGGCGGCGTGGGCGCGGCCTACAACCACCCCGACTCCTGCTACGACCGCGAGTACCTGTTCCAGTTCTCGGAGATGGACATCAACATCCACCGGACCGCGTACGCGCAGGTTAACGATCCGAAGCGGGTGACGGCCTGCGCCACCAGCGCGACGACCCCCGGCTGCCCGCTCGAAGTGCCCACCGAGCCGTATCGCCCGGCCTATTTCCTGGTGAACGGACGCTCGATGCCGGACAACATGGACCCGAACTACGACGCGCCGTATCCGCACCAGCCGTACAACGGCAATCCCCACATGCATCCGGGCGAGCTGACGCTGATCCGCGTGATCGGCACGGGGCGCTGGGAGCATCCGTTCCACGAGCACGCGAACCACGTGCGCATTCTGGCGCGCGACGGCAACCTGATCCTGAGCAACTCGACGATGACGTACACGGGCAACGGCGTGGGCGGCCAGTCGCTCACGGCCCAGGCGCTGGCGGGGCTGCTGATGTTCACGACCGACACCTTCCCCGGCCAGACGCTCGACGGCATCTTCTACTTCACCGGAAAGGGCTTGAACTGGGACGCGTACGGGCACAACCCGACCTCCAACTCGGGCGACCCGAATGCCCTGCTGCCGTGCTACCCGGACGTCAACGGCTACTACACGACGTTCAGCACGCCGGCCGCGCCGGCCAACACGATCAACTACTTCGAGTGGTGCCAGGACCACAACAAGCCGCTGGAAGCCAATCCCTTCGGCGACGTGAACAGCGGCGGGCCGATGACGCTGCCGAACCCGAACATCTTCACCAACGGCGCCTGGTACGGGGGCAGCCCCTACCTGGGCCCGGATGCGACGGTGCGCGGCGATGCGACGCTGACGGCGGCCAAGGGCAACAACGGTACGGCGTCCGGGTGCCTGCAGAACGGCATCCCGGCGGCAACGGCGGGTTGCACGAACCTGCAACCGGCCAACACGCAGGCCAACCCCGCGAACGAGCGCGGCTGGGCCTTCATGTGGCACTCGCACAACGAGCGCGAAATCACGACGAACAACGTGTTCCCCGGGGGCATGTTGATGATGATGCTGGTCGATTCGCGTGAATTCCTGATCGACGAATCGAAGTAGCAGGAGGAGAACTCAATGCGACCCAACAAGCTCAAGGCCGCCCTGATCAAGTCGGGACTTGCGGCCTCCGTCCTCCTGCTACTCAGCGGCGTTTCATTGGCACAGACCACGCCGCAGCAGGTCAACCTCGTTGCAGCGCCCACCACGTACACCGCGCCTGACGGCTCGGCGATACCGATGTGGGGCTATTTCTGCGGTGCGACCGTGACCTCCACCGCCACGTGCGCGGCGTCGAACCCGGCGTCGGTGGCGCTTGCCGCGACCGCGTCGGCCGCGGCAACCGGGACCTGGTCGCCGGTGGTGATCACGATTCCGTACACCTTCACCCCGACCACGACGGCCGGCGTGACGACGCAAGTCAGCACGACGACGCTGCAGATCGGTCTGGCCAATCACCTGCTGTTCGGCGCCAACAGCATCCCGACGTCGCTGGTCATCCTCGGCCAGCTCGGCGGCGGGCTGGGAACGGTCGGCGCGGGTTGCACGGGGGGTGTCACGTGTACCCCCAGCCCGAGCCACGCGTCCCAGGGCGTCACGTGGTCGACGGTCAACACGACGCCGGCCTTCACGCCGCCGTCGCAGGGGCCGCGCGTGCGATCGTTCGGCACGGAGGTGGCCGCCACCGCCGCCACAACGACGACCTACACGAACCTGTGCTTCGGCAATTGCGTGGCGGGCCAGCCCGGCCTGAGCCCGGGCACCTACCTGATCCAGTCGGGCACGCACCCGGCGATCCAGGCCAACATGGGCCTGTACGGGATCCTGGTGGTCACGGACGCGCCCTCTTCGACTCCGGTCGCGCCGGCAACCGCGACGTTGGGCTGTGCGTACGTCGCCTCGACGACCACGGGTACCGCGGCGGCTTGCGCGGTGCCGTACAACGCCGAAGTGCCGGTCGTGCTCGGTGAAATCGACCCGGTTCAGAACGGCGAGGTTGCGGCGGCGGTTGCGACGGCCGGCTTCTCGGAAACCAAGGTCTGGTCCGGCCAGCCCGGAGGATGCGGCAATCAATTCACTTCCAGCGGCGGCGCCAACACGGCGTTCAACACCTGCTATCCGCCGACGGCCAACTACACGCCGCTGTATTACACGATCAACGGTGTCGCGTTCGACCGCACCAACGCGACCCGGTCGCTGTTCCCGGCCAAGGCGGGAGCGGCCACGACCGGCATCGCGACCACCGGCACGGTGCTGCTGCGCATCGCCAACGCCGGATCGCGGATGCACGTGCCCTCGATGGTTGGCGAGCAGACCAACGTGGTCACGCCGGCCGGCGGCACGGGACCGACCGGAGTGGCCAACACCGGCACGACCGCGGTGACCACGGTGGTACCGGGCTTCTCCCTGGTGGCCGAGGACGGCAACCCGATGCCGGGCCTGCCGAAGGTGCAGAGCGACGTGTTCATGGCGGCGGGCAAGACCTACGACGCCCTGATCAATGTCACCAGCACGACCCAAACCACCGCCTACCCGATCTTCGACCGGGAGTTGAGCCTGTCGGGCAACGGCAGCGAGCGCGATGCCGGCATGCTGGCGTACGTCGGCGTCAACGGTTCGGCCGAGCCGGCCGCCAGCTCGATCATCCTCCCGGGGGCCGTCGCGGCCAACAACGACAGCTATCCGTCGCTGCTCCCCTGCACGGCTGCGCCGTGCGCGCCCTTCGTGGTGTCCGATCCGGGCAAGGGCGTGATCGCCAATGACGTCGGCGTTTACGGCGTGACCTTGCTGGCGGCGCCTGCCGCGGGCAATGGCACCGTCATCCTGAACCATAACGGAACGTTCACGTTCACGCCGACGGTATCGGGCAGCACCGCCACGACCACGTTCACGTACTGCGCCAACGGCGCGGTCAGCGGCGCGACCTGCTCCACCGGCAAGGTCGCCACGGTGACGATTTCGCCGAACTCGACTGCAGACGGCGCGATCGCGCTCGGGGTCAACATCTTCAAGTCGAACACCAACACGTTCGTGAGCGTCCGCAATCCGGGTCTGCTCACAGGAGCGACCGACTCCGCGGGCTACGCTCTGAGTGTTTCCGTCCCGGCTCCGGGAGTTCCGACGACCGTGGGCGGCCTGACGATCGTCGCCGATTCGCTGGGCGGCTTCACCGCCACGGCGCCGGCCACCGGCACGACCGGAACGATCGCCTGCCCGACGATGACGCCGGCGCTGCCGACCGGCACGCGCTGCTACGCGGTGAACTACACGGTCAAGAGCGCGCGCGGAACGACGCTCGCCAGCTCCACCAGCGCCACGGCCGCCACCAATCCCGCCGCGCTGCTGATCTTCCTGCCGCCCAACAACATCGCCTTCCACGTGGTGGACGGCTACTCCAACGCGGCGATCACCGACTACCGCTGGGTGATCGAAGAGGACCAGACGTTCTACGTCGATCCGAACTGCACGACCAATCCGCCGCCGGCCGGCTGCCCGACCTCGACGATTGCCGGGTTCGGCACCACCGCGGGGATCGTCCCGACCTCTGGCGTGAACTTCCACACCAGCTACATGCCGTTCATCGCGCAGGGCTGCACCGGGGCGGTGTCGTGCGAAGCCGGCCAGACGCAGATCAACCCGGCGACCGGCGCGCATGCCGCGGTCGTGTGCGACGTCGGCAATGGCCAGTGCCGGCCTGACCCGGGTGGCACCACCAACGGCGGCTTCACGCGCGTGGATCCGAGCCAGGTGTACCTGGATCCGACCAAGCGGTACTACATCTCGGTGCTGCCGGGCGACGCGGCCAATCCGTTCGAGGGTGGCTCCGTTGGGCACGGCATGGGCGGCGCGCCGATTCCGGCGGTCCGCTGCGCGCCGAACGCGAGCGGCAACAACGTGTGCACCTTCGCACCCTTTGGCCAGACCACGTTGGTTTCCGGCAGCACAACGGTCACCAGCGGAGCGGTCTTCTGCACGGCCGCGGGCACCGCGACGTGCGTTCCGACCGGGATGAACCTGACGGCGAAGTCAGTGCCTGCGCCGTACCCGAGCGCCAGGCTGTCGGTGTTCGTGTTCGAGGACGACTTCCCGCTGAACGGCGAGCACGACTCCAGCGGCATCGCGACCACCGCCGCCGGCAACGACTCGCTGGCACCGAACGAGCCGGGCCTGGGCGGATTCCAGATCCACCTGTGGGACGCGTTCGGCGGCAACGGTGACTTCACCGGGCAGATGACCTACGACATGTTCAACATGCCGCTGACCAACATGCTCGACGGCATCGTCGATCCGTCCACCGGCCTGAACGCCTGCCCGGTCACGCAGGTCGGCATCAACAACCCCGGCACGAATGCGACGACCGGCCCCGTCGGACCCGACGGGACCGCGGCGACGACGGCCGGCATCACCGGCATGATCGTGACCTGCCCGAAGTACGAAGCTGACAACGCGACGCTGTCGCCGCTGGCGGGCCAGGCCGTGATCTCCAACCTGATGCCGGGACGCTGGGGCGTGATCGCCACGCCGGGGGCCGACCGCATCGCGCGCGGTGAGGAGTGGCTGCAGACGAACACGCTGGACGGACAGAAGGCGCACGACGCCTTCACCCGGATCGGCGAGCCGTTCTACTTCCAGGAGTTCGGCCCGGCTTCGTTCCACGTGAGCATCGGCTTCGCCAATCCTGCGATCATCAATTCGCGGCTGGCGGGGGTGTGCGCTGCGACCGACATCAATGTCAACGCCACGCCGAGTTTCACGGGCGCCATCTCCGGGACCGTGCTGACCGTCGACGTCGTCAACAGCGGCACGCTCGCCGTGGGTCAGGTCGTCAAAGGCACCGGCGTTGCGGTTGGAACGACGATCACCGCCCAGCTTTCGGGCACCCCCGGTGGGGTCGGTACGTACCGGGTCAGCATCTCCCAGACCGTCGCCAGCACGGCATCGACCGAGCTGATGTCCACCGGAGGCTGCAACAACACGCTGACGGGCCGGGTCGTGGGCGAGCACCTGAGCCGCACGCCGGATGAGCGGCTGTACCCCAGCGGCTCGCACGACGCGTTCGCCTGGACCCAGTGCTACGTCAGCGTCGGCGACCCGGACGGCGAGGACTTCGCGTTCGCCAAGTGCAACGCGGACGGAACCTTCACGCTGACCGGTCTGCCGGACGGCGACTGGAGAATCACGACCTTCGATCAGTGGAACGATGCGCTGGTCGACGGCCTGTCGACACCGGTGCGGCTCAATGGCGGGGTCACCAACATCGGCGACATCGCGACCACGCAGTGGCAGACCAACCTGCAGACCAAGACGTTCATCGACGACAACAAGGACGGCATCTTCCAGTCGACCGAGACCGGGATTCCGTTCGCCAACGTCGCGGTGCGCCTGCGTGACGGCAGCATTGAAAACCTGCAGTTGGCGGACTTCGCCGGCACCGCAAACTTCAACGAGACGTTCCCGCTGTTCAGCTGGTACACGGTCGAGACCGACGTGACCCGCTACAAGAACACGGGAACCCACACCGTGTATGACGCCGGCGGGCCGACCGACGGTTCGCCTCTGTGCGGCACGACCGGCTACCCGACGTGCGGAAACTCGACCATCGCCAAGTACCTCGCCCGGACCTTCGAGGACGTGTCGCTGCCGAGCAATCTGCGCGTGCCCGGGTCGGTCTACTGCACCGACGCGGACTGCACGGGCAAGTCGATCGGCGGGGGCGCGCTGACCCCCGGCACGACCAACACCAGCCCGACGTGCACCTATGTGCCTTCGTCCGGGTCGGGCACGACGTACGTTCCGCCGTCAGTGAGCTGCGGTACGCCGCTGTCCACCGCCCGCATCGACAATCCGTGGTTTGGCGGGTTGATAGGGTGGCAGGGCTTCCCGGGCCAGTTCAGCTTCGCCGAGTTCGGCAAGGCGCCGTACTGGTTCAACACCGCGGCCGGCGGCTTGAACGAGAACGGCGGCATCAAGGGGCACGTGGTCTACGCCTCGACGCGGCCGTTCGACGACCCGATGATGCTGGTGCAGACGCAGTGGGAACCGCTGGTTCCGCACGTCCGCATCAACCTGTACCAGGAAGGCTTCGAAGCCGACGGCGTGACGCCGACGCTGAAACTGGTCGACTGGACCACGACCAGCAGCTTCGACGACTGGGCGCAGGGCTTCAATGCGAGCGGCGTGCCGAACATGAACTGCCCGGGCCAGTCGGGCAACGACCTGTTCTACTTCACGCTGTACAACCAGCCGAACTACTTGAACTACTACGCCGGACAGCACGGCGGCCCCGCCTATACGGCGCTGCCGTACAACTCGCAGTTCAAGTGCTACGACGGCATGCACAACTGGAACCAGACGCAGCCGGTGCCGTACGACGGGATGTACAAGTTCCCGAGCGTCACCGCGGTCGACGCGAACGGCAAACCGACGCCGACGGGGACCAACTGCACGGTCTGCGTGCCGGATCCGGTGCCCGCACCCGACCTGTACAACGGCGTGCCGATGCTGCCGCCGGGCAAGTACGTCGTTGAAGTCGTGATGCCGGCGGGCTTCGAGCTGGTGAAGGAAGAGGACAAGAACATCCTGATCGGCGACAACTTCATCGCACCGGCGGTGCAGGAGTTCGCCGGGGCGGGTTCCGTGTTCATCGTTCCGGACCAGGCGTCGATCGCGGCTTACGAGCCGAAGGGGAGTTCCTCGACGCTGTTCACGCCGAACAACCCCGGCATCAGCTACAACGCGAACAACGCCCAGAATTCGACGACCAGCCTGGGTACGACGCCGAGCAACAACATCGTGCCGGGATTCGTCCCCGAGCCGACCTGGCCGTGCGTGGGCGAGACGCGCATCGTTCCCGACTACATCAGCCTGTATCCGCAGAGCCACCAGGTCTCGCCGTTCGCCGGCGCGACCAGGCCCCTGTGCGATCGCAAGGAAGTGACGGTGACCGACGGGGTGGGTGCGATCGCGAAGTTCTTCATCTACACGTCGACCCACACTGCTTCCAAGTTCACGGGCGGCATCACCGACGACTACACGTCGGAGTTCGATCCGTTCTCGCCGCAGTTCGGCGAGAAGTTCGCGCCGCCCGATCTGCCGGTGTCGGTGAAGGACTGGACCGGGACCGAAATCAACCGCGTCTACGCGGACCAGTGGGGCGCCTACAACGGCATGACCTACTCGACCTGGGAAGTCAACCCGCCCAACCCGACGGGCTACGCCCCGACGATGATGGTGATGTGCATGAACGATCCGGGCCCGCTGCTGGATACGCGCCAGACCATCGTGGGCCCGGCCGGCACGCCGATCGCCAACCCGACGCTCGGGCAGGTCGTCAACGACCCGCTGTTCACGAACGGCTACAGCCAGTTCTGCTACGAACTGCCGTTCATGCCGGAGACGACCCAGTACCTGGATACGCCGGTGGTGCCGACCTCCGCCTTCGCGGGTGCCGGCTACAACAACGTCGATTGCAGCTACCCGACGCTGACCCCGTCGATCAAGGAAGTGGACGGCGACGCGGTCGGACCTTGGGTAAGCGCGGCGGGTTCGACCCATACGCTGACGATCACCTCGCTGGGCGACACCTTCGTCCCGAACAACGCCTACAACGGTCCGTCGGCGACGACCGCCCCGTACAACCAGAAGTCGGTGCTCCGGCATTACGGCTTCTGCGCGACAACGGGTGCCACGAACTGCCAGGGGACCGGAACGGTCACGATCGGCGGTTTGCCAGCGACGGTCAATTCGTGGAGCGATGCGCAGATCGTCGTGCAGGTACCGACCGGCGTGCCGAACTGCGCGATCCAGCAGCAGTCGACCTACGGCGGCTCGACCGCGCAGTGCGGAGAGCTGGTGGTCACGGCCGCCGGCGGGCAGCGCTCGGTCGACACGGTCACGGTGACGATCGGCGGCAAGGCGCCCACGCACGTCGGCGCAACCGCTTCGATCCAGAACGCGATCGATGCGGCGTTGCCTGGCGACCTGATCATCATCGACCCGACCTGCGTCACGACCTCGACCGGTGCGGCGACCCCCTGCACGACCGGCGGGCTGACCACCCAGACGTACACGACGGCGGCCCACAACGAAATGGTGATCATGTGGAAGCCGGTCCGCCTGCAAGGCGTGGGCGCGGCCAGCAGCCTCATCAACGCCAACACGCATCCGGCGGGCAAGATGGATCCGTGGCGCCGGATGGTCAACTGCCTGTTCGGCCTCTCGATCAACGGCTACGTGATCAACAGCTCGAACCCGAACTACGACAACAACACCGGCTACACCTGCGGTGCCGGATCGGTGTTCGGGCCGACGCTGAACGGCTGGACGGGTAACCGCGCGCTTCCGGCCAGCCCCGACGGGTCGATCGACCCGCAGGTCGACCGGCTGCCCCTGGAGGCGACGCTCGGATGGGATGCCTCGCAGAACGGCAACCTGGCCGAGCTGCTGCAGGAACCCTCGCTGATGGGCGCGCTGGAAGGCGCGGGCATCACCGTGCTGTCCAAGGGCGTGAAGTTCCCGACCAATGCCAGCAACATCGTCGGTGCCGGCGCCACGGCGGCGGGCAACTTCCCGACCGATACGGTGCTGCTGAACTTCGTCGATTGCACCAACCCGGGCAGCAGCGGTAGCGCCAACCCCAACACCGCCAACGCCGGCTCGACGTACCCGGCCTTCAACGAGCCGAGCAGCTTCCTGTGCAACCCGTCCAGCATCGACGGCCTGGGAATCACCAATTCGTCCCAGGGCGGCGGTGGCATCTTCGTGCACGGCTTCGCGCACTATCTGCAGATCGCCAACAACCGGATCTACAACAACGCCGGCACGCTGTCGGGCGGCATCAACCTGGGTCAGGGCGAGTTCGCTCCGTCCAACACGATCGGCGGCCTGCTGACGGCACCGGGCTCCTGCGACACCAACACGATGGGCGTCAATGCGCTGATCAACACCGGCACGCTGGTCACCAACCAGCAGGAGCCGTACTGCGCGGACGTCAAGGTGAACATCCATCACAACGCGGTGATGCTGGATTCGTCCACCGGCGACGAGCTGTTCTCGGCCACCCCGGCCGGGGCCGGCGGGGTGAGCATCTGCACCGGCTCCGACCTGTACAAGTTCCAGTACAACTGGGTGTGCGGCAACCTGAGCAGCGGCGACGGCGGCGGCCTGGGCCACCTGGGCTTCAGCTGGCAAGGCGACATCGAGCACAACACGGTGAGCTTCAACCAGAGCCTGAACCCGACCATCCCGGCCAACGGCGGCGGCATGGTGATCATGGGAACTCCCGACGCGGATCCTCCGTGCTCGACCCTGAACGACGCCGACTGCGTCAGCGCGCCCACCGCGATCGGACCCAGCGACGGCGTCGGCCCGGGCCTGATCATCAACGCCAACCTGATCCAGGGCAACGGCGCCGAGGCCGGCAGCGGCGGCGGTATCGCGTTCCAGAGCGTGAACGGTTCGGACGTGATCGCGTTCCCCGGCGCGCCAGCCATGTGGCACCACGTCACGGTGACGAACAACATCATCGTCGACAACGTGGCGGGCTGGGACGGCGGCGGTGTGTCGTTCCTGGATGCGCTGAACCTGGACTTCTACAACAACACGGTGACCAACAACAACTCGACCGCGACGGCTGGCGTCCTGTTCAACACGCTGGGAGCGCCGCTGGCGAGCACGCAGGGTCCGGGTCTTGGGGGCCAGATGACCAGCCCCACGGTGTCGGCGCCACAGCCGGCCGGTGCGGTGACGATCCAGAACAGCGCCGTGCTGGTAGCGAACATCGGCCTTCTGACGGGCGGTGCCGGGGCGGTCCATTGCCCGGCAGGCCACTATGCAGGGACGGGAACCGGGATCGGCGGCAACTGCACGCAGTACTCGTACCCGCTGCTGAACGGCAACATCTTCTACAACAACGCCTCGTTCCAGGTCGGCGTCGGTGCGCTGAGCAACACGTTCCAGCAGAACATCATCACGCTGTACAACGCCGCCTTCACGGGCGGCGGGACGACGGGTGCGGCGGTCGCGAACCAGACGGCCACGGGTCAGTGCGGCCTGGCCGGGACCAGCTACTGGGATATCGGTGTGCGCGGCGACACGGGCCCAGCCAACCACGGCGGAGGCACGACGCTGAACCCGACGAACTCGATCATGACCAGCACGAGCGGTTATGCGTCGAGCAACGTCACGACGGCGCCCGCCTTCGTCCGCGCGTACTGCGATGGTGCTCGCCAGGCTCCGGAGTCGGGGGCGTCGGGCTGGAACGTTCCGCCGGGGATTTCGGATGCGACCGTGCCCAACCCGATCTTCAACCTGACGCCGGTCGCGACCGTTGACGAGGGCAACAACTGGGTCAACCTGCGTTGGGGTCCGCTGACGATGGTGGCACCGGTGGCGAACGGAGCGTTGGCGGCCGGCGGTCTGCTGGGCAACTACTCGCTGACGGCGGCCAACGACCGGGTTCCGACGTCGTCGACGTACGCGGTGACCGACTTCTTCGGCAACCTGCGTCCCGAGCCGGCGACGAACGACAGCACGGTCGACGCCGGCGCGGTCGAGTTCGGCTCGGCAGCCGCGACGTTCGGCGCGAACGTTGCGCCGACCTCGCTGACGTTCAGCACGACGGTGTCCAGCAGCGCTGCGTCGCAAACGCTGACCCTGACCGATACGGGCAACGTGAACCTGACCAACATCGTGGCCACGTTCACGCCGGCCGGCTCGACCACGGTGACCGGGTTCTACCAGACGGGCGGCACGTGCACGATGAACAGCGGTGCGGGCGGCCTGACGGCCAACGGAACCGGAACGGCGACCTGCACGATCCTGGTGTCCTTCCGGGCGCCGGCGACGGCAGGCACCACGACGGGCAACGTGACGATCACGGCACTGCAGGGCGGTCAACCCGTGACGATCACCGGCTCGCCGGTGACGCTGACCGGTACGGCCGTCGCGGGCACCGCAAGCCAGGCCTGGTCGCCCAGCCCGTTCACGTTCACGAGCACGGCACGCGGTGTGACGACGGCCGGTCCGACGCAGACCTTCACGCTGACCAACACCGGGACCATCAACATCACGATCTCGGCGGCGCAGTCGATTCCTGTCGGCAGAGTGTTGGCTGGAACGAACGGGGACTTCGTGGTCACGGCGAGCACTTGCACGAGCGTGCTGCATCCCACCCTCGCGCCGACTGGCACGTGTACGGTGACGGTGCGGTTCCAGCCGGGCTCGGACTCGGCCGGTGCCAAGACGGCGACGCTTTCGATCACCGACTCGGCCGGCACGGCAAGCGATACGCTCAGCGGCACGGTGTTGGCAGGCACGACCCCGGCGCTGGCGTTTGCCGGACCGTCGCCATCGCTGGTGACCGGAACGACGACGACGCACACCGGCGTGGTGACGATCAGCAACGCGGGGACGGCAACGTTCACGTTCACCGCCTTGCCGATAGTCACCAAGGTCGGTACCGCGGGCGGGACGTTCACGATCGCGGCAGGGGGCGGGGCGGGTCCTGCCTGCACCGCCACGACGGCGCTTGCCGTGGGTGGCAGCTGCACGGTGACGGTCACGTACGCGCCCGCGGGTTCGAGCACCATGGCGACCGCAAACGTGTCGGTGACGGGCACCGGGGCAACGTCTCCGCAGACCAGCAACAACTTCTCGGCGAACTGAGAAGCGCAGGGAGCGGTGCCGGAAGTCCTCGGACGTCCGGCACCGCGCAGCAGGCAGATGCGGCATGGTTCGACGGTGCGCGGGCAGGTATGTAAGCTCTACCCGCGCACCTGGATGCCGCCCGCGGAGATCCGAGGGCGGCATCGGTTTTTCAGAGGCAATCCGGCCAGGCAATTCGCTTTCTTCGACGCTCGCCGGTGGGTTACCATCGCGCGAGGTCTCCGAAGGTCTGCAGGTTCCGAGGTTCAATCCATGAATCGAGTCTTTACCAGGAAAGCGCGGATCGCCGCCGCGCTCGCAGCGTGCGGCCTTTGCGTCGCTCCGGTCTGGGCCGAGGCGGACGCCCAGGCCCCGAACCCTCGCAAGCTCGGAGTCGCCGAGGCGGTTCAGGAGTACTGCAAGAAGGCGTATCCGTCGTCGAACTCGAAGTGGCAGCTCGAGGTCGATCGGCTGACCAAGGGCGTCAGCGCCGAAACGCTGGGCAAGGTGCGCGCCAGCGATGCCTATCGCCAGGCGCGCGGCGCCGAGGCCAATTTCGTCGGCCAGATCGAACCGGTCAACGCCAAGCGTCTCTGTGCCCGGCCGGCGACCGCAAAGAAAACTGCCGAAGCGAAGCCTGCGGATGAATCCCACTAGCCGGTCGGTTCGACCCAGTTCCCGAGGCGTGGGCGCCGGGATCGCGGCGTTGCTGCTGGGCGGTGCGCTCGCGGTCCCTGCCGTCCTGGCCCAGAACGCCCCTCAGCCGGCCGGCCCGGCGGGAACAGCGAGTGGACAGCCGGCCGGGCCGCCGGCCGCCGCTCCGGCGCAGCCGTCCGGCACCGCGCCTGCGAAAGGCGGGCCGGTGCGCAACCTGCCCAACCGGTTCGCAGGGCGCGCCGGCGCGTACTACAAGGTCGTGTGGGGCATCGACTCGCTCAGCGTGAAGCTGGCGGAGTCGGGCGAGCTGATCCGCTTTTCCTGGCGGGTGCTTGACCCTGAGCGGGCCAAGGTGCTGAACGACAAGAAGGCCGAACCTTCGCTGATCGATCCGCAGGCCCGCGTCAGCCTGGTCGTGCCGCAAATGGAAAACATCGGTCAGCTGCGCCAGGCCCAGCCACCGGAGGTCGGCCGGTCGTACTGGATGGTGTTTTCGAACAAGGGCCGGGTGGTCAAGCGCGGGGATCGGGTCAACGTGGTCGTCGGTCCGTTCCGGGCCGAGGGTCTGGTCGTGGATTGAGTTGGAGGAGTTCGAATGATTTCCAGCAAACGTCGTTGGTTCCTGGGTGCTCTGGTCGGCCTGTCGTTCCCGCTGCCGCTTCTGGCGGCGGATGCCAAGCCGCAGGCGGCGTCGCAGGTGCCGAAGCTGAGCGCGGAACAGATCGTCGAGAAGTTCTACGCGGCGCGTGGCGGCCTTCAGGCCTGGCGCGGCGTGACGGCGATGTCCTACAACGGCAAAATGGAGGCCGGCTTTTCCGACTCGGCGGCCCGCAGCCGCCGTTACGTGAGCAACGCCGCTTCGTCCGCCGCGGCCAAGAGGAAGCTGATCGAGCAGCAGACCCAGGACAAGCCCGACGACGCCCAGCAGGTCCAGCTTCCGTTCCGGATGGATCTGAAGCGTCCGAACAAGGAGAGGGTCGAGGTCGAGTTCGCCGGCAAGACCTCGATCCAGGTCTACGACGGAGCCAACGGGTGGCTGAAGCGCCCCTATCTGAATCGGGAAGATTGGGAGCCCTTCTCGCCCGAGCAGGTCAAGATGCAGGCGGCCGAGCCAGGCATCGACGGGCTGCTGCTCGACTACTCCAAGAGGGGCGTCAAGGTCGAATTCGACGCGGTGGAGCCGGTGGAGGGCCGCAATGCCTACAAGCTGAAGCTGACGATGAAGGACGGCGAGGTGCGCCACGTGTGGATCGACGCGCAGAGCTTTCTGGACGTGAAGATCGAGGGCACGCCGCGCCGGATGGACGGCAAGATGCGTACGGTTTACGTGTATCAGCGCGATTTCCGCCCGGTGCAAGGGCTGATGGTGCCGTTCGTGCTGGAGACCGCCATCGATGGCTACCGGGATACGCATAAAATGGTGATCGAGAAGGTGGGGCTGAACCCGCTGCTCGATGACACGATGTTCGCCCGGCCGAAATCCTGAGGGGAGCGGGACGCGCCGAGCGGCACCGCGTCCCGATTCGATTTCGAACGGTAGGCAGGTATCCGATGTGCAGGAGAATTCTGGCGGCGCTTGCGGCGGCCATGGCGGCAAGCGCCTTTGCAACGGACCGCGGGGCTCCCCCGGTTGCGGAGCTCACCGCGGCCCAGATCGTCGACCGCAACGTCGCAGCCCGCGGAGGTCTCGAGGCCTGGCGCAAAGTCCAGACGATGGTGTGGACGGGCCACCTGGAGAGCTTGCACGCCCCGGTGCCGAGCATGCTTTTCATGATGCAGCAGAAGCGCCCGAACAAGAGTCGCTTCGAGATCCATGCGCTCGGCGAAAAGACGGTTCGGGCGTTTGACGGCGAGCGCGGCTGGAAGGTGAAGCCGGACGAGCAGGGCAGGCCTCAGGTCAAGCCGTTTTCGTCCGAGGAAACGGCGTACGAGCGCGGCGCGCAGCTGATCGACGGCCCCCTGATCGACTACCAGGCCAAGGGGAACTCGGTGACGCTGGAAAGCCTCGACGAGATCGAAGGGCGCAAGGCCTACCGGCTCGCGGTCCGCCTGAGATCAGGTGAGACCGATCGCCTGTGGGTCGACGCGCAGACCTTCCTCGACGTCCGCTACGACCGGGCATCGTTGAGCGGGCGCAGCAGCGTGTCGGTGTTCTATCGCGAATACAAGCCGGTCGACGGCCTGCAGATTCCGTTCGTGATCGAAACGGGAACCGCGCCGGGCGCGAAGCCCGACCGGATGGTGATCGAGCGCGTCATGCTCAACGCGCCCGTCGACGACCATGCGTTCGCGCGGCCTGCCACTCGTGGTCGCGGCGGGATGGTCATCGACAATACGCCCCGCCAGGCCACGCGTCCCATGCCGATGAATGTGCCTGACCCCCGGGCCCCTGACGCACTGCCTTCGGCGCCGCCGTCGGCGGCCGCACCCGGGGCTGCCTCCGGACCCAACTGAACCGTGCGTAGGGCAACGTTGCTGGCGCCCGTGATCGCCCTGCTCGGGCTCGCAACCGGGGTGGGCGAGGCGACCGAGCCGTCCGCGGACGTGGGCGAATCGATCTATCTGCGCGGCGTGCTCGGATCGGGCGAGGCGCTCGAAGGCGCGCGCCCGTCCAGCGGGTTGACCGTCAAGGGCGCGGATGCCGCCTGCGTCAACTGCCACCAGCGCAGCGGGCTGGGTACCTACGAGGGCTACAACCTGAGAGTGACGATACCGCCGATCGCAGCGCTGTACCTGTTTCACTCCCGCAGTGTCACCTCCGACGAGCCCATCGTTCCGTACGTCGAATGGATGCACGGCAATCGCGATCCCTACAGCGAGGCGACGCTGGCGCGAGCCATCCGCGACGGTCTCGACTCCGAGGGCAGGCCGCTCAGTTACCTGATGCCGCGCTACCGGGTGAACGATGCCGACATGGCGGGGTTGATCGGCTACCTGAGGAAGCTCGACGCGGGGAACGTGCCCGGCGTCACCGACTCGGTGCTGCACTTCGCCACCGTGATCACGCCCGACACGGACCCGGCCCGGCGCCGTGCCATGCTCGACGTGATGGAGCACTACTTCGCCGACAAGAACCAGTTTCCGATCGGTCCGAGCAAGCAGATGCGCACGTCGGGCAAGACCGAGTACGCCAAGAGCATGTTCCACGCCAATCGCCGCTGGCAATTGCACGTGTGGGAACTGGAAGGCCCGGCGTCGACCTGGCAGGCCCAGCTGGAACAGCACATGTCCCAGGAACCGGTGTTCGCGATGGTTTCCGGCCTCGGGGGCAGCGACTGGACTCCGGTGCACCGGTTCTGCGAAAAGGCGGGCCTGCCGTGCCTGTTCCCGAACGTCGAGGTGCCGGTCGACGACAGCCGCGACTTCTATCCGCTGTACTTCTCGAAGGGAGTCCTGCTGGAGGCGGATCTGATCGCGGACGCGATTGCGGCCGCATCCCCCGGCGTGCCCGGCATCACGGTGCAGCAGGTCTATCGCGCCGGCGACAGCGGCGAAGCGGCTGCGCCGGCGCTGGCAGCGGCGCTGGAGCGGCACGGCATCGCGGTGCGCACGCGGGCGCTGGCCGCAGGCGCCGGCGGGCAGGGCGTGGCCGAGGCGCTGCGAGGATTGCCGTCGCAGTCCGTGCTGGTGCTGTGGCTGCGCGCGAACGATCTGGCCGCGCTGGGCGACGCATCCTCGGCGCCCGCCTCCGTGTACGTGTCGGGACTGATGGGCGGGCTGGAGCACGCGCCTGTGCCCGCGGGTTGGCGCAGCCGGACGCGGATCACCTACCCGTACGACCTGCCGGAGAAACGCGACCTGCGCCTGCGATACGCGCTCAACTGGTTCTCGATCCGGCACATCCCCGTCGTCGACGAGCCGCTGCAGGTCAACACGTACATCGCCTGTGGCCTGCTGGCCGAGACCTTGAGCCACATGGCCGACAACCTCGTGCGGCCCTTCATCGTGGAGATGCTGCAGACGTCGATCGAGCGCCGCCTGATCAACACCGGCTACTACCCGCACATGGTGCTGGGGTGGAACCAGCACTTCGCCTCCAAGGGCGGCTACATCGCCCACTTCGCCGATCCCGATGGAGCGCGACTGATGGCCGACGGCGGGTGGGTGGTGCCGTGACGCCCGCGACCCGGACGTCACGTCGAGCGCCTGGCAGTCGGCTTTGAGCGCAGCTGTGCGCGTGCTCTGCGCGGCGGTCGCGATGACGCTTTGCAGCGCAATCGCCGCCCCTGCAGCCGTGTCGATGGTCGGCGAGCGTATCTACCGCGACGGACAACTCGCTTCGGGCGAGCCGCTGCGCGGCGAGCGCGCGGGCGAACCGCCTTTGCGGGGCCAGACTGCCGCCTGCGTGCAATGCCACCGCCGCAGCGGGATGGGGATGGTCGAAGGCAGGATCGTGATCCCTCCGATCGGCGGCCGCTTTCTATTCCAGCCAGGCAAACGAATCGCCCCCGACAGCGCGGCGCACGACGACGCGACCCATCTGCCGCCGACGCCACCCGACCGCGTTGCCTACGACGAGGCGACCCTGGCACGCGCGATCCGGGAAGGCATCGGCGCCAACGGCCGGCCGCTGGATTACCTGATGCCGCGCTTCGACCTCGACGACGGTTCGATGCGCGAGCTGATCGCGTACCTGCGAAGCCTGCCCCAGAGGCGCGTGCCCGGCGTGACCGACAGCACGCTGCACCTTGCAACGATCGTCACGCCCGACGCCGACCCCATCGCGCGCGACGGCATGCTGAACGTGCTCCGGAAGTACTTCGCCGTCAACAACGACTCCTACTATCGCGGATCCCCCACGCCCGCGCAGGGTGGGCGCACGATCCGTTTGCAGCGACAATGGCAGTTGCATGTCTGGCAGCTCACGGGCGCGCCCGAAACCTGGGAGGCGCAACTGGATCAGCGCCTCAGGACCGAACCGGTGTTCGCGGTCGTGTCCGGATTGGGTGGAGCCCACTGGGAGCCGGTGCATCGTTTCTGCGAGCGGCACGCGGTTCCGTGCCTGCTGCCCAACGTCGATCTTCCGGTCGTCGCGGCAGACTTCTATCCGATCTATTACTCCCAGGGCGTGCTGCTCGAAGCCGGGCTGATCGCCGCGAGGCTCGCTCAGGCGGGATCGCAAGACGACCGGGCGCGGATCGTCCAGGTGTTTCGCAGCGACGACATCGGCGCGGCCGCGGCCGCAGCGCTGCACGCGGCAAACCTGCCCGGACGGGAGTTCGTCGACCGGGCCCTGGCGCAGGGAGATGGGCCGCAGCAGCTCGCCGAGGCCGTGGCTGAAGCGAGGCCGGGGGACGTCCTCGTCCTGTGGCTGCGCGCCGAGGATATCAAGGCGCTGCCGGCGCCGCCCACCGGGGTCTCGGCGGTCTACGCCTCAGGTGTGATGGCGGGCCTGGAACGCGCGCCCTTCGCGCCGGCGTGGCGCAGCGTTGCGCGGATCGCGTACCCCTACGAGCTGCCGAACTCACGCCGCACACTGTTGGGCTATGCCCTCGGCTGGTTCCATCTGTGGCAGGTCCCGGTGGTCGACGAGCGCGTGCAGGTCGATACCTTCATCGCCTGCTCGATCCTGACGCAGACACTGTCCTCGATGATCGGAGAATACGATCGCGACTACCTGGTCGAGCGCGTCGAGGCGATGCTGAGCAGCCGCATCGTCGACGGCTACTACTCGAGGCTGAGCCTCGCGCCCGGTCAGCGTTTCGCGTCCAAGGGAGGCTACCTGGTTCGCTTCGTCGAACCGACCGGCGCAGCGATCGCGGCGGACGGCGACTGGATCGTGCCCTAGCCGTGTTCCCCTCTCCCGCGGAGCGGGAGAGGGTCAGGGTGAGGGTGTGCGCGTGCCGGCACCTACCCGTTCTTGCGACCCTCACCCCAACCCTCTCCCGCAAGCGGGAGAGGGGGAACTAAAGGTCGCAGGCCGGCGCTAGCGGCTAGCGGTCCGACTTCCCGTCATCCTTGTCGTGTCCGCCCTTGTCCGGGCCGCCGGTGGGCTCGCTGCCCCCGGCGTTCCACTTGGCCGCCGTGTCCTTGCAGATCGCGGCCGCTTCCTGCTTTGGCAGCTTTTCGAGCACCGCGAGCAAGCTGTCATAACCTTTCTTATATGCGCCGCCGTCTTCCACGCTGTCGAGCTGCTTTCCCGTCGCGCCGCCGACGATGCTGTTCCACTGCGCATTGAACGACCCGGCATTTGCTGGATCGACCTTGGCGCAATAGGCAAGAAGGGCGTGGACGTCACCGAGCCCCGCGGGGTTGGTGCTCGCGAGGTCGGCCATCGCCAGCTGGGGAAGCGCGATCGCGCTGCACAGAAGAAGGATGTGGTTTGGTTTCATGGTCTCGTTCGTTTCGGTCACCCACCCGATCCGGCGGGGAGTCGCCAGCATCGGATTGCATGGGTTTCGGCTTAAGAACTAATTTCCGTACCCCTGGATTTGGGATCGGCAAACCCCACCCTCTTCAACGACCGATGTCCCGGCCGGCTGCCCCTTTTGGTGACGCTTATGGGTTAATCCGATGAGATCGTAACGCGTTTATGGTATGAACGCAAGTAGCGGAAATTAAGTGCTTAAGGCGCCAACATGGGGGTAGTCGTGTCACGCGTTCTTGGGATATATTCGACTTTCGTATAACCCAGACTTGTTCCGCGCCCTGCGGGTGTTCGAGGAGCGGCCATGAACCGTCAATCCAGCGTTTTCCGTGTATCCAGCGGCGTCGCGCGCTCCGCAACGATGGCCATCGCGTCGCAGGCCCTCGCGGTCCTGTGGATGCTCGCGGCTGGGCCCGCGTGCGCGGGTGATGCGACGCCGGCGGATCAAGCCGCGCCAGCGGATGCGGCCGCGGATCCGCACGCGCACCACCACCATCACACGATGCTGATGCCGCCGGCCGCTGTTCGCAGCACTGCCAACTACGCCATCCCCGACGCGATCACGCTCACGCGCGCCGATGGCACGCGCGTCAACATCGCGCAGGAACTCGACGAGGGGCGCCCGGTTCTGCTCGACTTCATCTACACGACGTGCACCACGATCTGCCCCGTGATGAGCCAGACGTTTGCGGAGGTGCAGAAGCGCCTCGGAGCCGACGCGGCGAAGATCAGGATGGTCTCGATCTCGATCGATCCCGAGCAGGACACGCCGGCCCGGTTGACCGAGTATGCGAAACACCTCGAAGCGGGTCCGCAATGGCAGTTTTACACGGGCACGCTGGAGGCGAGCGTCGCCCTTCAGCGCGTCTTCAACGTGTATCGCGGCGACAAGATGAGCCACGCGCCGGTCACGTTCTTCCGCGGCAGTCCGGGCCAGCCGTGGGTCCGCCTCGACGGCTTCGCGACGCCCGACGCGCTGGTGAGCGAACTGCGGCCCATGGTCGCGCAGAAGTAGCGCCGCACGCCCGCCCGAGGGCGATCACCCAACGCTGCGGGTAGTCGCCCGACCTCGCGCTCGGAAATCTCCGAGCCCAGGTTCCGACTGCACCGATTGTCCGGGCGGGTGGCGTCGCCTACGCTCGTCGGCGAGACTCATTTTCGACGACGCAAGCCGGGCAGGGCATCGCGCGTCGGGAGACGCCGATGCAAACCAGTACTGCGACGCAAGCGCCCGTCAGCCGGGCCACCGTAGCCGCGTTCCGCGGCATCCACCAGCAGCACCGCGACATCCACGAGCTCGTGCACCTGTTCCTCGCGAACAGCCGGGCTGCGGCCGACGGAGCCGGGGATGCAGCGGCGAATCCGCAGGAGATCGTCGCGCTGTTCGAACAGATCGTGCTGCGGGTGCAAGCGAACTTCCTCTCCGAAGAACGCTGCCTGATGACACTCGGCCACCCCACTTACCACGACCAGCGGGCGGCACACCGGCGCATCACGAACGACCTGTCCGCGCTGCGGGACGCCGTGCAGCGGGGTGACCCGGTCTCGATGACCGAGTTGCTGCACTCCCTGGACGGTCTGCTTGTCCACGAGGCGGTCGACGACGTCGTCTTCGACCACGGTCCGCAAGCCCAGCCCGAGCCTGAGGATTGGCTCGCCGTTCAATAGCCCCTGACCGATCGAATCGCCGCGCAAGCCGGACGTGAGTCGTTGAACCGGCCCGCCTTCGGGGGGATGAACCGACCCCCCTTCGGCGGGAATCAACGTGCAGTGCAGTGTGCGGTGACCCGAGAGAAAAAGGCATTCGATCGCCGTGGGCCGCCGCCTCGGAACACGAAAGGGGTGGCCCCGGGGACCTCTATGACAGTCAATCGAACCGGCGAGCGCGAGCGACAGGCGCGCCGGATGGGCGCGGACGACGAACTGGCCGATGCCGTGCGCGGTGCGCTCGCGGGCCTCGATGCCGGGACGATCCGGGAAGTGAAGATGTTCGGCGGCCTCGGCTTCATGCTCAATGGAAATCTCCTCGTCGCGGCATCGCGGCGCGGCCTGCTGGTCCGGATCGGCAAGGAGAGCCAGCGCGAGGCGCTCGAGCGTCCCGGCGCGCGGCCGATGGTCATGCGTGGCCGCGTGATGGAGAGCTATGTGTACGTCGACCCGCCGGAGCTCGCGGACGGCGAAATCGGCCCGTGGATCGACCTCGCGCTGAGATTCGTGCGCACGCTTCCCGCGAAGGCCTCACGCAAGACAGCGGCCAAATCCAGGCGCGGCCAATCCTGAACATGGCCGCTAGAATCGTCCGCAATCGGGCGATTCGCGCCGCGGAGTCTCGGGCATGGGCAAAGCGTATCT
>CAZEIW010000076.1:0-5559 GCA_964512305.1 uncultured Burkholderiaceae bacterium | reverse complement strand
TGCGGCTCGGACAGCGCGCGGAAGTACTCCGCGACGTACTCGAGCGCGCGGTCGTCGAGGGCGTTCATGCGCTTGCAGCCTGGGTCGCGAGGGGGCACGGTGTCCGGCGTCCTGGATTTCTCTACGGCTCGAGCCTTGCGGTTTGACGTGAGACCTGGCTTTCTCTATTTGACTATTAAACCATTAAGCTATACAGTAGCAGAAGAGTATCGATCTGTCACGCACTTTCTCGACGATTTCTTCGATCCGCCGGGACTTCCCCGGCTTGGGCGGCAGGAACTTATGAACTCAAAGTGGGCATTGGCTGTGGCGCTGGCTGCGCTGTTGCCGCTGCGGGCGGGCGCGCAGCTCGCGACCGCGACCGTGCGGGCCGAGGACGGCGCCGCCGTCTACGTCGCCGAAGGAACGGTGGAGGCGATTCGGCAGACCGAGATCTCGGCGCAGGTCGCGGGCCGGGTGACCATGCTGGCGGTAAAAGCGGGCGACGCCGTCGGGCGGGGGCAGGTCCTGCTGCGGATCGATGCCGAGGTCGCCGACCGGCAGGAGGAAGCGAGCCGGGCGCAGGTCGCGCAGGCCGATGCGCAGCTCGACGGTGCGCGCGCCGAATTCGAGCGCAGCGAGCGCCTGTACGCGAAACGGTACCTGAGCCAGGCGGCCATGGATCGGGCGCGCGAGCGGCTGCGCAGCGCGACCGCCCAGGCCGATGCGATGCGCGCGCAGGCGGGCGTCACGGGCGCCGGCGTCGGTTTTCACACGGTCGGGGCGCCCTATGACGCAATCGTGGCCGCCGTCGCGGTCGAGCGCGGCGACCTGGCCCTGCCGGGCCGGCCCTTGCTGACCCTGTTCGATCCTGCGGCGCTGCGCGTCGCGGCGCGCGTCCCGGAGTCGGTGCTGCCTTTGGTGAAGCGCGACGCGGCGGTACGGGTCGAGTTGCCCAACGCGAGCCTCGCGGCGCGCCAGCAGACGATCGCGCACGCGACGCTGTTGCCGACGGTCGATCCGCAGTCGCACAGCGCCCAGCTGCGGGTCGACCTGCCGCGGCCGCCGGGCGTGGAGCCGGGCCAGTACGCGCGGGTGGAATTGACGCTCCAGTCCGCCGCAAAGGCCGCGGCGGCGGTCGTTCCGCGCAGCGCAGTGATCAGCCGCAGCGAACTGGAGGCCGTTTATATCGTCGACGATCAGGGGCGCGCGAGGCTGCGCCAGGTGCGCACAGGCCGCGCGCTCGGCGACGAGGTCGAAATCCTGGCCGGCCTGCGCGGGGGCGAGCGCGTCGCGCTCGACCCGATCGCGGCGGCGGCGCAGACGGGGCTGGTCCCATGACGGAACGCCCGGCCGGCCACGGCCACAGCCCGGCGCCGCTCGGCGTTTCCGGCCGCATCGCGCGCTACTTCCTGGCGGCGCGGATTACGCCGCTGCTGGCTATGCTCGCGATGGGGCTGGGGCTCTTCGCGGTGCTGGTGACGCCGAAGGAAGAAGAGCCGCAGATCAACGTCACGATGGCCAACGTGCTGATCCCGTTCCCTGGCGCATCGGCACGCCAGGTCGAGCAGACGGTCGCGGGCCCCGCCGAACAGGTGCTGTCGCAGATCAGCGGCATCGACCACGTGATGTCGCTGTCGCGGCCGGGGCTGGCGATCATCACGGTCCAGTACAAGGTCGGCGTGCCGCGCACCGAGGCGCTGGTACGGCTGTACGACACGCTGCAGTCGAACCGGGACTGGCTGCCGGCCGGCTTCGGGGTGGCGGAGCCGGTCGTCAAGCCCAAGGGCATCGACGACGTGCCGATCGTGACCCTGACGCTGTACGCGAAGGGGGGCGGGCAGGGCGGGTTCGAGCTCGAACGCGTCGCGCACGCGATGGAAGCCGATCTCAAGCGTGTCGGCGGCACGCGCGAGATCGTCACGCTCGGCGGTCCCGGCCGCGCGGTCAACGTGCTGCTCGACCCGGCCCGGATGAATGCCGCAGGCGTCTCGCTGCCCGACCTGCGCGCGGCGCTGCAGGCGGCCAACCTCGGCCTGCCGGCCGCGCAGCGCGTCGAGTCGGACCAGGCGGTTACGCTGGACGCGGGCGGATTCCTGACCAGTGCCGACGAAGTCGGCCGGCTGCTGGTCGCGGCGCACGGCGGCAGGCCCGTCGCGCTGGCCGACGTCGCGACGGTCCGCGACGGCCCGCCGCAGCCGCAACGCTACGTCTGGTATGGCAAGGTCGGGAAGGGCGGCGGCGAGTACCCCGCGGTGACGATCAGCGTGACCAAGAAGCCGGGTGAAAACGCGGTCGACGTCGCCGAGCGCGTCCTGCAGCGGGTCGACCAGCTGCGCAACACCGTGATTCCGGACGACGTCGGCGTCGCCGTCACGCGCGACTATGGCCTGACTGCCGGCGACAAGGCGCACAAGCTGATCGAGAAACTGCTGTTCGCGACCGCCTCGGTGGTGGCCCTGGTGTTCGTCGCGCTCGGCCGGCGCGAGGCGGCGATCGTCGGCCTGGCGGTCGTGCTGACGCTGACCGCGACGCTGTTCGCCTCGTGGGCCTGGGGCTTCACGATCAACCGCGTGAGCCTGTTCGCGCTGATCTTCTCGATCGGCATCCTGGTCGACGACGCGATCGTCGTGGTCGAGAACATCCACCGGCACATGCTGCTCGAACCGGGCCGGCCGCTCGCCTCGATCATCCCGGCCGCGGTCGACGAGGTCGGCGGGCCGACCATCCTGGCGACGCTGACCGTGATCGCGGCGCTGCTGCCGATGGCGTTCGTGACGGGCCTCATGGGCCCTTACATGAGCCCGATCCCGATCAACGCCTCGATGGGGATGCTGATCTCGCTCGCGGTCGCATTCGTGGTCACGCCGTGGCTGGCGCGACTCTGGCTGAAGCCCGGTCATCATGGGGCTGCCGACGGCCTGTCGGGCAGGCTGCTGCCGCTGTTCACGCGCGTGTTCGCGCCGTTCCTCGACCCCGTGCGCGGCGCGCGCCGCAGGCTGCAGCTCTGGCTGGGCGTGGCCGGGCTGATCGGCGCGTCGGTCGCGCTCCCGGCGGCAGGCTGGGTCGTGCTGAAGATGCTGCCGTTCGACAACAAGTCCGAATTCCAGGTCGTGGTCGACATGCCGGCCGGCACGCCGCTCGAGCGCACGGCGGCGGTGCTGTCGGAGATGACCCGCTATCTGGCGACGGTACCCGAGGTCACCGACTACCAGGCGTACGCCGGCCTGTCGGCGCCGATCAACTTCAACGGCCTCGTGCGCAGCTACTACCTGCGTAGCGGCGGCGAGGTCGGCGACATCCAGGTCAACCTGGTCGACAAGCATCGGCGCAGCGACCAGAGCCATGCGATCGCGCTGCGCGTGCGGCCCGAGCTGGCGCGGATTGGGCGTGCCAGCGGCGCCACGGTCAAGGTGGTCGAGGTGCCGCCCGGGCCGCCGGTGCTGGCGCCGATCGTGGCCGAGATCTACGGCCCCGACGAGGCGGGTCGCCGCCAGGTCGCCGACGACGTGCGAGGCGTCTTCGCCGGCAGCGCCGGCATTGTCGATGTCGACACCTCGAACGTCGCGCAGGCGCCGCGAGAGGTGCTGACGGTCGACCGCCGCAAGGCGGTGCTCGCTGGCGTGCCGCCGTCCGCGGTGGCGGCGGGACTGCACGCGGCGATGGCCGGCGAGGATGCCGCTTATGTGCATGACGCCACCAAGTATCCCGCGGCAGCGCGCCTGCGCCTGCCGGCGGCGACCCAAGGCTCGCTCGACGCCGCGCTGCAGCTCGCGGTGCGGGGGGCCGATGGCCGGATGGTGCCGATGCGCGAACTGGTCACGGTGCAGCACACCGCCGTCGAGCAGCCGCTCTATCACAAGGATCTCCTGCCGGTGAGCTACGTGGTGGGGGACATGGCGGGCGGCGCCGACAGCCCGCTCTACGGGATGTTCGAGATGCGCTCGAAGATCGGCCGGTTGAAGCTTCCCGGTGGTGGAACGCTGGCCGAGTACTTCTTCCGGCAGCCGGAAGACCCGTATCGCGGCTTCTCGCTCAAGTGGGACGGCGAATGGCAGGTGACCTACGAGACCTTCCGCGACATGGGCCTCGCGTACGCGGTCGGCCTCGTGCTGATCTACCTGCTGGTGGTCGCGCAGTTCGGCTCGTACCTGACGCCGCTGATCATCATGGCGCCGATCCCGCTGACGATCATCGGCGTGATGCCCGGCCACGCGCTGCTCGGATCGCAGTTCACCGCGACCTCGATGATCGGCATGATCGCGCTCGCCGGCATCATCGTGCGCAACTCGATCCTGCTGGTCGACTTCGTCAATCTTCAATGCGCGCAGGGCGTCGCTTTCCGCGACGCGGTGATCCGCTCGGCCGCCACGCGCGCCCAGCCGATCGGCCTGACGGCGCTGGCCGCGATGCTGGGCGCGTTCTTCATCCTGGACGACCCGATCTTCAACGGCCTGGCGATCTCGCTGATCTTCGGCGTGCTCGTGTCGACGCTGCTGACGCTGGTCGTCATCCCGCTGCTCTACTACAGCGCCTATCGCGAGGCGCCGCCGATTTCCCGAACCCCGAAGGAGCTTTTGTCATGACATCCTGGCAGGTCGTGCGCGTCGTCGCCGGCGGTTTCATCCTGCTGTCGCTCGCGCTGGGCATTCCCGGCAGCCCGATCTTCCACTCGGCCAACTGGCTCTGGTTCACCGCGTTCGTCGGCGTCAATCTGCTGCAGAGCGGGCTGACCCGCTGGTGCCTGATGGAAACGCTGTTGCGCAAGGCCGGCCTGCGCGCCGGCGCCTGCTAGGGAGATTGCCATGCTCTGGGTTTGTGCGGATTGCGGGGCGACCAACTGCGTGCAGGAAGAGCGGCTGGCCGAGGCGGTGTGCGGCAAGTGCGGACAGCCGCTGCAGGGAGCGAAGCCGGTGGCGTTGAACGACGACTCGCTGCCCCGCTTCCTCGCGACGACCGAGCAGCCGGTGCTGATCGACTTCTGGGCCGAGTGGTGCGCGCCCTGCCGCGCGATGGCGCCGGCGTTCGCGCAGGCGGCGGCACAGCGGCCGCTTGTGCGCTTCGTGAAGATCGACACCGACGCCTGCCAGGCGACCGCGGGGCAATATGGGATCCGCGGCATCCCGACGCTCGTCCTGTTCGATCGCGGACGCGAGGTGGCACGAGTGTCCGGTGCGATGCCCGCAGGCCAGCTGATGCGCTGGCTGGACTCGAATCTGGTCCAGGGGCGGCAGGGGACGGCATGAGGCTGTTGCCCCGGACGTTGCGGCGGCGCTCCGCGTCGGCGACGTTGTCGCCGCTGCTCCTTCTGGCTGCGGTCATCACGGCCCCGAGCGCGCACGCGGTCGATCTGCTGCAGGCCTGGCAGTCGGCGCGCGAGCACGATCCGGCCTTTGCCGCCGCGCAGGCGGGGCGGATGGCCGGCCAGGCCAAGCGCAAGCAGGCACGCGCCCTGTCGCTACCCACGGTGGAGATCGATGCCGGCGCCCTCCATGGCGATCAGGAGAGCCGCACCGAGGGCGCGAATTTCTCGGCCCCAGGTTTCGGCAGCGCCAACGGCGTTGCGTTCAACACCGGCAT
>CAZEIW010000075.1:0-7564 GCA_964512305.1 uncultured Burkholderiaceae bacterium | reverse complement strand
CGGGGCCCCGACGGATTCTGACGAGAAACTCGTTTGAAAGGGCCGACGCGATGATGCGGCAGTTCCAGGTCAATTCGTACCTGTTCGGCGGCAATGCGCCCTACGTCGAAGAGCTGTACGAGCGCTACCTCGACAATCCGGGGTCGGTTCCCGAGCGCTGGCGCGCCTACTTCGACCAGATGCAGCTGGTTCCGGCGGCCGACGGCAAGTCGTCCACGCCGGACGTGGCGCACGCCCCGATCGTCGAGTCGTTCGCGCTGCGCGCCAAGGCAGGGACGCTGCGTCCGTCGGTGGCGCCGACCGACCTGTCGGTCGCCCGCAAGCAGGTCCACGTCCAGTCGATCATCGCCGCGTATCGCTTCCTCGGCAGCCGCTGGGCCGAGCTCGACCCGCTCAAGCGCACCGAGCGGCCGCAGATCCCCGAGCTGGAGCCCGCGTTCTACGACCTGACCGAAGCCGACATGGACATCGAGTTCTCGGCCTCGAACACGTATTTCGGCCAGGAACAGATGACGCTGCGCGAGATCATCAAGGCGCTGCGCCAGACCTATTGCGGCACGATCGGCGCCGAGTTCATGTACATCGCGGATCCGGCGCAGAAGCGCTGGCTGCAGCAGCGCCTCGAATCGATCCGCTCGACCCCGATCTTCACGGCCGACAAGAAGCGGCACATCCTGGACCGCCTGACCGCGGCAGAGGGGCTGGAGCGCTACCTCCACACCAAGTACGTCGGCCAGAAGCGCTTCTCGCTCGAGGGCGGCGAGAGCTTCATCCCCGCGATGGACGAGCTGATCCAGCACGCCGGCGAGGAGGGGATCGAGGAGATCGTGATCGGCATGGCGCACCGCGGGCGCCTGAACGTGCTGGTCAATACGCTCGGCAAGATGCCGAAGGACCTCTTCGCCGAGTTCGAGGGCAAGGCGGCGATCGACCTGCCGGCCGGCGACGTCAAGTACCACCTGGGTTTCTCGAGCGACGTGTCGACGCCGGGCGGGCCGGTGCATCTGTCGCTGGCGTTCAACCCCTCGCACCTGGAGATCGTCAACGCGGTGGTCGAAGGCTCGGTGCGCGCGCGCCAGGAGCGGCGCGGCGACCACGGCAGCAAGGTGCTGCCGGTGCTGGTGCACGGCGACGCCGCGTTCGCCGGCCAGGGCGTCGTGATGGAGACGCTGACGCTCGCGCAGACGCGTGGCTACGGGACCGGCGGCACGGTCCACATCGTCATCAACAACCAGATCGGCTTCACGACGTCCGATCCGCGCGACACGCGCTCTTCGCTGTACTGCTCCGACGTGGTCAAGATGATCGAGGCGCCGGTCCTGCACGTCAACGGCGACGATCCCGAGGCGGTGGTGCTGGCGACGCAGATCGTGATGGACTTCCGCAAGGAATTCAAGATGGATGTCGTGCTCGACATCGTCTGCTTCCGGCGCCTGGGGCACAACGAGCAGGACACGCCGGCGGTCACGCAGCCGCTGATGTACAAGAAGATCGGCAGCCACCCGGGCACGCGCAGGCTGTACGCGGAGAAGCTTGCCACGCAGGGCACGCTGCCGCTCGAGGAAACCGACGCGATGGTGCGCCAGTACCGGCAGGCGCTCGACGAGGGCCGCCAGACCCTCGATCCCGTGCTCACCAACTTCAAGAGCAAGTACGCGGTCGACTGGCAGCCGTTCCTGAACCGCAAGTGGACCGACCACGCCGACACCGCCGTGCCGATGGCGGAGCTCAAGCGCCTGGGCGAGCGCATCACCACCATTCCGGCCAACTTCAAGCTGCACCCGCTGGTCGAAAAGGTCGTGTCGGACCGGCGCGCGATGGTCGAGGGCAGGTCGCCGGTCGACTGGGGCATGGCCGAGCACCTGGCTTACGCGTCGCTGGTCGCGAGCGGCTACCCGGTGCGGATCACCGGGCAGGACTCGTGCCGGGGCACGTTCTCGCACCGGCACGCCGTGCTGCACGACCAGAACCGCGAGCGCTGGGACGAGGGCACCTACATCCCGCTGCAGAACGTGTCGGACAAGCAGGCGCCGTTCACGGTGATCGACTCGGTGCTGTCCGAGGAGGCGGTGCTCGCCTTCGAATACGGCTACTCGAGCGCGGAGCCCAACGCGCTCGTGATCTGGGAGGCGCAGTTCGGCGACTTCGTCAACGGCGCCCAGGTCGTGATCGACCAGTTCATGTCGTCCGGCGAGGTCAAATGGGGGCGGCAGTCGGGGCTGGTGCTGATGCTGCCGCACGGCTACGAAGGGCAGGGGCCGGAGCACTCCTCGGCGCGCCCCGAGCGCTTCCTGCAGCTCGCGGCCGACAACAACATGCAGGTCGCGCAGCCGACCAGCGCGGCGCAGATCTTCCATCTCCTGCGGCGGCAGATGATCCGCCTGTTCCGCAAGCCGCTCGTGATCCTGACGCCGAAGTCGCTGCTGCGCCACCGCGACGCGGCCTCGCCGCTGGGCGGGTTCGCGCGCGGCGAGTTCGAGACCGTGATCGCCGACGCGAGCATCACCGAGCCGCAAAAGGTCAAGCGCGTGATCGGCTGCTCGGGCAAGGTCTACTTCGATCTCGTCGCCGCACGCGAGGACCGCAAGGGCGACGAGGTCGCGATCATCCGGATGGAGCAGCTCTATCCCTTCCCGCACAAGGCGCTTGCGACGGAGCTCAAGCGGATGCCGAATGCGACCGAGTTCGTCTGGTGCCAGGACGAGCCGCAGAACCAGGGCGCGTGGTTCTACGTCCAGCACCACCTGCTCGAGAACCTGTCCGACGGACAGAAGCTCGCCTATGCCGGCCGTCCGGCGTCGGCGTCGCCGGCGGTCGGGTACTACGCCAAGCACAACGAGCAGCAGAAGGCGCTGGTCGACGCGGCCTTCGCGAAGATCAAGGGGTTGGTCCTCAACAAGTGACTCCGCCGTCGCGGCCTGGTGGGCCGCTATGGCGGACAAGCCTCCTGTCGTGGGCGCGTTGTGAGCGGTAGATCTCAGGAAGAAGAATGGCAATCGTCGAAGTGAAGGTCCCGCAGCTGTCGGAGTCGGTTTCGGAAGCGACGCTTCTGCAATGGAAGAAGAAGGCCGGTCAGGCGGTCGCGATCGATGAAGTGCTGGTCGAGGTCGAAACCGACAAGGTCGTGCTCGAAGTGCCGGCGCCGTCGGCGGGCAGCCTGGCGCAGATCGTCGTCCCCGACGGCGGCACCGTCGTGGCGGGACAGCTGATCGCCACCATCGATTCCGAGGCCAAGGGTGTGGCCGCCGCACCCGCGGCGGCAGCCGCCGCCGTGGCGGTGAAAGCGCCTGAGCCCGCGGCATCGGCGCGAGCGTCCGCCGCGCCGGCGGCGCCCGCCAAGGCCGCGGTCGCGATGCCGGCGGCGGCGAAGCTCCTCGCCGATACGGGCCTGTCGCCCGCCGATGTCCCGGGCAGCGGGCGCGACGGACGCATCACCAAGGGCGACGTGATCCACGCCGTCGAGGCCGGGATCCGGCCGGCGACGGCGCCGCGCCCGCCCGCGCCACCCACGGCCGAGACGCGCGCGCCCGCGCTTCCGGAGGTGAAGGCGCCGATCGACCTCAGCGTGCTGGCGGACCGGCCGGAACAGCGCGTGCCGATGTCGCGCCTGCGGCAGCGCATCGCCGAGCGCCTCGTGCAGTCGCAGTCGACCGCCGCGATCCTCACCACGTTCAACGAAGTCAACATGCAGCCCGTGATGGAGCTGCGCAACCGGTACAAGGACCGGTTCGAGAAGGAGCACGGCGTCAAGCTCGGCTTCATGTCCTTCTTCGTCAAGGCCGCGGTCGCGGCGCTCAAGAAATACCCGGTGGTCAACGCCTCGGTCGACGGCACCGACATCGTCTACCACGGCTACTTCGACATCGGGATCGCGGTCGGGTCGCCGCGCGGCCTGGTCGTGCCGATCCTGCGCGACGCCGACCTGCAGTCCTTCGCCGCGATCGAGAAGAAGATCGCGGACTTCGGCAAGCGGGCCGCCGACGGCAAGCTGTCGATCGACGAGCTCACCGGCGGCACCTTCTCGATCTCCAACGGCGGCGTGTTCGGTTCGATGCTGTCGACGCCGATCATCAATCCGCCGCAATCGGCGATCCTGGGGGTGCACGCCACGCGCGACCGGCCGGTGGTGGAGAACGGGCAGATCGTGATCCGGCCGGTCAACTACCTGGCGATGTCGTACGACCACCGGATCATCGACGGCCGCGAGGCGGTGCTCGCGCTGGTGGCGATCAAGGAGGCGCTGGAGGATCCGTCGCGTCTGCTGCTCGAGGTATGACGCGATGCAGACGGACTTCGACCTCATCGTGATCGGCGCCGGTCCCGGCGGCTACGTCGCCGCGATCCGCGCCGCCCAGCTCGGGCTGAGCGTGGCCTGCATCGACGCCTGGCGCAACAAGGAGGGCGGGCCGGCGCCGGGCGGCACCTGCACCAACGTCGGCTGCATTCCGTCGAAGGCGCTGCTGCAGTCGTCGGAGAACCTGGAGCACGCGCGCCACGCGTTCGGCGACCACGGGATCAAGATCGGCAAGCTCGACCTCGACCTGGCGCGGATGCTGAAGCGCAAGGACTCGATCGTCAAGCAGAACAACGACGGCATCCTGTACCTGTTCAAGAAGAACAAGATCGGGTTCTTCCACGGCCTGGCGTCGTTTGCGGGGCGCGGCGGGGCCGGCACGCAGGTCCGCGTCTCAGGCGTCGAGCCGCTGCTGAGCGCCCGTCACGTGATCGTGGCCACCGGCTCGAACCCGCGTCCGCTGCCCGGGGTCGCGTTCGACGAGCGGCTGGTCCTTTCGAACGACGGCGCGCTGGCGATCGATCCCGTGCCCGCGCGGCTGGGCGTGATCGGCGCAGGCGTGATCGGCCTCGAGATGGGCTCGGTCTGGCGGCGCCTGGGCTCGGAAGTGACGCTGCTCGAAGTGCTGCCCGAGTTTCTTGGCGTGGCCGACGAGCAGATCGCGAAGGAGGCGTTCAAGGCCCTCACCAGGCAGGGGTTGAAGATCCAGCTCGGGGTGCAGGTCGACTCGGTGGCGCCCGATGGCGACGGGCTGGTCGTCCGGTACCGCGACAGCGGCGGCGCGGCCAGGACCCTGGCCTGCGAACGCCTCATCGTCTCGATCGGCCGGGTGCCGAACACCGAGGGCCTTGGCCCGCAGGCGATCGGCCTGGAGCTCGACGAGCGCGGCTTCGTGAAGGTGGATGCCGACTGTCGCACCAACGTGCCCCAGGTGTGGGCGATCGGCGATGTCGTGCGTGGGCCGATGCTCGCGCACAAGGCCGAGGAGGAGGGCGTTGCGGTGGCGGAGAGGATCGCCGGCCAGCACGGTCACGTCGATTTCAACACGATTCCATTCGTCGTCTACACCGCGCCCGAGATCGCCTGGGTCGGGCTGACGGAGCGCCAGGTGCGCGAATCGGGGCGTGCCTACCGTGCCGGGAGCTTTCCGTTCATGGCCAACGGCCGTGCTCGCGCGCTCGGGGACACGACCGGCCTGGTCAAGTTCATCGCCGACGCCGCGACCGACGAGATCCTCGGCGTGCACATGGTCGGTCCGATGGTGTCGGAGCTGATCTCCGAAGCCGTGGTCGCCATGTCGTTCCGCGCCTCGTCCGAGGACATCGCCCGTATCTGTCATGCCCACCCGTCGCTGTCGGAGGTGACCCGGGAGGCGGCGCTGGCGGTCGACCGGCGCTCGCTGAACATCTAGTGCCCCTGTCCGCCGCCGAGGCGCCGCCGCTTGCGAGTGTCCTTTCTACCTTCGAAAGCGCGCTGGCCGCGCGCGGCTATGCCGCCGACCCCGCGCAGCTCGCGGCCGCCAACCGCCTCGAGCAGCTGGCTCAGGACTGGATCGCATACAAGGCGCGCCGCTCCAACGCGGTGACCAAGCTGCTGGTGCGGCCGCCGATCCCGCGCGGCGTCTACCTCTGGGGAGGCGTCGGGCGCGGCAAGAGCTTCCTGATGGACTGCTTCTACGCGGCGGTTCCGGTCGTGCGCAAGACGCGCGTCCACTTCCACGAGTTCATGCGCGGCGTGCATCATGAGCTCGACCTCGTCAGGGGCACCGTGGACCCGCTCGACGAGGTCGGCTACCGGATCGCCCGCCGCCACCGCCTGATCTGCTTCGACGAGTTCCACGTGTCCGACATCGCCGACGCGATGATCCTGTACCGGCTGCTGAGGCGCCTGTTCGACATCCGTGTCGGCTTCGTGATGACGTCGAACGTGCCGCCCGAGCGGCTCTACGCCGACGGGCTGCACCGCGATCGCATGCTGCCGGCCATCGAGCTGCTGCAGGAGAGCTTGGACGTCGTCGAGGTCGACGGCGGCGTCGACTACCGGACGCGCGCGCTCGAGCGCATCGATGCCTACGTGATCGGGCCAGGCCCCGAGGCCGAGCGGCGGTTGCAGGCGGCCTTCGAGTGCATCGCCGAGGTCGGCGACGAGGATCCGATCCTGCGCATCGAAGCCCGCCAGATCCTCGCCCGCCGGCGCGCGGGCGGCGTGGTCTGGTTCGATTTCGAGGTGCTGTGCGGCGGACCGCGCTCGCACAACGACTACCTCGTGATCGCCTCCCAATTCCACACCGTCGTGCTGTCGAACGTGCCGCGCATGTCGGCGGGGCAGGCGTCCGAGGCGCGGCGCTTCACGTGGCTGGTCGACATCCTGTACGACCACCGCGTCAACCTGATCCTGTCTGCCGCGGTGCCGCCGCAGGAGCTTTACACGAGCGGCGCGCTGGCGCAGGAATTCGAGCGCACCGCGTCGCGGCTGATCGAAATGCAGTCGCGCGAGTATGGCGCCGCGCCACGCCGCCGGCAGGCGCCGGCGTTATAGTCGGGCGTGAGGATCCGCTCCGCCGCGACCATGCCGATGCCGCCGGCCGCGCATTCCGTGCCGGCCCGGCTGGCTGCCGGCGCCCTGTCGGCGCTGCTGGCGGCAGGCGCGGGCGCGCAGGTCACCGAGCCGCTGTCGCGGCAGTTTCCGCCCGGATCGATCACGACGCGCGAGCAGGCCGAGCGCGCGCTGGCGCTCGCGGGCGAAGCCGATCGCCGGCTCGATGCCGACTACGCGGCCGAACGCGCGCGCTGCCTGCACGTGTTCTTCGTCAATCACTGTCTGGAGAACGCGCGGCGCGTGCAGTTGCTCGGCCAGCGCGAAACGCAGCGCCTCACGCTGGAAGCGCACGATCTGCAGCGCCACCTGGACGCCGCCGAGGAGGCGGCGCAGCGCGCGGAGCGCGAGCGCCGCCGGGCGGCCGAGGATGCCCGGCGTGCCGAGCGCGAGCGTGCCGCGGAAGAGGCCGCGCAACATCGCCGCGACGACGCGACTGCGCGCCAGGAGGACGCGGTGCGGCAGAAGGCCGAGGAGGCGAATGCGCGCGCGCGCTTCGACCAACGCCAGCAGCAGCACTCGCGGGAAGAGGCCGAGCGCGCGCACGACCAGGCGCAGCGCGAAGCCGAGAGCCGGCAGCGCTTCGAGGAAAAGCAGGGGCAGGCGCGCAGCTATGCGCAGAGCCGGGCCCGCGAGCGCGAAGACAACGAGAAGCGCCGGGCCGAGCGCGAGAAG
>CAZEIW010000074.1:0-6193 GCA_964512305.1 uncultured Burkholderiaceae bacterium | reverse complement strand
GGGGGGGCGGGGTTCACAAACCCCCCCCCCCCCCCACCCCCCCCCCCCCCCCCCCGGGGGGGGGGGGGGGGGGGGGGCCGCCCCCCGCTGGGGCTCCGGTGTCCACCCTCACCCCCACCCCTCTCCCGCTGCGCGGGAGAGGGGAGTTTCAGGTTCGCCCTTCTCCCGCTGCGCGGGAGAGGGGAGTTTCAGGCTGCGTACTCCCTTGCGCCGCCGGCGAACTGAATCCGGTACAGGCTCGCATACAACCCGCCCTGCGCGAGCAGATCCGCGTGGGCGCCGACCTCCGCCACCCGCCCGCGGTCGAGCACCACGATGCGATCGGCACGCTCGATCGTCGACAGGCGGTGCGCGACGACGAACGTGGTGCGGCCGCTCATCAGGCGCTCGAGCGACATCTGGATGAAGCGCTCCGACTCGGAATCGAGCGCGGAGGTCGCCTCGTCGAGCAGCAGGATCGGCGCGTCCTTGAGCAGCGCGCGCGCGATCGACAGGCGCTGGCGCTGCCCGCCCGACAGCTTGACCGCGTTCTCGCCGATGCGGGTCTCGAAGCCGTCGGGCAGCGATTCGATCAGCGGCAGCAGGAAGGCGGCCTGCGCCGCCGCGCGCACCTGCGCCTCGGTCGCGTCGCGGCAGCCGCCGTAGGCGATGTTGGCGCGGATCGAGTCGTCGAACAGCACGACGTCCTGCGACACCAGCGCGATCTGCCGGCGCAGGCTCGCCAGCGTCAGGTCGCCGATCGCGATGCCGTCGATGAAGATCTCGCCGTGCGTGGGCCGGATGAAGCGCGGGATCAGGTTGATCAGCGTCGTCTTGCCGGCGCCGGAGGGGCCGACCAGCGCGATGGTCTCGCCCGGCTTCACGGCGAGGCTGACGTCCTCGAGCGCCGCGGCGGCGGCATCCGGGTAACGGAAGCCGACCCGGCGCAGCTCGATCGCGCCCTCGGCGCGCTCGATCTCGCGCGTGCCGGTCTCCGATTCGGCGGCCGAATCGATCATCCGGAACACGCTGTCGGAGGCGGCCGACATGCGCGCGATCGGACTGTTGACCGATGCGATGTGGCGCAGCGGCTGCAGGATCATCAGCGCCGCCGTCAGGAACTCGATGAACTGGCTCGAGGTCAGCAGCCCGTGGCGCGCCTGCCACATCGCGATGCCGATCACGACCGCCAGCCCGACCGCGGCGATCACCTGCGTGGCCGGCGTCGCCGCCGACCACGCGACCTGCATCTTCATCGCGAAGCGGCGCAGCTTCAGGTTGATGCGGTCGAAGCGCTCGCGCTCGTAACCCAGGCCGTCGTAGACCTTGATCACGCGGCTCGCCTCGTGCCCCTCCTGCACGGCGCGCGTCATCTCGCCCAGCATCGCCTGGCTCTCGACGTTCAGGCGCCGCAGCCGCCGCCCGAATGCGCGCAGCGCGATCGCGATCGTCGGGCCGACCACGATCGTGAGCAGCGTCAGCCGCCAGTTGTCGTACAGCAGCAGCCCGAGCAGGGCAACGGTCGTCAGCGACTCCCGCACCAGGGTCGTGAGCACCTCGGCGGCGAGGTTCAGGGCGTTGCTGGCCTCGTTGATGAACTTCGAGATCACGATGCCTGACGGCGTGTTCTCGAGCGTCGTCTGCGGCCAGCGCAGCAGGCGCTCGAACATGCGCCGCCGCAGCTCGACCAGGACGCGCTGCGACACACCGCTCACCAGGTACGAACTGGCGTAGTTCGCCACGCCGCGCACGAGGAACACGCCGACGAACGCGAACGGCAGCCAGATGCCGATCGACGGGTCGCCTTCGAGGACGCCGCGCCCGAGCAGCAGCGCGGTCAGGCGCGCGATGATCCCCTGGCAGCTGGCGTCGATCACCATCGCGAGCACCGCCAGCGCGAGCACCCCGCGGTACTCCAGCACGAGCCCGGCGACGCGCCGCAGGCTCGGGTCGGCGTAACGGGACAGGCGCGAGGCGATTTGGGTCACGGTGCGATCGATAGAATGCTGCCGGTGCCCGAGGCGGTCGCGCCCCGGCGCGGGGCTGCCGGCGCGCCGGAACGCTAGTTTAGGCGATCGACGCCGGCGGCCCGCGAGACGCCGCGGCTGCCCCGCGGGCGGCGACAGAACGACGAAGGACCTGGTTTGGGCGAGCGACGCGGGTGCCGCAAGGCCCGGCGACGGCTCTCCCGGCGCATGCTCGATGAACAACCTGATCGTCCGGCTTCCGAACCATCTTGGCGACGCCTGCATGGCGGTGCCCGCGCTCGATCTGCTCGCGGCGCGCGGCTGCGCGCTGACGCTTGCCGGGCGCTCTTGGGCGCCGGACCTGTTCGCGGCCTATCCGTGGCGCACGGCCGGGCTGCCGCCGGCGCGCCCGGCACGCGTTGCTGCGCTACGCCGGCTGCGCCACGAGTCGGAGGGCACCGGCGCGCTGCTGCTGACCAATTCGTTCTCGTCGGCGCTCGAATTCCGCCTCGCCGGGCTGCGGCCGGCGGGCTACGCGACCGACGGCCGCTCGTGGCTGCTGTCGCGTGCGCTCGCGGTGCCGCGGGCCTGGGCCGACGGCATGCACACGGTCGAGTACTACCACCATCTGGCGAGCGAACTGGCGGGCTCGACCTCTCCGCCGCCGGCGCGCCTGGCGCTGCGCGTCGCGCCGGCCGCGCTGGCGCGGGCGCGCGCCGCGCTGGAGGCGGCCGGCTTGCACCCGCCCTACCTGATGTTGTGCCCGGTCGCGGTCGGACTGCACCGCGGCCGCGTCAAGGCCTGGGACGGATTCGCGCGCCTGTGCGGCGAGCTGATCGGGCGCGGGCAGCGCGTGATCGCCTGCCCGGGCCCCGGCGAGCGCGAGGCCGTGCAGGCGGCGGCGCCCGGCGCGACGCTGCTGCCGCCGACCGACGTCGCGACCTTCGCCGCGCTGCTGGCGGACAGCCGCCTCGTGGTCGCCAACGACAGCGGGCCGGGACACCTGGCAGCCGCGGTCGGCGCGCGCCTGATCAGCGTCTTCGGCGTCACCGATCCGGACAAGACACGCCCATGGGGCGGCAACGTCACGCTGGTGCGCGGCGCGGGCGGGGGGTGGCCCGCCTATGCCGAGGTCGCCGCCGCGGTGTCGGCGGCGTTGGCGGAACCCCGTACCGGCCCGCCGCCTTCGAACCCGAGCAGCGCGCCCAGCAGCAGCGCGATCATGTGACCTTCGTTGAAGGTCTGGAAGTGGGAGTTGAAGAGGCTGGTCGCGAGCCAGGCCGCGAGCAGTGCGAGGCCGCAGCCGCGATACGGCTGTGATGACGTCTGGCGCAGGGCACCCACGACGAAGGCGATGAACGCCGCCAGCCCCGGCAGGCCGGCCTCGACCATCAGGTGCAGGTACTGGTTGTGCGTGTCGGTCGCCTCGGCCGCGTGCCAGTCGCTGTAGCGCTCGTGCACCAGGCGCGCGTACGCGGGCGCGAAGCCGCCGACGCCGTAGCCGAGCAACGGCCGCTGCCGGATCAGGTCCGCGGTCGTGCTCCAGATCACGAGGCGCAGGCCGATCGACGTTTCCTGCGGCGAGGTCGCCACCGTGCCGAGTTCCCTGTACGCCATCTCGAAGCGCTCGCGCACGAGCGCCGACGACGCCAGCAAGCCCGCCACCACCGGTACCATCAGCGCGGCGAGCCAGCGCCGCCGCCCCTGCAGCAACATGAGGGCGCCGGCGGCCGCGCACACGAGCAGCGCGACGTGCCCGCTGCGCCCGCCGCTGATCAGAAGCAGGTTGGCCACGAACGCCGCGGCGGCGGCCAGCAGCAGGCGCCGCGTCCAGGCCGTGTACGGTCGCGCGAACGCGAGCGCAACCGCCAGCAGCGTCCCGGCGGCGAACGCCATGCCCTGCGTGACGTGATTGCGCAGTATGACGCCCGGGTCGTCGAGCAGGATCGGCGGCACCGGCAGCAGGCGCACCACGAACGAGACCACGGCCGCGACCGAAAGGAAGCCCACGATCGCGAGGCAGAAGCGCTCCTTCCAGCGGGCCTCGTCGAACACTGCCGAGGCGAGCACAAGCCAGACCAGCACGCGCCAGTTCCACCACGCGCCGAAGCGGTGCCGCCAGTCGGCGTCGGCCCACAGCATCGCGGCCGCCATCACCAGCAGCAGCGCCAGCGCGCCCATGCCAAGCGGCTGGCGCGCGGCGCGGGCGATGCGCCACCACTCGGAAGGCTGCGCGCACAGGCCCAGCAGCGCGAGTCCCAGCGCGATGTTGGCGAGCGGCGGCGAGGTGAAACTGCCGATCGCTCCGACGATGAACAGCACGCGCACCGCGTCGAGCTGCACCGTGCCGCCGGCCGCGCGTGCGCCGGCGGCGGGCGGTGCCGTCAACGCCACCGGTTAGCGCCCCTGGACATGGATGGTGCGCCCGCCGAGCGTGCGGTGGCGCCAGCGGTCCCAGCGATAGCGCAGCCACGCATACCATCGCCCACGCACCCGGCGCTTGGCGTCGAGCGAGCTGGCAAAGCGGCCGTTCATGCTGCCCTGCTCGACCACCGGCTCGCGCAGCCAGTAGTGGAGCACGCCGCACTCGGCATCGATCTCGCGCATCAGCCAGTCGGCGGGGCGCGTGACGCGGTTCTGGTCGAGCCATCGCAGCCGCCGGCGCGCGGCCTCGCGATCGAACACGATCGCGTCGGCGGCCGACAGCGGCCCCCCGGGCAGCAGCATGCTGGGCGAGGTCGCGGCGCCGGGCGCATAGCGGTTGTCGCCGCAGCCCAGGTACACCAGGTAGGGCGTATCGAGGCTCTCGGTCTCGCGCATCGCCTGCGCCAGCACCTGCGGGAAGTCCGGCCCGAGCACGACGTCGTCCTCGAACACCAGCACGCGCCGGTAACCGCGCTCGAAGCAGGCGCGCCAGGTCGCGACATGCTTGAGCACCAGCGACTTGTGCGGCAGCCGCAGGTCGCTCGGCGCGAATACGCGCGCCAGCAGCTCGGCTGGGATAGCATCCGGGTCGAAATCGAACACCCACTCGAACGTGATCCCGAACCGCGCCATCTCCGCACGCATGTGCTCGACCCGGTCCTCGAAAGAACGCACCGAGATCACGAAAACGGCATCGACCAGGTCGTTGACGCGCGGGCCGGCAGGCGAGGTCGCCGCGGTCGTCGCCGCGCTCGTCGTTGCGGCCGGAGGCTGCCCGACGGGCTCGTCGAACGGTTCGATGGCCGGATTCATCCGGTGAGTCTAGCCGATCCGATGAGCGACTCGATGCGCGCCTCCGACCCAACGCACGCTCCACCGGCGGCGACTATCGACGTCGTCGAGCCGACGCTGGCGAGCGAGGCCGGCCACTGCGGCGCGCTGTTCGCCAGTCTGCATGCGGCGGCGCCGGACCTGTCGTTCCGCCTGTGGGCCGATCGTGGCGCCGAGCTTCCCGCGCTGGGGCGCGACGTCGCGCTCGTGCGCCACTTCGCGCGCCGCTGGCGCAAGCCGCAAGCGTGGTGGCTGTACCGACGGCTGCGGCGCGCCGGCGCGATCGTGCTGGTGCCGACGGCGACCTGGTTCGACCTGCGCGCGCTCGAGTTCGCCGCCCCTGGAACCATCCCGCCGCGGCGCGTGTTCCTGTATTTCCACAAGCTGCGGATTTCACCCCGGCGCGCCGCCGCCCTCCGGCGGCTGGCGCAGCGCCAGCCGCACCTGACGCTGTTCGGCACCTCGGAGCAGATCGTCGGGCGGCTGCGCGAGGCTGGATTCGCGCAGGTCGAGCGCGTGCTGCCGGTGCTGGCGGCCGAGCGGGCGGGGGGCGGTACAGACGGCGGTGATGCGGGCGGTGGCGCTGCGGGCGGCACTGGTGCCGGTGGCGCGTTCCGCTGCCTGCTGTTCGCGGGCGCGGCGCGCGCCGACAAAGGGTTCACGCACGTCGTCGACCTCGTCGAATACCTGGCGCGAGCCGGCTCGAGCGTCCCGATCGAGGTGCAGGTGTCGGGCGACCACTACGGGCGGTTCGACGATCGCACGCGAGCAGATCTGGCGCGCCTGCGGTCGCTGCAGTACCCGCCGCTGACGCTGCTGTCGCAGACCCTGGACGCCGCGCAGTACGCGCGTCTGTTCGAGGGCTCGGTGTGCCTGCAGCCCTACGAGCGGGCCGAGTACGCCGACAAGATGAGCGCCGTCACGTTCGATGCGCTGCGGGCCGGCAGCCCGATTGTCACCGTCGCGGGGACGTCGATGGCCCGCATCGTCGA
>CAZEIW010000073.1:0-5838 GCA_964512305.1 uncultured Burkholderiaceae bacterium | reverse complement strand
TCGCCACCCAGACCATCCGTTCCGATCACGCCCTACTCGAATCCTTCGTCCGGCACTGTGCCCTTTCTTTTCGCCTAAAATAGGACATTATTTATGCAGGAAGCATTAGCGGGCCAGCGCGCGCTCGAGGCTCTCGGCAATCTCGCGGCGTACCAGGGGTTTGCGCATGATCTCGGTCACGCCCAGCTTCGCGGCGCGGTTCACGAGTTGCGTGCCGGCGTAACCGCTCATCAGGACGATCGGGATGTCGGGTCTGAGCTTCCGAAGGTCCCGTGCGAGCTCCGTGCCGGTGAGCTCGGGCATCGTCTCGTCCGTGATCACGGCGTCGAACCGCTCGGGTGACGTGCGAAACGCGTCCAGCGCTTCCACGCTCGACTTGAAACCAACCGGTTCGTAGCCCAGTTCGGCGAGCGTCTCCTCGGCGAGCGCCACCAGGGCAGGCTCGTCGTCGACGACCATGACCGTCTGGCCGGAGCCGGCAGGGACGGCGTCGCGCGCGGCGGCGCGCTCGGGCGGCGACGCCTCTGCCCGTATCGGGAGCCAGATCGCGAAGGTGGTGCCGCGGCCCTCCGCCGTCGTCACGTCGATGGCGCCGTCGAGGTCCGACACGATCGCGTGGACCAGCGACAACCCGAGCCCGGTGCCCCGTCCGACCCCCTTGGTCGTGAAGAACGGATCGAAGATCCGGTCGACCAGCGCCAGGGGGATGCCGGTCCCGGCGTCGCTGACCACGAGGCGCAGATAGTCGCCAGCCGCCAACGACCCGTGCGAAAGCCGCAGCTGGCCGGCGAGGCGCTCCCGCTCCAGCGCGACCGCGAGCACGCCGCCCTCGGGCATCGCATGCATCGCGTTCGTGCACAGGTTCATCACGACCTGGTGCAGCTGGGTGGGATCGCCGACGACCGCGCCTCCGCCGCCATGGAGATCCCTCTTCAGAAGGATGGCCTGCGGCAGCGACGCCGCGAACAGCTCGAGCGTCTCCGCGACGACTGCCTGGACGTCGACCGCGACGCGCTCGGCAAGGCCGCTGCGGCTGAATGTCAGGATCTGTTCGACCAGCCGTTTCGCCCGCTCGGCGGCGTGCATCACGTTGTCGAGGTACTGTCGCTCGGCGGTGCCCGGCGCGGCCTTCGCCTGCGCGAGCTCGCCGTAACCGACAATTGCGCCGAGAATGTTGTTGAAGTCGTGGGCGATGCCGCCGGCCAGCGTCCCCATCGACTCGAGCTTCTGGGCATGACGCAACTGGCGCTCCAGCCGCTCCCTTTCCGCTTCGGCATTCTTGCGCTCGGTGATATCGGTGGTCGAGCCGACGAACCGCACCGGGCGCCCGGAGGCATCGCGCAGGCATCGACCGCGCAGGTGCAGCCAGTGCCATTGGCCGTCGGGATGGCGCACGCGATATTCGATCTCGTAGCGCTCGGTGCGGCCGGCGAAGTGGGCGTCGATTGCCGCAGTCAGGCGCGGCCGGTCCTCCGGATGCACGTCCAACTGCGAGATCCAGTCGTGGAGCGTGGTGACCGGCGTGTCGGCACTCTTCCCGAGCAGCTCCTTGTTCTTCGGCGAGACGAAGGAGGCTCCTCCGGTCAGGCTCCAGTCCCAATGACCTTCGTTCGTTCCTTTCAGCACGAGCGCGTAACGCTCCTCGCTCGCCCGCAGCGCGCCCTCCGAGAGCTCGATGCGGCGCACCTGGCGAACCAGACTGAAGATCGCGAGCACGCCGAGCGCCAGCAGCACCGACCCGGTGATTCCCACGCCGGTCGCGATCTGCCGCCAGTCGTGCAGGGCGGCGGCCCTGTCGCGCGTGACGGCGACGACCATCGGAAAGTGCGATACCGGCGAGGTCCCGATCAGTCGCGGCAGCTTGTCGAGTCCGGTGACGACACCGTTTCCCGAGGGGTCGGGCTGCGCGAGCTCCGGAAGCAGGCGCCCGACTGCATCGACGGGGAGTGGCGGCTCACGCATGAGCAGCATGCCATCGTCGCGGAGCAGGACGATCGCGCTGCCGTCGTCCAGTTTGATCGCGCGATACAGCTGCTGGAAGTGATCCAGCTCGACCATCGCGAACACGACGCCCCGGAAGCTACCATCCCGGTTGTCGAGGCGGCGGGACAACAGAACGGCGGGGCGATGCTGCATCCGCGTGATCAGTGGCTCGCTCCAGGCGACGCCGCCCGGCCCCAGGTCGCGCTGGTGGGTGAAGAAGGCCCGGTCTGAAACGTCGCTGAGAGCCGGAACGGCGCCCGGCGAACGGAAGAGGATCCTGCCCCGGGCATCCGTGATCGCCAGCCGCACTGACGCGACGCGCGCCGCGCGCCGCGCCAGTGCCTGGTCGATCGCCGAAGGGCCTGCCGCGCCCACGGTGCCGTACCACTCTGCGGTATCGTTCAGCAGAAGGTCCACCGACTGCAGGCTGCTCTCGGCTTTGTCGGCGAGCGCGATCGCGAGATTCGCCAGCTCGAGATTCGTCTCGTCGAGCGTTCGCCGATAGGCGCGCCACGTGTCGTAGGCCGGCACGGCGGTGAGCGCGACAAGGGCCGCCACGCCCACGGTGATGATCCTGAGGCGCAGCCGCCTCGCACGCGCCGACTCCATCGCGGCGGCATCGGCCGATCGGGATGCCGCGTTGGGCGCGCTTGCGCTCATCCCGGCGCGGTCTTCAGGGTCGCTTCGCGCACGGCCGCAAGCAGCGTGTCGCGCGCATAGGGCTTCGCGATCAGCCGCCTCGCCCCGAGTTCGCGCGCCGCTTCCGGGGAAGCCAGGTGTCCCGGACGGCAGACTTGAGCAGACGTCGCGACCAGCGGCGTTTCGGGCCACCTGGCCCGAAGCCCGGCGAGCCTCGCGGCACCGCCCTGGCGGGGCATGTAGACATCGACGATCACGAGGTCCGGCGCGGCGCCCGCGACGTCGGCCCCGCTCGAGAATGCGCGAACCTCGTAGCCCGCGCCTTCGAGCCACTCGACGAGAAGTTGGCGCATCAGCCGATCCTCCTCGACGACGACGATGCGAAGCATGCTCATGGCGGCGGCAGTGGCGGCGGCGGCGGCCGGCGCGCTAGCGGAGCACCTCGACCGTGGCGTCGAAGCGATAGCCCGCGCCGCGCTCGGTCACGATGACTTGCGGCTGCGACGGATTCGGCTCGATCTTGCGGCGCAGCCTCAGGATCTGCACATCGATCGAGCGATCGAACACTTCGGCGCCGTGCAGCCGCGAAAGGTCGAGCAGCTGCTCGCGCGAGAGCACCCGGGCGGGCGCCGCGCAGAATGCCTGCAACAGGTTGAACTCGCCGTTGGAGAGCTCGATTCGCTGCCCGTCGGGCGCCGTCAGCCGGCGGGTGCGCAGATTCAGCTCCCACCCGAGAAACCGGTAGGCACGCAGCTTGTCGTCGCGCATCGAAGGCGTCTCGCTGGAAACCCGGCTGCGGCGAAGCAGGGCCCGAACCCGGGCCAGCAGTTCGCGCGGGCTGAAGGGCTTGGTCACATAGTCGTCCGCCCCCAGCTCCAGGCCCATCACACGGTCCGCCTCCTCCTTCCTGCCCGTGACCATGATGATCGGCACGTTCGACTGCTCGCGAAGCTCCCGGGCGAGGTGCAACCCATCCTCGCCGGCAAGCCGCAGGTCCAGGACGACGAGGTCGATCGCCGTGTCGGCGAGAACCTTCTTCATCTCGACCCCGGTCGCCACCGCCGTCACTCGCAGGTCGTTCTCGGCGAAGTAGTCGGCGGCCAGCTGGCGGATCGACAAGTCGTCGTCCACCACCAGCACGTGGGGCCGGACGCCTGAAGGGGTCGTGTCCATGGCAGCGGTGATTCGAGCGTCCATCATCTTAGTGGCCCATCGAGCGCAACGCGCTCGCGCTTCAAGGCGTTCAGTCATCCTCGTCCGATCGCGGCACCATTAGATCGCGGTGGCCTTTCAGCGCGCTTTCGCGCGCAGCAAACCCGGTTACGGGTGTAACCGAACCCGCCCTTCGCGGGCAAAGTCCATTCGGCTCGGTGGGTCTCTGCGACTCGGCCACCGATGCGTCCTGCGGCGCTCGGGCGGCCGCAAAAGGGCGGCCGAATGGCTATGGCAATATGGCGCGGAGCTTGAAGACAAGGAGGCGGTCGCGATGCACGCGCATGAAGAGCGGTCCCCGGAGGCGGCGCGGGTACCGGAGGGCCGCGGCGCGCCTTGCCCGGTGATCCGCCTGCACCCCGAGGACGACGTCGTCATCGCGCGCCATCAGCTGATGGGCGGCCTGCGCATCGTCGAGGAGAGCCTGATCGTCACGGGAATGATTCCTCCCGGGCACAAGGTCGCAACGCGGCGCATCGGCGCCGGCGCCCCGGTGCGCCGCTACAACCAGATCATCGGCGTCGCGAGCCGGGATATCGAGCCCGGCCAGCACGTGCACATCCACAACCTGAAGATGGCTGAATTCGAGCGCGACTACGCCTTTTGCGCCGATGCGAAGCCGACCGAGTACGTCCCGGAGCCGGCGACGTTCATGGGCATCGTGCGCCCCGACGGGCGCGTGGCGACGCGCAATTACATCGGCATCCTGACCAGCGTGAACTGCTCGGCCACCGCGGCGCGTGCGATCGCCGACCATTTCCGCCGCGACGTTCATCCCGAAGCGCTCGCCGGTTACCCCAACGTCGATGGCGTCGTCGCGCTGACGCAGAGTTTCGGCTGTGGGATCGACCCGGAAGGCGAGGGCCTGGCCGTCCTGCGCCGCACGCTGGCCGGCTACGCAATCCACCCCAACTTCGCGGGAGTTTTGATTGTCGGCCTGGGCTGCGAGACCAACCAGATCGGCGGCATCCTGCATGCACGCGGCCTGAGCGAGCACGCGCAACTGCGAACGTTCACGATCCAGGGCACCGGTGGAACGGCGAAGACGGTCGCGCACGGTGTCGCGCTGATCGAGGAGATGCTGCCCCAGGCCAATCAGGTCATGCGCGAGTCCGTGCCCGCGAGCCATCTCGTCGTCGGACTGCAATGCGGGGGGTCCGACGGGTACTCCGGGATCACCGCGAACCCTGCGCTCGGCGCCGCGGTGGACCTCCTGGTGCGCCACGGCGGTACGGCGATCCTGTCGGAGACTCCCGAGATCTACGGCGCCGAACACCTCCTGACGCGTCGTGCGGCGTCGCGCGAAGTCGGCGAAAAGCTGATCCGGCGCTTCCGCTGGTGGGAGGACTTCTGCGCCCGCAACCATGCGGAAATGAACAACAACCCGTCGGCCGGCAACAAGGCCGGCGGCTTGACCACGGTGCTGGAGAAATCGCTTGGCGGCGTGACCAAGGGCGGCACCACCAACATGGTCGAGGTGTACGAGTACGCGCAGCCGGTGACCGCGAAGGGTCTGGTGTTCATGGACACGCCGGGCTACGACCCGGTCTCGGCCACCGGGCAGGTCGCCGGCGGCGCCAACATGATCTGCTTTACCACCGGACGCGGCTCCGCCTACGGTTGCGCACCGTCGCCGTCGCTGAAGCTCGCGACCAACACGGCCCTGTGGAACCGGCAGGAAGAGGACATCGACATCAACTGCGGCGGCATCATCGACGGCACCGACACGACCCAGGGACTCGGCGAGCGCTTCTTCCGCATGATGCTCGACTGCGCGTCAGGCAGGAAGTCCAAGAGCGAATTGCACGGCTACGGCCAGCAGGAATTCGTGCCGTGGAACATCTCGGTCGTCTTGTAGCGTCGCTTCGTCGCGGCCGGGCGGGCCAATCGCCCGCCTCAGGACGGATCGCTCTTCGAATTCGGCCTGCCGACGAGCACGTGATAGGCGACGGCGTCCCAGGCGTTGTGGATGCCGACGAAGAGCAGCAGCAGTACGGCGGCGCC
>CAZEIW010000072.1:0-2673 GCA_964512305.1 uncultured Burkholderiaceae bacterium | reverse complement strand
TCCAATCCCGACGTGACCACCGACCTGCTGCCGGCGATTGCGGCCGCGCGCGCGGCCGGGCGCGACATCGTGCTGATCGGGGAGATCCATTCCCAGATGCCCTTCATGACCGGGCACGCGCAGGTCGAGCCGGAGCGCTTCGACTTACTTCTAGACGACCCGCGCTACGACTTCGATCTGTTCTGTCCGCCCAATCCGCCGATCGGCACCGCCGACCACGCGATCGGCATGTACGTGAGCAGCCTGGTGCGCGACGGCGGCACGCTGCAGATCGGCATCGGCGAGCTCGGCGACTCGCTGGCGTACACGCTGCTGCTGCGGCATCAGCAGAACGCGGCCTGGGTGAGCGCGCTCGGCGCGCTCGGCATGGGGGATGCCGGGCGGCTGATCCGCGACGAAGGCGGCCTCGAGCCCTTCGGCAGCGGGCTGTTCGCCTCCACGGAGATGTTCGTCGATCAGCTGCTCGAGCTCTACCGTGCCGGCATCCTGCGCCGCCGCGTCTACGACTCGCTGCCGCTCGAGCGGCTGCTGGCAACCGGGGCCATAAGCGAGCGCTTCGGCGCGGGGATTCTCGAGCGGCTGGTGAGCGCCGGAGTCGGTCCGCGCCTCCGCGAGGCCGAGTTCGACGACCTCAGACACCATGGGGTATTCCGCGAGGAGGTGGAGTTCGAGGACGGGCGCATGCGGGTGAGGGGCGGCGAGTGGATCGTAGCGGACCTCGCCGATGCAGCCTGCCGCGCGGCCATCGCCGGGCAGTGCCTCGGGCGCGAGCTGCGCAACGGCGTGGTGCTGCACGCCGGCTTCTTCATGGGTCCGCGCGGCTTCTACGCGGCGCTGCGCGACCTGCCGGAAAGCGACCGTGTGCAGCTCGACATGTGCGGGGTCGCCTTCCTCAACCAGCTCTACGGCCCGGACCAGGAGCTGCGCATCCTGCAGCGCCGGGCGGGGCGCTTCGTCAACACGACCATGCTGGTGACGCTGCTCGGGGCGGCGGTGTCGGATGCGCTCGAGAGCGGCCAGGTGGTCTCGGGCGTCGGCGGGCAATACAACTTCGTGGCCATGGCGCACGCCCTGCCGGACGCGCGCTCGATCCTGTGCGTGCGTGCGACTCGCACGCGCCACGGCCGCACCGCGTCCAACATCGTCTGGAGGTACGGTCACGAGACGATCCCGCGCCACCTGCGCGACATCGTCGTCACCGAGTACGGCATTGCCGACCTGCGCGGCCGCACCGACGAGGAGATCATCATGGCGCTGCTGAATGTCGCCGACTCGCGCTTCCAGGAGGAGCTGCTGGCGCAGGCGAAGGCCAACGGCAAGATCCGCGCCGACTACCGCATCCCTGACGGCTACCGCGACAACACCCCGGAACGCCTCACCCGCGCCCTGGCCGGGCACCGCCGGCAGGGATTCTTCAGCGAATACCCCTTCGGCACCGACCTCACCGCCGAGGAGATCGCGCTGGCGCGGGCGCTCAGATTTCTCGACGGCCGTACCGGCACGCCCGCGGGAAAGCTGGCCACTGTCGCGGCAGCCGCGGCCAGGGGCAGCCCCGCGCCACGGCACGCGGCCGCGCTCAAGCGCATGGGGCTCGATCAGCCGCGCACCATGGGCGAGCGGCTCGAGCAGCGGCTCGTCGTGCTCGGGCTCGATGCGACCCGCGGGACGGCTTAGCGCTTGCGCCGCGGCGCCGTGCGCTTGCGCGCGGCGCGTTTCGGCGTTTTGCGTGCCTTCGCCGCCTTGCGCTTGGGCGCGGGGCGTCGTTTCGCCTCAGGCGCCTTCGCGGCCCGGCGCGGCCTCACCTTGCCGGGCTTCTTCGCCGTGGCCTTGGGCTTCGCGGCCGGCTTAGGCTTCGCAGCGGCAGCCTTGGGCTTCGAGGGCGTGCCCCGCAGCTGATCCAGGATCGCCGGATTCTCGAGCGTCGAAACGTCCTGCGTGACTTCCTCGCCGTTCGCTACCGCGCGCAGCAGCCGGCGCATGATCTTGCCCGAGCGCGTCTTGGGAAGATTGTCGGCGAAGCGGATGTCGTCGGGCTTGGCGATGGGACCGAGCTGCTCGCCCACCCAGTCGCGCAGCTCCCGGGTGAGTGCGCTCGTGTCCCCCGTGGGACGCGGGCCGCGCAGCACCACGTAGGCGAATACCGACTCGCCCTTGATCTCGTGCGGCTTGCCGACCACGGCCGCCTCGGCGACGCGCGGATTCGCGACCAGCGCCGACTCGATCTCCATGGTGCCGAGACGGTGTCCCGATACTTTGAGCACGTCGTCGATGCGGCCCATGATCCAGAAGTAGCCGTCCTTGTCGCGGTGGGCGCTGTCGCCGGCCACGTAGTAGTGGCTGTGGAACCTGGCCCAGTAGCCCTCGACGTAGCGCGGATTGTTGCGCCAGATGGTGCGCAGCATCGACGGCCAGGGCTTGCGGATCACGAGATAGCCGCCCGCGTCCGGCCGCTTCACCGACTCGCCGTGATCGTTGACGATGTCGGCGTCGATGCCCGGCAGCGGCTGTGTGCACGAGCCGGGCTTGGTGGCGGTCGCCCCGGGAAGCGGCGCGATGAGGATGGCGCCGGTCTCGGTCTGCCACCAGGTGTCGACGACGGGGCAGCGGCCCCCTCCGATGTGGGTCGAGTACCACATCCAGGCCTCGGGGTTGATGGGCTCGCCGACCGAGCCC
>CAZEIW010000071.1:0-43976 GCA_964512305.1 uncultured Burkholderiaceae bacterium | reverse complement strand
ATGCGACATCAAGACGCACTTCCCCAACTGCGGAGACGGCTTCGCGTCGGTCGAGATCGAGCGCAGCGGCGAAGCGTGGCATCTGAGCGTCGAGTTCGACGGGGCTCTGGGGAAATGCGCGGGCCGCATGCCACTCGGAGGTCTGCTGCGGGACTTCGACAAGATACGTTGGGACCGGAGTGATCAGTCCCGCATCAGCCGCCGATAGCTCGCCAGGTGCCGGATCGCATCCTGCGCGCGGCCGCGCGCCTCGTGGACCTTCGCGAGGTTGTAATGCGCGTCCGCGAACCCGCCGTCGAGCGCGATCGCGCGCTCGTAGGCCGGTACCGCGTCGTCTGGCCGGCCGAGATCCTCCAGCGCCGTGCCCAGGTTGAAGTGCAGCAGCGGCTCGTCGGGAAAGCGCCCGATCGCGTCGCGGTAGACCTGCGCCGCGGGCGCGGGCCGGCCGCGCGCCTGCAGCAGGCAGCCCAGGTTCACGTAGGCGGCGAGCGACCCGCCGTCGCAGGCGATCGCCTTCCGATACGCCTCCTCCGCCGCTTCGGGATCGAACGCCTCGAGCTCGCTCGCGCGCTCGATCCAATGCGCTGCGGTATCCGCCGGCGGTGCCTGCGCCGGCAGCGACTCCGCCTCGGCCGGCGCCGGCGGGGCTTCGAGGTCGAGCACGTACTGGCCCGAATCCGCCTGCCACTGCGACGAGCCCTGCTGCACGACAATGCGGCCGCCGAGCGCGGCGATGCGGATTCCAGACAGCGGAAGAGACGGCGGAAGCTCGGTGCGCAGGCGCGCCAGCGACTGCTTGATCCTGCGCGTCGGAATCCTGACCGCGCTCAACCCCTGCGCGGTCTTCAGCAGGATCAGGTCCTGGAAGGAAAACCGCAGCTCGTTGCGTTCGCCGCGTGTCGGGGACACGAATCCGGCGTCGACGAATCCTTGCACTACCGAGCGTGACAGGCCGAGCAATCGTTCGATGTCTCGGATCGTGTACCTTGTCATCGGAGACGATCGATCGGCGCCCCTCCCGGCCCGGCGTCCCTAGGAAGCCCTCTTCTGCCGGGCGCGCGGGGCCGGCGCTTCCGCCTCCGCGGTCGCGACGCGCTTGGGCGGCTTGCGGTCGGCCTTCGCGGCCTCGGAGACGGCCGGTACGGGCACGGGCTTCGAAGCGGCCGGCGCGGCAGCCGGCTTCGGCGCGGCAACAGCCGCCGCCGGCGCCGTCTTGCTCAGGCTTGCGCGCAGCGCTTCCATGAGGTCGATCACCTGCGCGCCGCCGCTGTCGGCTTCGGCGGCGATCGTCACTTCCTTGCCCTCGATCTTCTGCTGCACCGCGGCTTCGATGCGCTTCTTCACCTCGTCGACGTACGACCTGGCGTCGTACTCGTCGGTGGCGCTGGCCTCGATCAGCTGCTTGGCGAGCGCGAGCTCGGCCGGCTTGACTTCAGCCTTCTCGATCTCGAGGTCCGCGAGCACCCTCACCTCGTCGGCATAAAGCAGCTGCTGCAGGATCAGGCCGTCCTCCTGCGGACGGATCTGGACCATGTACTGCTTGCCCTTCCACGCCCAGCGCGCCAGCGCGCAGCGCCCCATCTCCCGCATCGCGGCCCCGAGCAATGCGTACGGCCGCGCGCCTCCCTTGTCGGGCGCGAGGTAGTAGGCCTTGTCGTAGTAGATCGGGTCGACCGAGGCGAGCGGAATGAAGGCCACGATCTCGACCGACTGGCTGCCCTTCTCCTCGAGCGCTTTGAGCTCCTCGGGCGTGAAGACCACATACTGATCCTTGGCGAACTCGTAGCCCTTGACCACGTCGGCGCGCTCGACCACGACGCCTTCCTTCGCGCACAAGTACTGCTGCTTCAGGCGCGAGCCGCACGCGGCGTGCAGCATGTTGAAGGAAACGCCGGCCGAGGCCTGCGTGGCGGAGAAGAGCTTCACCGGCACGGACACGAGACCGAAGGTGACGGTCAGCGAAGCGATCGATCGGGCAGCCATCGCGATCTCCCTTCTCACGTTGTGGTGACCCGCGCACCCGCAGGTGCCGGCGGGTGCCCTAGCCGGGCAGATCGAACACCCGGGTCAGGTCGTGGCGAGCGCTGAGAATCCCCTGCCAAGGGTCGCCATTGTCGCGCAATCGATCGGCCATCGTCGAGAGGCGGAACGCGTCGGGCCCGACCCGTCCCAGCTCGTCCCAGGTAAGCGGCGTGGCGACGCAGGCGCCGGCCACCCGCCGGGGCGAGTAGGCGGCGTTCAAGGTGCGCCCGCGGCCGTTCATGTTGTGGTCGAAGAAGATGCGCCCGGTGCGCTTCTCGACCGCCCAGTCCATCGTGATGTCCTTCGGGTGCTGCTTGAGCAGGTGAACGCCGACCAGCCGGCACACCTCGCGCGCTTGGTCGGCCGTAATCGTGCGCTCGATCGGAACGAAGATGTGGAGCCCCGTCTTCCCGGTCGTCTTCACGAAAGCCTGCAGCGACATCGCGGCAAGCAGCTCGCGCAGGTGGAAGGCGACCTCGCGCGCCTTCGCGAACGCGCGCGGGTTGTACTCGGGCTCCTCGCCCTTGCCTTCGGCGCCGGAGTAGATGTAGGGGTCGAGATCGAACACGACGTAGTCGGGGTGGTCGAACACCTCGTGCTCGGAGAGCCTCGGCACCTCGCCGCCTGCGAGATCCGCGTCGCGTACGCTCGCGTGCGGGACGTGCAGCTCGAGCGCGCCCAGCTGCCCCAGCCACAGCAGCGTCTCGACGTTGTTGCACAGCAGGGAGGTCTTGATGTCGCCCTCGTCGTCGACGATCTCGAGCGTGCGCACGAAGGGCGGCAGCGTCGCTCGATCCCAGTTCTTCTGGAAGAAGGTCTCGCCGTGAATGCCATCCGGCATCCGGATCACCGTGAGCGGCCGATTCTCGAGGTGCCGCAGCATGAACGGCGACGCGACGGCCAGGTACTGCAGCAGGTCGCGCTTGGTGAGCGCGCCGGATTCGCCGTCTTGCGGCCATAGCACCTTGTCGAGATGGGTGAGTTTGAGGCGCTGGCCGCCGATCGTGAGCGTCAGGCCCGCTGCCTTGCCGGCGAGCTGCTGCAGGACCGACTCGACCGCCGCGCCCGGCTGGCCGCCGGCAGCCGCCGCGCCTCCACCGGCCGGCGACTGTGCGCGAATGGATTTCGGATCGACATCGTTGCGCAGACGCAGGAAGACGGGTGCCCGAAGCAGCCCGTCGTCGGTCCAGCCCGCGAACTGCACCTCGGCGACGAGCTCGGGCCGCGTCCAGAACATCCTGCTCAGCGCCTCCGGTGTCGACGAGAACGGCATCGCGTCCGTCCTGCGCGGCGCCAGCGCCCTCAGCAGCGCGGCCATCGCGGTCCCGTCGATGCCGCTGCCGACGTTGCCGACCGGCGTCAGGCGATCGCCGTCCCAGGCGCCGAGCACGACCGCGCCGAGCTGATCGCGGCGCGATCCTTTGCCCTCGGTGTAACCGCCGATCACGAACTCCGCCGACTGGACATGCTTGACCTTCAGCCAGGCGTCGGAGCGCCGGCCGGGTTGATACGGACTCGCCCTGCGCTTGCCGATCATGCCTTCGAAACCCGATCCGATCGCCGCCCGGTACAGCGCCTCGCCGTCGGCCTCGGCATGGACGAGCTGGATCCGCGGCGTGGGCAGCAGGCACTGTTCCAGGTAGCGCCGGCGGTCGGTGTAGGGCGCGTGGCGCACATTGATCCCCAGCGCGTGCAGCAGATCGAAGCAGAAGAACACGCACGGTGCGGCCCGCTCCGCGGCAGCCACCTCGGCGGGCGCTTTGCACTGCGCGCGGTCCTGGAGCGCGCCGAACGACGGGCGTCCGTCCCGAAACGCGACCAGCTCGCCGTCGAGGAGCATCGGCCGCACCAGCTGCCGGCCGAGGTCTTCGACGATGCCCGGGAAGGTCGCGCTCAGGTCGAGCCCGTTGCGGGAGCGAAGCCGGGTGCCGTCTGAGGTCACGTACGCGAGGACGCGATAGCCATCGAGCTTCGGCTCGAACATCCAGTCGCGGTGGCTGAACGGCGCCTCGGCCGAGGCGGCGAGCATCGGCGCAAGCTTCCCGGGCAGGGGTTCGGCCGGTCCGTTCGGAATCAGGCGCTCGAAGGTCAGCCGCTCCGCGGCCACGAGGTTGGAAACGTTGGCCACCGCGTACGGCGTGAGCACCGACCGGCCGGCCTCGGCCGCGCCCGCCGGACGCAACGGCTGCCGGTCGCGGTGCTTCAGCAGCAGCCAGGACTTGTCCTTCGTGCGCACGAGCGCGTAGGAGCCCTTGAGCTTCGCGCCGAGCAGGAAGATGCTCAACTTGCCCGCCGCCAGCTCGGCACGCACGCGCTGCTGCGCGCTTTCGCGGTCGTCGAACGCGTACTGCGCGCCCTCGTCCGGCGAGTAGAGCCCGCAGTCCCAGACGATCACGGTGCCGGCGCCGTACTGACCCTGGGGAATCACGCCCTCGAAGGAGCCGTACGCGAGCGGGTGGTCTTCGGTCGGCACCGCGAGATGGGGCTCTCCGGGCTGGATCTCCAGGCCCTTGGGCACGGCCCAGGACTTGAGCACCCCGCCCAGCTCGAGACGGAAGTCGAAGTGCAGCTTGCGCGCGGCGTGTTGCTGGACGACGAACAGCAGCGGCCCCGTGCGCCCGGCGACCGGTAGCGGACCCGGCTCCGGCGTCGCTTCGAACGAGCGCTTGGTCGCGTAGTCGGCAAGCGAGTCGGCGAGCGGGTCGGCTGCGGCAGAGGCCGAGGCGGGGCGTCGCGGTGCCATCGTGCTCGCGGCCGGCGGTCAGCGCCGCAGCGCTCCGGCATGCCACGCGAGGTACGCGTCGCCGACCTCTGCGAGGACCTCGGGATCCGTGCGCCCCGACGACTTCAGCACGTGGAATCCGTGGTCGGCGCCCTCGAGCCAGTGCATCGTCCATCGGGGCAGCCGCCCGATCGCCTGCTCCATCAGGTCGCGCCGGCAAAGCGCGTCGCGCGTGCCGTTGAAGCAGAGCACCGGGACCCCGATGCGCTCGAGATGCGCGCTGCGAAGCTTCTCCGGCTGGCCCGCAGGGTGCAAGGGATAGGCGAGCAGCAGCAGGCCGTCGCAGGGCCGTGCATTCGGCCGCGCATCCGGCCGCACATCGGCGGCGAGCATCGATGCGACTCGCCCGCCCATCGAGCGCCCGCCGAGAATCAGGATATCCGGCCTCACCGCATCGCGGGCGTGCCCGGCGACGGCGGCGAAGCATTGCTGCAGGCGCGGCATCGGATCCGGGACCTTGGACTTCTTCTCGCGGTACACGAAATTGAACCGTACGACGTGCAGGCCCCTGCCGCGCAGCTGATCGCCGACCGCGCGCACGCCCGTGTCGTCCATGTGCCCGCCGGCGCCGTGGGCGCACACGAAGAGCGCGCCGGAAGGCTTGTCGAGCGCGGGCTCGAACACCGCCGACGTCGCTTCTCCCGCGCCGACCTCGACCCGCCACGTTTGAGCCGCTGCCACGGCCATCGACCCGCCCGCCTCCCCGGCCAGCACGTTCGCGCCAGACGCTTCCCATGTGTGCACTTCCCCATAGGATACGGCGGGTTGCGATGCTCCCAGATTCCCTCCCGGGCGATCTTCGGCGACAATCCGCGCGCGCGCCGTGCGCTGCCCGCGGGAATCGAACCGATGGCTCGAAAACACGCAAACGAATCGACGACGCTTGCGGCCACTGTGCTGGTGCTCGCCTGCGCGCTCTGGTCGAACCCGGCCCTCTCGCAGACCGGGGCGTATGCAAAGCAGGCGGTCGAAGCGCTCGGGCGCCGCGATTGCGCCGATTCGGTCGATGCGCTGAACAAGGGCATCAATGCCGGCGACGCCGAGTCGCTCTACTGGGCCGGCCGCCTTCTCGACCGCGGTACCTGCGTGAAGACCGATCACACCAAGGCGGCCAGCTACTTCGCGGCCGCGGCCAAGAAGGGGAACAACGCCGCGCTGATGGAGTTCGGCGCGCTGGTCGGGCTGGGCGAGACGGGCGAGCAAAGCTACAAGGACGCCGGCGACCTGTTCCGGGCCGCGGGGCTCGACAGCGACCGGCACGTCGGCGCCTACACGCTCGGGTACGCGGGCACGCTGCGCCGCATCGCCGAGCAGCGCGCCTTCGACCTTCTGCCCTCGGACCTCCTCAATCTCGGCGCCGGCGGGACCGTCTTCGTCGAATACCGCGCTGCCAGCGGAGACCTGCAGGTGCGGCCCGGCCCTCAGTTCGCGATGCGCGCCGACCCGCCGACCGGGACGAACATCCGCCACGCGCGACTCGACGTCGTGCACGTCGTCAAGGACGCATGGCAGCAGGCGCTGGCCGCGACGCCGAAGCCCGACAGGGCGCAGCTCGAGGACGCCCCGGTGTCGATGTCGCTCGACCTGCACGTCGACCTCGCCCCGCTCGAAAACTCCGACGTCATGCGCGCGTTCAACGCCGTCCCGGGTGTCCGGGGCAAGAGCACGTTCTCGAGCCCGTGAAGGCAGCCGCAAGCGCGCGCGTCCCGACGCGGGGGCGGCGGCACCTGCTCGGCGCGCTCGGCGCTGCCGGCGTCGCAGCGTTCGCATGGCGCTCCAGCGCCCGGCAGGTCGCGCTGCTTTCCGGGTCGCATGCCTGCGTCCCGACCCCGGAGCAGACCGAAGGGCCGTACTTCGTCGACGAGCACCTGAACCGTTCCGACCTGCGCTCGGATCCGTCCACGGGCGCGATCAAGGAGGGCGTGCCGCTGGCACTGGAAATCCGCGTCGCGTCGATCGACGGCTCCGGGTGCCGGCCTCTGGCAGGCGCGACCGTCGACTTGTGGCACTGCGACGCCCAGGGCACCTATTCGGATACCAAAGACTGGCGCTACTCGTCGATCGGAAGCCGGTATCTGCGCGGCTTCCAGGTGACGGATGCAAGCGGGGTCGTCCGCTTCAACACGATCTATCCGGGCTGGTACCGGGACCGCGCGGTTCACCTCCACGTCAAGGTACGTGCCGATCGCGATTCCGCGCGCGGCCCCGAGTTCACGTCTCAGTTCTACTTCGCGGATTCGATCACCGACCGCGTGCTCGATCACCCCGCCTATCGTCAGCGCGCTGGCCGGCGCGCCCGCAACGAGGAGGACCGCTTGTTCCGCGAGGGTGGCGGGGCGAGGCTGCTTCTGGCGCTGACCGAGGCGGGGCCAGGGTACGGTGCGCGGTTCGACTTGGGCCTTGTGACGCGTTCATCGGCCTGATCGTTTCACAAGACGAAATCGGCAGCGGGTGCAGCGCAGCGTGATCAACCGTGCCCCGATTGCGCGCGCCGCGCGTGATTTCCCGCGCAACCTCCGTTCGCACCATTGTCCGCGACGCCATGAAATACAATGAGGGCCCGTCTGCGGAGTGGTCTTTGCCGCAAGCAGCCGCGGTTCGACGCCAGCACCGGCGGATTATGATCGTCGCGACACTCCGTATAACTTCAGATGAATCCGTACGCAACCGCGCCATCGTCGCCGGATACCTCCCTCGAGCGCGAGGTCGCCGAAATGATCGTGACGGCGCTGAATCTCGAAGTCGGCGCCGGGGAAATCCGCCCCGAGGATCCGCTCTACGGCGAGGGACTCGGCTTGGACTCGATTGACATCCTCGAAGTCGCCCTGGTGGTGTCGAAGCAATTCGGCATCCAGCTCAAGGCCGAGAGCGAGGACAATTACCACATCTTCAAGTCGCTGCGCAGCCTGACCGCCTACATTGCCGAACATCGCACAAAGTGATTTCCGCCAGCAGGGTGCTGCGCCTCGCTCTGGTCTCGGCGGCCGGCGCCGTCTATCTTGGACTGGGTTACCTGACCGCGGCGTCTGAGCGGGCTCCGCTGCTCGGCATCTTCATCGGCATCACCCCGCTCGGCGCGGTCGCCCTGGTGGCGGCCTGGCATTCGCGGGCGCGCGCGCTGGCACTGCTGGCCTGCGTTGCCTGCGCCGCCCTCTTCGTCCTGAACCTGGACCAGCTCCGAAGCCATGCCGCGTGGCTGTATTTCGTCCAGCATGCCGGCGCGATGACCCTGTTGTGCATCGCATTCGGCAGCACGCTCGCCGGCGCCCATTCCGCGGCCCTGTGCTCGCGCATCGCCAGCGTGGTGATCAGCGCGCCGCTCGACGCGAGCTACTTCCGCTACACGTGGAAGGTCACGCTCGCCTGGACGATCTTTTTCGGGGTCGTCGCGCTGGTTTCGGTGCTGCTGTTCTTCCTCGGCCCGATCGAACTGTGGTCGGTGTTCGCCAACCTGCTGACGGCACCGCTGCTCGGGGCGATGTTCGTCGGGGAGTACCTGGTCCGCCAGCGCGTCCTGCCGGATCGCCCCCACGTGAGCGTCGTCGAGACGATTCGCGCGTATCAGGAATTCAGTCGCCGCAAGAGCGCGCGCTGAAGCTCATGGACGCGCTGCCGCTGATCCCCGATTCCGACCCGGAAGCGGTGCTGGCGCACCGCGGCGGACGCCCCGTCGGCCGGGCGGAGTTCCTGCACGAAGTGCTCGCGCTGGCCGAGCGCCTGCCGCGGACCGGCCACGTCCTGAACTTGTGCCGGGACCGCTACTGGTTCACGGTGAGCTTCTTCGCAACCATCGCGCGCGACGTGCTGAGCCTGCTGCCGAACTCGACCGCGCCCGAGATGATCGCCGAATTGCAGGCGGAGGTCCCGGGACTGCTGTGCCTCGGAGACCAGGCCGGGGCCCCGTTCGACCGCCTGCCCTACTTCCGCGTCCCGGCCGCCGACGCGCCGGGCGGCGGTTCCCCGACTGCGGTGCCGCGGATCCCGTTCGAGCGCCGGATCGCGCGCGTCTTCACCTCCGGAACCACCGGCAGGCCGCAGCCGCACGACAAGACCTTCGGCATGATGCATGCCGGCGCGGCCGCCGAGGCCGATCGCCTCTGGGCGGCGGCCGGCGGGCCGTGCGCGGTCGTGGGCACGGTGCCGTTCCAGCACATGTACGGGCTGGAGTCGACCGTGCTCCTCCCGGTGCTGGGCGGCGGCCGATTGAGCGCGCGCCTGCCCTACTTTCCGGCCGACGTGATCGAGGCGCTGGCGGAACTGCCCGCGCCACGCCTTCTTGTCACGACGCCTTTTCATCTTCGCAAGCTGCTCGAATCCGCGCTCGAGATTCCTCCGCTCGCAGCCGTGCTTTCGGCGACGGCACCGCTGTCCCAGGAGCTGGCGCGCGACGTCGAAGCGAGGTTCGGCGCGCCGCTGATGGAGATCTACGGCTCCACCGAGACCGGCCAGCTCGCAACGCGGCGGCCCGCGACCGAGCTCGAATGGCAGACCTACCCCGGCATCTCGCTGCGACAGCACATGGGCACCACGTCCGCCGCGGGACCAAGCCTGGCGTTCGAGCAGGCGCTCAGCGACGCGATCGAGTTGATCGGTCAGGGCCGCTTCAAGCTGCTGGGCCGGAACTCCGACATGGTCAACATCGTCGGCAAGCGCAGCTCGCTCGCATACCTCGACCGCATCATCCTGGGCGTGCACGGCGTGCTCGACGCCGCCTTTTGCGTTCCCGAGGACGTCAGCGGCGATGAAGTCACCCGCCTGGCCGCCTTTGTCGTTGCACCCGGTCTGACGGCGCCGCAGATCCTCGCGGCGTTGCGCCCGCATCTGGATCCCGTTTTCCTGCCGCGGCCGATCGTGTTCGTCGACGCGTTGCCGCGCGATCGGAACGGCAAGATTCCCGCGCGGGACATGGCGGCCCTCAAAGCCAGGCATCTTGGCGGTCGAGCCTGAGATGCCCCGCGTGCCGCTCGCCGTCGAGGCGGACCATCCTGCTTTCGAGGGTCATTTCCCGGGCCACCCGATCGTTCCCGGCGTGCTTCTGCTCGACCGCGCCCAGCGGGCCGTCGAAACGGCGACCGGGCTCAGCCTTTGCGGCCTGCCGGCGGCGAAGTTCCTCAGTCCGGCGCAGCCCGGGGACCCGCTCGAGCTCGCCTACGAAGTCGACGCTGGCACGGTCCGCTTCGAGATCCTGAGCGGCACGCGGACGATCGCGAGCGGCCGTTTCCTGACCAAGGCAGCCCGATGAGCGCTCGGCCCGGACGGTCCGCGGCGGCACGGACGCCCGAATGGATGCGGCGCGAGGAGCGGGGCAGCGCCTTCTGGCTGCGCGTGATGTGCAGGCTGTCCCTGCTGCTGGGGCGCCGGCTGACGCGAGGCGTCGTGTACGGCATCGCGCTTTACTTCGTGCTGGCCGTCCCCGCGGCCCGCAGGGCCTCGCGCGCGTATCTCGCGCGCGTGCTCCCGCGGCGCGTCTCCGCGCTCGACCTCTACCGCCACGTGCTCGCCTTTTCCAGCACGATCCACGACCGCATCTTCCTGCTGAGCGACCGGCACGATCTGTTCGACACCCGGACGGCGGGGACCGAGCCGCTGCACGCGCTGCAGGCCGCCGGGAAGGGCTTCCTCCTGTTCGGCGCGCACTTGGGGAGCTTCGAGATCCTGCGCACGCTCGCCCGCCACAACGCCGGCCTGAACGTGTGCATGGCGATGTATCCGGAGAATGCGCGGCGCATCGGCTCGGCGCTGGCCGCGATCAATCCGCGGGTCGCGCCTGACATCGTCGTGCTCGGCCAGATGGAAGCGATGCTCACGCTGCACCGCAAGCTCCAGGAAGGGACGATGATCGGGCTGCTCGCCGATCGCGCGACCGGTCCCGGGCAGTACGTCAGCGTGCCGTTCCTCGGGTCGCCGGCGAACTTTCCGGAAGGTCCGTTTCGCATGGCGGCGATGCTGGGATATCCGGTCTTCTTCATGGCGGGGCTGTACCGCGGCGGCAATCGCTATGACGTGCACTTCGAAGCGCTGGCCGAGGGGCGACCGGCGGATGCGGCCGCCCGCGACGGCGCGGCGCGCCAGATCCTCGAGAAATACGTGGCCGCGCTCGAGCGGCACTGCCGGTCCGCGCCGATGAACTGGTTCAACTTCTTCGATTTCTGGGGGCCGGCCCGCCGTGATTGAGAAGACTCCGCTGCGGCTCGCGGCGGGCCTGCTGGTGGCGCTCGCGTCCCTTCCGGCGGCGGGCGAAGGCTGGCAGATCGACGACCTGATGGGCCTGCTCGCGAAGACCAAGGCCGCCCGGGCCAGCTTCGTCGAGACCCGGACGATCGGCATCGTCGACCGGCCCGTCGAGTCCTCGGGCGAGCTCGTGTTCGCGGCGCCCGACCGGCTGGAGAAACTGACCTTCAAGCCGAAGCCGGAGTCGGTGGTGCTGCAGGGCGACAGCCTCACGATCGAGCAACCCGGCAAGCGTCCGGTCGTCATCAGCCTGAGCGACCACCCCGAGATCTCGGCTTTCGTCGAGAGCGTCCGGGGCACGCTCGCCGGCGACCGCACCGCGCTGGAGGCCAGCTACCGTCTCGACCTGAGCGGGTCGGCCGACGCCTGGCAGCTGGTGCTGATCCCGACGCGCCCGGCCATGCTCAAGGTCATCAGCCGGATCCGCATCCGCGGCCTGCGCGACGACGTGAAAGCGATCGACTTCGAATCGGCCGACGGCGACCGTTTCCAGATGGCGATCACGAGGATCCCCGGCCCATGACGCGGGCGGCGCGCCGCCTGCCGCTGGCGGCCTGGCTGGCCGCGCTCGCCCTCGCGGCGGCGGTCATCGCGCAAGCGCGCTTCGCGTCGGACATGTCCGCCTTCATGCCGCGCGCACCGACGGCGCGCCAGCAGCTGCTGCTGGACCAGCTGCGCCACGGCATCGTCGCGCGGCTGGTGATGATCGGCATCGAAGGCGGCGACCCGCCCGAGCGCGCACGCCTGTCGCGCGCGCTCGCGGCGGGGCTGCGGGCGGGCGATCTGTTCGTCGGCGTGCAAAACGGCGAGGACAGCGTCCAGGAGCGCGATCTCGCCTACTTCTTCGACAACCGCTACCTGCTCAGTCCCGCCGTCACGCGCGAGCGCTTCACCGCCAAGGGGCTGCACGAGGCGATCGCCGACTCGCTGGAGGCGCTCGCCGGCAGTGCCGGCCTCATCCTCAAGCGAACGCTGGCGCGCGACCCGACCGGCGAGGCGCTCCAGGTCACCGGGCAGTTCGCCCGCGAAAGCCGGCCACGCAGCGTCGAAGGCGCATGGGCATCGCGCGACGGCCGGCGCGCGCTGCTGCTCGCGCAACTGCGCGCGCCGGGCTCCGACATCGATGCTCAGGCGCGGGCGATCGACGCCATCCGGCGGACTTTCGAGGCGATTCCAGGGCGCGGGGCCGATACGCGCCTCGTGCTCAGCGGCACCAGCGTGTTCGCCGTCGCCTCGCGCAGCACGATCGAGGGCGAAGTGAGCCGCCTCGCCGCAGCGAGCATCGCGCTGGTCGCCTGCCTGCTGCTCGCCGTCTACCGGTCGTTCGCCCTGCTTGCGCTGGGCCTGCTGCCGGTCGTCTCCGGCGCGCTGGCCGGCATTGCCGCCGTCAGCCTCGGCTTCGGCCAGGTCCACAGCCTCACGCTCGCATTCGGCACCACGCTGATCGGCGAAGCCGTCGACTATTCGATCTATTTCTTCATCCAGCGCTCCGGCAGCGCGAATCCGGCCGCGTTCTGGCGCACCATCCGCCTCGGCGTTCTGACCTCGATCGCGGGATTCGCCGCGCTGCTCTGGTCGGACTTCCCGGGGCTGGCTCAACTGGGCCTGTACTCGATCACCGGACTGATCGCCGCCGCGCTCGTCACCCGCTACGTGCTGCCCGTCGTGATTCCGCAGCGGCTCGTCATGCGCGACCTGTCGCAAGCGGGGATCGCGCTGGACGCCGTCATCGGCCGCGCGGCGCGCCTGCGCTGGGCGATCCTGGCTCTGCTGCTGGCGGCCGGCGCGGTGATCGCCCTGCATGCCGGCAGCATCTGGAACCGCAAACTCTCCGCGCTGAGCCCGGTTTCCGAGGCCGACCAGCGCCTCGACGTCGAGCTGCGAACCGACATGGGCTCGCAGGACATGCGCTACGTCGCCGCGTTCACGGCCCCGGACCCCGAGGCGGCATTGCAGGGCGCCGAGCGCACCGGCGCGGTGCTGCAACGGCTGACCGACGAAGGCACGCTCGGTGGCTTCAACTCGCCGGCGCTGGTGCTGCCGAGCAGCGCTTTGCAGCGCGCCCGCCAGGCCGCGCTGCCCGACGCCGAACAGGCCCGCCTGCGCCTGGCGCGTGCGCTCGAGGGATTGCCGATCAGGGCCGGGCGGCTCGAGGGTTTTCTCTCGGACCTCGAGGCAGCGCGAACCCGGGCGCCTCTGGCGCGAACGGACCTCGACGGGACATCGCTGGCCTTGCTGGCGGATTCGCTCCTGGTCAGGCGCGACCGGGACTGCCTCGTGCTGCTGCCGCTGCGCGCCGCTGCAACCGGCCCCGGCGACGGCACGATCGAGATCGATCGGGTCGCCTCCGCGCTGGCGGCGCACGGTCTGGCGGACGTCGCGGTGATCGACCTCCTGGCCGAGGCGACCGATCTGTTCGACAACTACCTGCACGAAGCCCTGCTGCTGTCGGGATTGGGTTCGCTCGCCATCGTCGGGCTGCTCCTGATCTCGCTGCGCTCGGTGCCGCGCACGCTGCGGGTCGCGGTTCCGCTCGGCTGCGCCGTGCTCTGCGTGACCGCCGGCCTGCTGCTGGCAGGTGTCCAGCTGACGATCCTGCATCTGGTGGGCTTGCTCCTGGTGGTCGCGGTAGGGTCCAATTACGCGCTGTTCTTCGATAGCGGTGCGCTCGCCGGCAGCCCGGCGGAGCGCCGCCGGACACAGGTGTCGCTGGTCGTCGCGAATCTCACCACCGTGGGCAGCTTCGGCGTGCTCGGTCTTTCCAAGGTGCCGGTGCTGTCGGCCATCGGCACGACCGTCGGCCTGGGCGCCTTCCTCGCCCTGGTCTTCTCCGCCATCCTCGCGCGGGCGCGAACCGATGCAGATCGTCGCTGATGCCTGCAGCGGAGCCGGGCCGGCCGAAAGGCTGCTCGTGCTGCTGCCGCCGGCCGAAGCCCGTCCGGCGGATTTCGTCGAGCAAGGCTTCGTCGCGGCCGTTCGCCGCCGCCGTATCCCGATCGATCTCGTCGCCGCCGGCCTCACCTATGAGCACGTGATCGGCAACACGGTCGTTGCGGCGCTGCATGAGAACGTCGTGCGGCCCGCGCAGGCCGCTTCGTACCGCGAGATATGGCTGGCGGGGATCTCGCTCGGCGCATTCAACGCGCTCCACTACGCCGCCGAGCATGCCGGCGACCTTGCCGGCATCTTCCTGATCGCACCCTATCCCGGCACCGGCGACATCCTGGCCGAGATCGCCAGGGCCGGCGGCACGGGAGCCTGGTCGGTCAGCCCGCAGGCCGAGTTGGGCGACGAGCGCCGGTGGTGGCGCTGGCTCTGCCGCGAAGCGGCTGACGGACGATGGACCACGCCGGTCTACTTCGGGACCGGCCACGGCGACCGCTTCCTGCGCGGCCAGAAGATGCTCGCCGAGTTGCTGCCGCGCGACCGGGTCCGCTACGTCGCGGGCGAGCATGCATGGCCGGTGTGGCTGACGCTGTGGGAGGGCTGGCTCGACGACGGCCCGCTGGCGGGAAGCGCGCCGTGCGCGAACGGAGCTGTCCGGACATGAAGCCCTGGCGCCCGACCGCCTTCATCGTCGCCTCGGCCGGCGTGCACCTGGCGGGGCTGCTGCTGCTCGCGCTCCACTTCGAATCGTGGCGCCTGGTGCTGACGATCGTGCTGCTCGACCAGGCGGCGATCGTCGCCGCCGGGCTGTGGCCGCGCAGCACGCTGCTGGGCCCGAACCTCGTGCGCCTGCCGGCCGCCGCCGCCCGCCGCGGCGAAGTCGCGATCACGATCGACGACGGTCCCGATCCCGACGTCACCCCCCAGGTCCTCGCCATTCTCGCCGCCTGCGGCGCCCGTGCCAGTTTCTTCTGCATCGGCGAGCGCGCCAACCGCCATCCGGAGTTGTGCCGCGCGATCGTCGCCGCCGGCCACGCGGTCGAAAACCACGGCCAGTCGCACCGCAAACGCTATTCCGTCCTCGGGCCGGGCCAGTGGTTGAGCGAGGTCGGCGGCGCGCAGTCGACGCTGACCGCCATCACGGGGCGGCGGCCGAGGTTCTTCCGCGCGCTGGCGGGCCTGCGCAACCCCTTCCTGGACCCGGTGCTGCACCGTCTCGGCCTGCGGCTGGCGACCTGGACGCGGCGCGCCTACGACACCCGCAACAGCGATCCCGACGCCGTTTTCGCGCGCCTGACGCAAGGCCTGGCCGCGGGCGACATCCTGCTGCTGCACGACGGCCACGCTGCCCGGTCCGCCGCGGGCCGGCCCGTGATACTCGAAGTCCTGCCGCGTCTGCTCGACGAGTTCGCGGCGCGCGGGTTCAAGACCGTCACCCTGTCCGCCGCATGCAACCTGCCCTGAAGAGACGCCTGCTCGATCACGCGACCGCGCCGTATCGTGCAACCGGCACGCTCAACTATCGCTGGGCGCGCGGCAAGCTCGGCTACGACCCGATGTTCGCCGCGCTGATCGAGCTCGCCATTTTCCCGGACGGCGCGCGCGTGCTCGACCTGGGATGCGGGCGCGGCCTGCTTGCCGCCTGGTTCCTGGCCGCGGAAAGGCTGGCGGCGCAAGGGCGCTGGCCCGATGCCGTCAAGCCGCCGCGCGGGCTTTCCTTTCGGGGCGTGGAATTGAAGGCGCGCGAGGCCGATTGCGGCAATCGCGCCCTGCAACCGGTCTATGGAGCACAGGTGCGCCTGAGCGGCGGCGACATGTGCCGGCAGGACTACCGGGGCAGCGACGTGGTCGCCATTTTGGATGCGCTCCACTACGTCCCGCAGACCGAACAGGACCGGATGCTCGACGGAGTCCGCGCGGCGCTGGGTCCGGGCGGCGTGCTCGTGACCCGCATCAACGACGCCGGTGCCGGGTTTCGCTTCGCGATGAGCCAGGCGTGCGATCTGTGCGTGGCGTTCGCCCGGGGACGCCGGCTGGCCAGCCTGTGGTGCCGGCCCCTGACGGACTGGATCGGGGCGCTCGAGTCCAGGGGGTTCTCGGTGCAATCCGTGCCGATGAGCGCGGGCACGCCGTTCGCCAACGTGATGCTGATCGCGCGCGTCGCCTGACCCGCCGTTGGCCGCCGGATAGAATCGCGGTAAACGGGAACCGATTGCCGAACGTGCGCGGCCTGAGACTGAAGACCTTCACGATGACCAGCGCGCTTGGCGCCGGTCTTGCCTCGACGCTGGGCGCGCTGCGTGCCGGTCGCGGGGGCCTGGTGCGCAAGTGCTGGGGCGAGGTTGCCTTCGAAAGCTATGTCGGCGAAGTCGAAGGTCTCGACGCCGTGGCGCTGCGGGCTGACCTGGCGCGCTTCGACTGCCGGAACAACCGCCTCGCCCAGGTCGCGCTGGAGCAGGACGGATTCGCACAGGGCGTGCGCGAAGTCATCGAGCGCGACGGTGCCGGCCGGGTCGGCGTCTTCCTCGGCACCAGCACCTCCGGCATCCTGAGCTCCGAGATCGCCTACCGGCATCGCGACCCCGCGACCGGGGCGCTGCCCGCCGGCCACGACTACCGCCATACGCACAACGCCTACTCGGTCGGCGAGTTCGTGCGCTCCTATTTCGACCTGCAGGGCCCCGCCTATGTGATCTCGACCGCCTGCTCGTCGAGCGCCAAGGCGTTCGGCTGCGCCCAGCGCATGATCGCGTGCGGCCTGATCGATGCCGCCGTCGTCGGCGGCGTCGACACGCTCTGCCTGACCACGCTGTGCGGCTTCAACTCGCTGCAGCTCGTCTCTGCCAACCCGTGCCGGCCCTTCGATACGGATCGCGACGGCATCTCGATCGGCGAAGGTGCCGCGTTCGCGCTGGTCGAAAGCGACGCGCGCGCCCGGCCGGGCGACGTGCTGATGACCGGCATCGGCGAATCGAGCGACGCGTACCAGATGTCGGCCCCGCACCCCGAGGGTCGCGGGGCGCGGATGGCGATGCAGTCCGCGCTGCGGATGGCCGGGCTGCAGCCCGCCGACATCGACTACGTCAACCTGCACGGCACCGCCACCCCCAGCAACGACATCGCCGAGGACCGGGCGGTCACCGACGTGTTCGGCAGCCGCACGCCCTGCAGCTCGACCAAGGGCCACACCGGGCACGCGCTGGGCGCGGCCGGAAGCATCGAAGCGATGATCTGCGCGCTGGCCTTGCGGCACGACTTTGCGCCGGGCGGCCTCGGCACGCGCGAGGTCGACCCTCGGCTCGGCTGCCGCTACCTGCTGCGCAACCTCGAGCAGCCGATGCGCCATGTCCTGAGCAATTCCTTCGGCTTCGGCGGCAGCAACTGCAGCCTCGTCCTTTCCAAGGCGGATCGATGAGCCCGCTGGAGGTCCACGTCGACGGCATCGGGCTGTACGGGCCCGGGCTGCCGGGTTGGGCCGGCGCGTGCGAGGTGCTCGCCGGGCGCGCGCCCTACGAGCCCGCGCCCACGCGGCTGCCGCCGGTCGAATCGCTGCCGCCCGCCGAGCGCCGCCGGGTCGGACAGCCGATCAAGCTGTCGATGGCGATCGGGTTCGAGGCGGTCCGTGCTGCCGGCGCCGACGCATCGCAGCTGAGCACGGTGTTCTCCTCCACCGGCGGCGACTGCGACAACTGCCACAACATCCTCGAGGCCCTTGCGGCGCCCGACCGCGCCGTCTCGCCGACGCGGTTCCAGAACTCGGTTCACAACGCGCCCTCGGGCTACTGGAGCATCGCCACGGCGTGCGTCGCGCCCTCCAGCACGCTGTGCGCCTACGACGCCACGTTCTGCGCGGGCCTGCTCGAAGCGGCGACTCAAGCCCTGTCCAGCGGCCAACCCTGCCTCCTTCTCGCCTACGACACCGCGTATCCGGAGCCGCTGCACACGTTGCGCCCGATTCCGGACGCGATGGGCGTTGCCATGGTGCTCAACCCGGTCAGGACGCGCGCCGCGCGGGCCGTGCTTGCGATCGGTCCGACGCACGCCCCCGCGACGCCGATGGCCGACGGGCGCCTCGAAGCCCTGCGCCGGCAGATTCCGACGGCCAGGAGCCTGCCGCTGATGCAGCTGCTGGCGCAGGCCGCTGCCGGCCGCGCCGTGGTCGAATACATCGAGCCGCTCAACCTCGCAATCGAGGTGCGGTTTTGAACCCTGGCCACGCCTGGATCGCGGCCCACATCCCCCACGCCGGCCGCATGTGCCTTCTCGGCGAGGTCGCGCAGTGGAGCGCGGACGGCATCGTCTGCCTGGCGGGCAGCCACCGCGCGCCCGACAATCCCCTGCGCACCGCCGGCACGCTCGGAATCGCGGCCGGCATCGAGTACGCGGCACAGGCGATGGCGGTGCATGCCGCGCTGATGCAGGGCGACGGCGCCGATGTGCCTGCAGTTGGCTACCTGACCAGCGTGCGCGACGTGCGCTGGAGCCGTTCCCGCCTCGACGACGTCGCGAGCGACCTCACCGTTCGTGCCGAGCGGCTTTCGGGCAATGCGACGGCCGTCGTCTATGGCTTCAGCCTGCACGCAGGCGACGCGATGCTGATGTCGGGGCGCGCCGGGGTGATGCTCGCGGCGGGCGCGGACCGGCGCAGGCCCTGATCCGGAGCCGGCGATGCCCAAGCGCGCTCTGGTGACTGGCGGCAGCGGCGTCATCGGCGCGGCGATCAGCCGCCGGCTCGCCGCCGACGGCATGCACGTGATCGTGCATGCCCACCGCAACATCGACGCCGCGGAGGCGCTGCGCGACGAGCTGCTGGCGAAGGGCTGCTCGGCATCGGCCGTCGGGTTCGACGTCGCCGACGCCGCAACCGCGCGGGCCGCCCTCGAGGGCCTGTTGCAGGCGGGGCCGATCCAGGTGCTGGTCAACAACGCCGGCATTCACGACGATGCGGTCTTCCCGGGCATGCGCCCCGAGCAATGGCACCGCGTGATCGACGTCTCGCTGCACGGGTTCTTCAACGTCACCCAGCCGCTGTCGCTGCCGATGATCCGCACCCGCTGGGGGCGCATCATCTCGATCTCGTCCGTCGCCGCGCTGGTGGGCAACCGCGGTCAGACGAACTACGCCGCCGCCAAGGGTGCGCTGCACGCGGCCACCAAGTCGCTCGCGCTGGAGCTGGCAAGCCGCGGGATCACCGTCAACGCCGTGGCCCCGGGCATCATCGCCTCGGAGATGAGCGCCGGTGCCTTCGACGCGGAGACCGTGGCGCGCCTGGTGCCGATGAAGCGGGCCGGCAGGCCCGAGGAAGTGGCCGACCTGGTGGCTTTCCTCGCCTCGGAGAATGCTTCGTACATTACCGGGCAGATCATTTCGGTGAATGGCGGTTTGATTTAGGTTTCGCTGCGCGCGGGCGCCCTCACCCCGACCCTCTCCCGCAAGCGGGAGAGGGTGAAATTCTCGTGGCTCCCCTCTCCCCGGAGGGGAGAGGGGCCGGGGGTGAGGGGTGCGGGCCGACGGAAGTCAAGTCAACTCACAAGGCAACCCCAGCCCCGCCACCCGGAACCAGCGTGCGAGCACCCGAAAATCCCTCCGCTGCGGCCCGCTCAGGTGCGCGTAGGCCTCACGCATCAGCCGGGACGCCGCCGGATCGAGTTCGCGCCGCGCGGCGCTCCTGAACACGACCATGAACGGCGCGAGCGGTGTCGCGTAGCGTGCCACGCCGGGACCGAGGACCGCCGCCGCGCCCGACAGCTCGGCGACGCTGAACGCGGCGCGCAGCGAATGGAAGAAGTCCCGCGTGAACGCCTCGGTCTGGTCCGCGCGCCGGTCCTCGGCGAGGAAGCGCTGGGTGCGAACACGCTTGAGGCGGCCGAAGTCGACCAGGTACAGGCCGCCGCCCGGTTTGAGCACCCTTCGCACCGCGCGCATCGTATCGGCCAGTGCGCTCGCGTCCGGCAGGTGATGCAGGGACATCGTGCACGTCACGCAGTCCATCGACCCGTCGTCGAACGCGGACAGCCGCGTCATGTCGCCGTCCACCAGTTCGACGTTGCCGACGCCCTCGCCCGCCAGCGTGCCGCGGGCTCGTTGCAGCATTTCGCTCGAGGCATCGATCCCGATGAAGCGCGCGCCCGGGTTCAAGCGCGCGACCCGCGCCAGCTGGTTGCCGGGCCCGCAGCCAAGGTCGAGCACGCGGTCGCCCGCGCACACCACCGGCGCGATCTGCAGCGCATGGTAGACGTGGAAGTAGCTCAGGATGCCGTCGCCGCGCCCGGCCTCCATGTAGGCCGTGTTCTGCGCCGGGTCCTGCATGATCGGCCAGGCCTCGGGCACGCGCGGCTGCGTGCGAAGCGACAGCCGCTCGAGAACCAGGTGCCCCAACATGGCCGCCCCGGACATGGTCGGACGCGGGCCGCCTAAGGAAGAAGCCGAGAGGGCCGGCCGCTCAACGTCCAGGCCTCCGGCTTCCTGGCCTGGTATTCGGCCAGAATGCTCAAGCCCTTCGATTCGATATGCCGGCGCACGCCGCCGAACGCCGCGGACTCGAGCGTAGCGAGGACCTGCCCGGGCGCGACGCAGGCTTCGATCGTATCCCAGTAGTAGCGCCAAAGGCGGCGCGTGTTCTTCCGGCGCGCGACGACCAGCGCGAGGGCGGGCACCATGCCCTTCATGTAGACCTTGAGCAGCGCCCGGCCCAGGCGGCTCTCGGGACAGGTGATCTCGAGCATGCAAAGCCTGCCGCCCGGCTTGAGCACGCGATGAAACTCGCGGAACGCGACCGACAGGTCGCCGATGTGGCGCAGCGCGTAACCCATGCTCAGGAAGTCGAAGTGCGCGTCGGGAAAGGGAATCGCCTCGGCGCTTCCCGTCACCAGCGTCACGCCGGGCGGCACCCTGGCGCTGGCGATCATCCCCGGGCTCGGATCGACGCCGGTGACCAGGCAGGGATCGCCCACAATGCGCGCGGCGGCGCACGCGACCAGGCCCGTGCCCGCGCCGACGTCGAGCACCCGCATGCCGGCGCGCAGCCCGGCACGTTCCAGGGCCTGTCCCCGGTACCAGGCGCCGGAACCCAGCCCCAGGATCCGCTCCATGCGGTCGTAGTCTTCCGCCGTGCTGTCGAACATCTCGCGCACGAAACCGGGGCGCGCCTGTTCGTCCGCGTAATACTCGGTCAGCGGCGCGTGCGGCGCATGGGCGATCTTCGTCGGCGCGATCATCGGGACCTCAGTGCAGGCGCCGAAGCAATGCCCTGGAAAGGAGGAAAGGAAGCCGCAACAGGAACCCGGCCATCAGGCGCAAGTGCATCCAGGTGAGCAGCAGATTGTCGCGCCAATAGTCGAAATGCGATACGCCTCCCTCGTCGGCGCGCAGATACCGCACCGGCGCCGGGAGGTTGACCGGGGGTACGCCTTCCCAGCACAGCCGCACGACGGCCTCGGGATCGAAGTCGAAGCGCCGCATCCAGCGCTGACGGTGCATCACGCGGCGCAACGGCGCGATCGGATAGACGCGGAAGCCGTAGAGCGAGTCCCCGATCCCCGTCCAGAGCGTCTCCAGGTTCGCCCACCAGTTCGAGATCCTGCGCCCTTTCACCCGCAGCGCGGGCGCGCTGTCGTCGAACACGGGCACGCCGAGCACCATCGCCGCGGGCACCTGCAGCGACCGCGTCATGAATTGCGGGATCATCGAAGCCGGATGCTGGCCGTCCGAGTCCATGCACAGCGCGTGCGTGAAGCCGCGCGAAGCCGCCTCGTCCAGGCCTTGCAGCACCGCGGCGCCCTTGCCGCGGTTGACGGGGAGCACGATCACGCGCAAGCCGCCGTCCTTTGCCGCCATTTCGGTCAGCACGCCCGCGCTGCCGTCGGTGCTGCCGTCGACGACCACCCAGACGGGGTTCCAGCGCGCGCGCGCCTCGCGCACGACGTCCTCGACCTTGCGGCCCGGGTTGTAGCTTGGAATCAGGACGAGGTGGCTCCTCGACGCAATGCCGGCGGCAGCGGACATCGGTCACGTCCGGCGCGGCTGCCCGCGCAGCTCGCTTTCGAAGTATTCGCGCAAAGCCAAGCTGAATGCCTTCGGGTCGGCGGGCGGATCGAAGCGCCGGCCGAGGCGGATCCGGTAGTGCACGGGGAAATCCGGCCGCTTGAGCAAAGGCCATTCCTTGCCGAGGAATTCGGAGTCCTGCTCGATCAGCACCGTCTGGATCGGCACTCCGGCGCGGTAGGAGGCGTAGGCGGCCCCCGCGCGGAAGTCGCCCAGCGTCCCCGGGCCCGAGCGCGTGCCTTCCGGAAACAGCAGCAGCTGGCTGCCGCGGTGCAGCTCATCGACCGCCAGCTTCACCGAGCCGATGAACCAGTCGTTGCGGATGTAGCCGGCCAGCCGCGAGCCCGCGCCCCAGAGCGGGCTGTCGAGCAGCGACGACTTCTGCACGCACACGATGTTGGGCAGGCGCGAAATCACCATCAGCGCATCGAGCAGGCTCGGATGATTGGGCGCGATGATCAGCGCGCCCGCCTGCCGCAGCCCATCGAGCGCCTTGATGTCGAATCGGGCGACGCCGATCGCCCGCAGCGCCACCAGGTAAACCCGAAAGCCCAGGGTCGCCGCCCGGCGCCCGAGCCACGCGCCGCGACGGCCCGGGAGCGCCCAGCTCAGCGGCATGGCGAGCGCGCTCCACAGCAGGCATCCGATGCCAAGCATGCCGTAGCCGACGTGCAGCGCCACGTACTCGTGCAGGCAGCGCAGATGATGCAGGCGGCGCTTCATCCCGGCCGGACCCGTTCGGCCGGGCTCATTCTGCAGGATTCTCTTCGCCGGTCTCGACCATCTCATCGGAACGGCCGATGGTCCACGTCACCGCGAACCCCACCGACGCGTAGGAGGTCTTCCTGACCAGGGGGCTCGCTTCGAATCGCGCCCCTTTCAAGGTGTCCCAGCGCGCGTAGCCGCCGATCCAGAGCCTGCCGCGGCGGCGCGACAGCGAGGCCAGGAACTGCGTCCCCGCGTAGCCGCCACGCGCGTCGAACGCCGGCCGGCCGGGCTCGGCATACGGGGGAGCGACCGAGTAGTAATAGGCGCTCTGGCGGTCGTCGACGAAGATCGGCCCGGTGAGCAGACCGAGCTGCCAGCCTCGCTCCAAGCCGGCAGGCAGCCCGACATCGGCAAGATCGAGGTTCAGGCGCGGCGCGAACACCCAGCCAGTGGCCTGCGGCCGCTCGCTGATGGTCGCGGTCGCCCGCAACGGCAGGCGCAGATCGAGCCTGGCGTGGTCCTTCGGGCTCCGCCACAGGTGCACGTCGAGCGCGGGCCCGAACTCGAGCATCGGCTTGAGATCCGGCATGCCCTGGCGGGCGCGATTCCGATCGCTGCGCACGGGCGGCGTCGCGTCCATGCTGAGATGGAGCTCGAGGCGGTCGCTGTCGAACAGCGTCGCGCGCACACCGCTGCGGTCGGCTTTCAGCCAGTCGAGCCGATAGGCGAAGTAAGGAACCGGCAGCAGGTAGTTGCGGCGCTCGTCGGAGCCGCGATAGTCGGGCATCGAAAGGCCGGCCGCGCCGACGCCGATCTCCCAGCGCGGCAGCTGCGCCGCATGCGCGCACGGCACGACCAGCGCGGCGCACAGCCATGACGCGACGCGCCGGGTCACGATGCCGCGCGAAACGCCAGGACCGCGTTGCTGCCGCCGAACGCGAACGAATTGCTGACGGCGGCCTGGAAGGCCGTGTCCGTGAGCCCCTCGCACGTCACGTGCCGGACGCCAAGACAGTCGGCCGCCACGTCGTTCAAATGAGCCGTCGGCGGAATCTCCTGCCGCGCCAGCGCGAGCACCGTGATCAGGGCCTCGATCGCTCCCGCCGCCCCCAGCAGGTGGCCGTGCATCGATTTGGTGGCGCTGACCGGCAGGCCGGCCGCGTGCTCGCCGAACACCATCTTCAGCGCATCGATCTCGATCGGATCGCCCTCGCGGGTCGCCGTGCCGTGCGCGTTGACGTAGCCCACCTCGGCCGGCGCGAGCTTCGCATCGCGGATCGCGGCGCCGATCGCCCGTGCCTGGCCCTTCGCATCGGGCCTGACGAGGTGCGTGTGGTCGCAGCTCTGGCCGTAGCCCGCCAGTTCGCAATAGATGCGCGCCCCGCGCGCGGCCGCATGTTCCCAGTCCTCCAGCACCAGGGCGGCGGCGCCTTCCCCCAGCACGAGGCCGGTGCGCCCCTCCTGGAACGGGCGGCACGCGCGGTACGCGGTCGCCTCGTCGCCCGTCGCGATCACGCGCATCGCCTCCCAGGCGCGCAGGATCGAGAACGAAAGCGGCGCCTCCGATCCACCGGAGACGATCAGCTTGGATTCCCCGGACTGGATCCGGCGCAGCGCCTCGCCGATCGAGACGGCCGACGACGCGCACGCAACCGAGTAGCTCAGGCAGGCACCGCCCAGGCCAAGCGCAATGGCGATGTGCGAGGCCGCGGCATTGTTCATCACCATCGCAACCGCGAGCGGCGAAGCCCGATCCTTGCCGTGCTCGTAGAAGTCGCTGTAGCCCCGCTCGAGGGTCAGCGCGCCGCCGACTCCGGTGCCCCAGGAAACCCCGTAGTCGTCGGAGCCCGCGCCGCGGCGCGGCAGGCCGGCGTCTTCCCAGGCGGAGAAAGCCGCCGCGATGCCGAGCTGGCTGTAGCGATCGGCGACCGCGGTGATCGAGCGGCCGATCTCCTTCTCGGGATCGAAGCTCGGGCAATCGACCGCCGGCTGCACGGCCGATGCCGGAGCGGACGGATGCCGGTACAGCCGGACCGCGGATTCGCCGCGCATGATGCGGGCGAAGAACTCCTGGGCACCGCCGCCGAACGGACTGACGAGCCCGACGCCCGTGACCGCGACGCGCCCCCGCGATGCGCCGTTCATGGACTGGCCGGGGGCTTGAGTTTCTCGAACAGCTCGACCATCTGGCCGACGGTCTCGGGCTGCGGCACGTCGTTGGGCACGCGGATGCCGAACTTCTCTTCCATTTCGAACATCATCTCGAGCAGGCACAGGGAGTCGACCCCGATCTGGTCCAGGCGGCTGTCGAGTGTCAGGTTCTCCGGCGGGTTGTCGGCGCGCCGTTTGATGAAGTCCTTCAGCAGTTCAAGCGTATCCATGGCAAGGCGGGCCCGATCCGGTCTGGGGCATCAGCGGGTGACGAGTGTGCCAATCAAAGCGGGTGGATGACAACGGGAAGAACGTCGCATTGCCGCCCGACGGCGGCTCAGGGCGTGGTCGAGAGGCCCGGCGGCAGGCACCAAGGCGCAGCCCGGATCGATCGACTCGGGCGGGCCATGATAACGTAAGGGAAAGCCAGTGATACCGAGGGCGGGCGCGGCGCGCGGCAATGCGTGCCCCCGGGGCGCGGCTGTGCAGCGCCCAGGGTCGAGCGCTGCGAGGAGCCGGTTTCATTCACCGAATCAACGTGTTACCAATGACCGATCGAGCCGGATCGGACGTCACGGCCGCCGCATCCGGTGCGCGGGGCGAAGTGGCGCCGCGCGGCGGCATGCCGCGGTTGCGCGCCGGCCCAGCCGGTGTCGGGGCCGGTTCCCCGGCCAGCCGTGACGAAGACGAGCGGCCCGTGTGGCGCCGCCTGCTGTCGACGGCAGGGACGCACTTCTTCTTCAAGTGCTTCGGAACGCTCGGCTTCACGTTCATCTTCCTCTCGGCCTATATCTATCTGCTGAAGAACCCGGTATTCCCGGTCACGGAGATGCCGGTGATCTGGGTCGACCGGGTCGTGCCGTTCGAGGCCCTCGCGCTGCCGATCTACTTCTCGCTCTGGCTCTACCTGTCGCTGCCGCCGATGCTGATGCTCAGCCGGCGGGAAATCGTCGAATACGGCGGGTGGATCGGCACCCTGTGCCTGTTCGCCCTGGCGATCTTCTATTTCTACCCCACGGCCGTGCCGCCGGCGAATATCGACTGGGGAAGGTACCCCGGCATGGGCTTCCTCAAGGGAGTCGATGCGGCGGGCAACGCCTGCCCTTCGCTGCACGTCGCCACCGCGGTGTTCTCAGCGTTCTGGCTCCATTGGCGGCTGCCCGTGGTCGGGCTGGGCCGTTACGCACGGCTGCTCAACGCCGGCTGGTGCGTTGCGATCGCCTATTCCACCCTGGCGACCCGGCAGCACGTCGCGGTCGACACGATCGCGGGCGCAGCCTTGGGCGTCGCGTTCGCCCTGTGTTCGAACCGCGGCCTTGCGGTCCTCTCGAGGACACGGATCCGGCCCCGATGACCACCGACACGGCCCCGCTCATCGAAGTCGGAACCGGCATCGGCGAGGGCGCGGACTCACTCGAGGCGGGGAGATCCGCGGCTCGCGATGCGACGCTCGGCATCCGGCGGTATGCGCTCTCCGCCGTCGGGGTCTATGCGTCCGTTGCCCACGATCTGCATGCCGTCCTGGAGGGGGTTCACGCCGTCGTGGGCGATGTGCCGGTCTTCGGCACCACGACCGCTGGCGAGCTGCTCGATGGAATCCGCAGCCGCAGCGTCGTGGTCGTTGCGCTGGCCTCGCCGCACCTGCGGGTCTGGACCGCGATCGGTCGCGCGGCGGGCGGGTCGTGGCTGGCTGCGCTGGATGAGGCGACCTCGTCGGGAGAACTCGGTTCCGTCATCGACGCGCCCGCCGATACGGCGCGCGCGCGCACCCGCCGCGGATCGAGGCTCTTCGCGATGCTGTTCGCGCCGGGGAATACGCGCCACGCCGCGTCGCCGGCGTTCGAGCTGCTCGAGTCGTTCAAAGCGCGCACGCTCGGGCGCATCCCCGTTTTCGCCGGTGCCAGCGCCGACGACTGGCGCATGGAGGGCAATGCCGTCCTGCGGGGGCAGGAGGTCTCCCCGGAAAGCCTCCTGGTGGCAGTCTTCGAGACCGAACTGAGCTTCGGGATGGCCTTGGGGCACGGGTTCCGCGCGGGCGCGGCGCGACTGAAGATCACGGCAGTCGAAGGGCGCGAGGTGCTGTCGTTCGACAGCCAGCCCGCGGCAGAGCGGCTCGCCGCGGAACTCGGCAGCAGCGTCGCCGAACTGGCGACCCAACACATCACGCTGACGACCGGGAAGACGTTCGGCACGGCCGACCCGATGGGGGAATACTCGGTCAACGTCGCCGCGTATTTCACCCCGCGCGGGGGCGTCCGTCTGACCCAGCCGGTGCCGGCCGGCGCGGCCCTCACCGTGATGGAACCGGTCCAGGAATCAATGCTCGCAGCCGGCCGCGAAGTCCTGCGCAAGGCGCTCCTGCGCGCCGGCACCAGCCGGCCCGCGGTCGTGCTGTGCCACTACTGCGCGCTGCGGCCGCGCATCATGGGCGACGAGAACGCCCGGCACGAGGTGGCCGAGATGGTCCACCTCGCCGACGGAGCCCCGCTTGCCGGGTTTTGCAGCTTCGGCGAAGGCGGCCTCTCGGACGATGGCGTCAGCCGCCAGAACAACGCCTCGGTCGCGGTACTGGTGCTCGGCAACGAACTGGCCGAGCCGGCGCGAGTGGCGCTCGAGATCGATCGCCTGCAGCGCGAACTCGCGGGCCAGACCGAGCTGCGCTTGCTCGCGGAGGCGCTGCAGCAGACGGAGGAAGCCTTCGCCGTGGGCGACATGCAATTCAGGATCGCGTACGTCAATCCGGCATTCACCCGCCTCTTCGGCTATGCCGCGGGCGAGGTCATCGGCAAGCCGTTCACGATCCTGGCCCCGGAAAGCGAAGACGCCATCCTCGGCCCGGACGAAATCGCCCGACGGATCTCGACCGGACAGCATTTCCACGGCGAAGTCCGCCGCCGCGCGAAGGACGGCCGCATGGTGCCGGTTCTGCTCAACGTGGCGCCGCTGCGCGACGACAAGCACGAGCTCAAGGGTCACATCGCCGCCTATGCCGACATTTCCGAGCGCAAGGCGGCGGAGTCGAAGCTGCGCGAAAGCGAGGAACGCTTCCGGGAGACGTTCGAGAATGCGCCGATCGGCATGGTGATCGGGCCTCTCGACGGCAACCGCGTGCTCGACGCGAACCGGACCTTCTGCGAATTCCTCGGCTATACGGCCGAGGAGATCAGGAGGCTCTCGCTGCAGGAAATCACGCATCCCGACGAAATGCAGCTCTCGATCGACGCCATGCGCGGGATCATCGACGGGACGGCGACCCAGTACGTGGTCGAGAAACGGTACCGGCGAAAGGACGGCAGGTATGTGTGGGGACAGGCCACCGCTTCGGTCGTCCGCGGCGGAGACGGCGCGCCTCGCTACCTGATCATCCAGATCGAGAACATCGACCAGCGCAAGGTGGCGGAGTCCGCGCTGCACGAGGCCAAGGAGCGCCTAGCGCTGGCCTTGGAGGCCTCGGAGTTGTCGCTGTGGGATTTCGACATCTCCATGAGCACAGTGGCACTGGACAGCCGCTGGGCGGTGATACTGGGCTCGAGACCTGTGCTGACATTCACGACCCCCGAGGAACTCGCCCGCAACACGCACCCGGCCGACATCGAGCGGGTCGTCGACGTGGCAATTTCCACTTTCAAGGGCATCACGCCGGCCTTCCAGGAGGAATTCCGGGTCAGGGCCACCGACGGAAGCTGGAAATGGATCCGGTGCAGCGGCAAGGTGATCGAGCGCGACGCCGATGGCCGCGCGCGGCGCGCCATCGGAACCAATCTCGACATCGGCGAGCGCAAAGCGGCGGAAGAGCGGATCCGCCAGATGGCGTTCTTCGACGCGCTGACCGGCCTTCCCAACCGGCCGTTGATGGAGGATCGACTGCGCCAGCTGATCGCGCGATCGAAGCGCGAGCGATCCCGGCTGGCCCTTCTCTTCATCGATCTCGACAACTTCAAGCGGGTCAACGACGAGTTCGGGCACGACGTCGGCGACCGCCTGCTGCGCTCGGTCGCGCGGCGGATGCGGGGCGCGCTCAGGGAAGCCGACACTCTCGCCCGGATCGGGGGCGACGAGTTCGTGGCGCTGCTGCCGCAGGCCGCGACGCCGGGGGACGCGATCGCGGTGGCCGAGAAGATCCGCCTCGCCCTGCAGGAGCCCGTCGTGACGCCCGAGGGTGCGTCGATCGCAATCTCGCCGAGCATCGGTGTCGTGCTCTATCCGGATCACGCCGAAGAGATGCGCGACCTGCTCCGCTGCGGCGACGAAGCGATGTATCGGGCGAAGAAGGCCGGGCGCAACGCCGTCGAGCTCTTCGTTCCCCGGGCGGACCCGGCGGACGAAGCGGCTTCGCCGGGCGACCGGGGTCCGGTCCGCCTCGTCTGGAGCACCCGCTACGCGTGCGGCGAGCGGACGATCGACGACCAGCACCGGATGCTGTTCTACGCGGCCAATGCGCTGCTGGATCAGGTCTCCGGGGACGCGAACGATCGCGCCTCGGTCGGCGCGGCGCTGGACGAGCTGATTTCGCGCCTCGCCGGCCACTTCGCGCACGAGGAGGCGGTCCTCGCCGCCAGAAACTACCCGCAGCTGCCGGAGCATGCCCGGGAGCATGCGCAGCTGCTCGAGCGGGCCGAGGGGTTGCGTCGTCAGGCCGCCGAGACGACCGTTTCGACGGCGGAACTGCTCGAGTTCCTCGTCGCCGACGTCGTGCAAGGGCACATGTTGCAGCGTGATTCGGAACTCGCCGCCGTCTTCGGCGCCGACCGCCGCGCCGGATGAGGCGCAACCGGGCCGCCCCGGTCAGATGAACGTCACCTGCCTCGCGCCGATCGACTCCGCATCGCGCGCCAGCGGCCCCTGGACGCGGACCTTGACGCCGACCGCCAGGTTCGATGCCGAACCGTTGGCGAAGGCGGCGCCGGAATAGTCGACGGTGACGTTGCGGACGGTGAAGGTCTGCGTTGCGGGGTCGAGGCTCGCGATCGTGCCGACCAGCTGGAACGACCGCGCGGCGACGTCGCTGCGGCTGAACGTCCTGCCGCTCGCGGCTTGCAGCGTGCCGCCCGTCTCGTGCCCCTGGATGCTGACAAAGACGCCCGACCCCAGCGCCGCGGAGGTCGTATCGATCCGGACGCCGCTCGCGTCGACGGCCAGCCCGTTGACGGTGAACGCGCCGGAGTTCTGGAACGACGTGACGAGACCGTCGATTCCGACGCTGTCGCCGTCGACCGGCGGTGAGACAGCGCCGACGAAGGCGTCGATCCCCAGCGTGGCGCCGCCGGAGGCGGCCGGAAGGCGGACGCGTACGATCTGACCCGCCGCCAGGTTCGCCGGCACGCCGGCGGCATGGGAGTAGTCGAGCGTCGCTGCCCCCATCGTGATCGTGTGAAGGGCCGGGTCCACCGCGCTCACGATGCCGCGCAGGCGATAGATGCCGGCGCCGGTCGCGCGCTCGACCCGCATCGCCAGGCAGCGGCCGCTGATGGCGTCGGGCATTGCATAGGCGGCGACGACGTCGCCGGTGCGCACCGATTGCAGGCCGCCATGCATCGAAGGTCCGAAAACCGTGGCCGCGTTGACCTGGATCTGCTGCCCGAGCACGCTCAGCGTGCCCGCCGCGGTGTCGACCGCGTCGACCGGTCCGAGCGCGGCGGTGCTGATCCGGAAGCTCGACGCGCTGGCGCTTGCGCCTGGTTGCACGCCGGAAGCGCCCGAGCCGCTGACCTCGACGGTCATTCCCAGGCGCAGCTCGTTGCCGGTGCGCTGCACGGGCTGGCCGTCGTCGTCGAAAACGGTGGCGCTGCTGTCGTCGACTTCGACCCCGCCGACGAACACCGACCCGAACCCGACGATCAGCGAGGAGATGTAAGTTCCGGTGCCCCCGACGCCGACCCCGCCGCAGCCCGCCGGCAGCAACACGGCCACCGCCACGGCCGCCAGCACGCGCACGGCACTGCCGACCCTCCCGATCTTCATTTCGTCTCCTGGCCGGCGCTGTCCCGGCCGCTCCCCGGCGCTTCCTCGCCGATGGTCTCGTTGTAGGTGTAAAGCCCGATTCGCAGCCGCTGGTCGCGCACGCGGTCGAGCACGCGGTCGTCTTCGATCATCCGCTCGAGCGTCGGAACGAGCGCTTCGGTCAGCGCCTGCCACTGCGCGCGGATCTCGGCGCGCACCTGCTTGAGCGACTGCGCGGACAGCTCGTCGGCGAAGATCGCCTGCTCGAAGTGCCCGCGTCCGCCGGCCACGACGTTCTGCACCGCGGCGCTCGCGTGATCGCCGACGTTGTCGCCCAGGAACCCGAGCAGGCGCGCCGCATTGCCGCGCGGCACGAAAAGCTCGCGCTGCAGCGACACCGTATCGAGCTCGGCATCGTGGCGCGCCAGGCCCAGGCGCACCAACTCATCGAGCAGGCTGCGCGGATGCACGTCGCGAGTCACCGACTGCGCCAGCGATTCGAAGCTGACTCCCGGCCCCAGGCGCGGCAGCACGCGCGGCGCCCCGGTCCGGTCCCGGTAGTCCGGCGACGTGCTCCAGTGCGCGAAGATCTGCGAGGCGAGCGAGCGCGGCCAGCGCGAAGCGTGGCGCTGGTTCTCGGTCAGGCGCTTGACCTCCCGGCGGGTGATCCCGGTCGCCGTGGCGATGCGGCTCACCCTGCGCAGCGCGCTCGGGTCCGGCTGCGCGTCGCGCGCGGCGTCGATATAGGCACGCTTGAGCAGCTCGACCGCCGCCGCGTACGGCAGGCCCTGCGCGACCGCCAGCCTGGCGAGCGGGCGCAGCACGGCCGACAGCGCATCCGACAGCGCCTGATTCCGGGAGTCCTCGTCGCGCGCATCGTCCGTGCCCGCGGATCCTGCGCCGGCGGGCGGCGAACCGGGCGCCCCGTCTGCCGGTGGCCGCTGCACCTCGGGCAGGGTTTCCGCGGTCACGCCGTCACGGGAAGGAGAAGTTGGTCGTGACCGTCTGGCCCGCCATCAGCGTGATCGGACCCGCGGATTTCGTCACCCCGCCAGACGTGGCATGCAATGCGTACTTTCCGGCGGCCGCGGTATCGGCGGCGAAGCCGAGCATCGCAGGCGGCGCCATGAAAGCTGCGACCATCGGCGGCGCGACAGGCAGTCCGATGGCATAGCCGCCCGACACGCTGTCGACGTTGGTGGACGCCACTTCGATCGTTCCGCCGCCGGATAGGGTGAAGGTCTGCAGCGCGGCCACGGTTGCGTCGATCGGCGCGGCCGCGCTCACCGCGCCGTTCAAGGCGCCGGTCAGCGAGGCGGGCAGGGAGATCGGCGCCGCCGCGGTGTCGACGGAAGTCACGGCACCGTCGGCGACCATCACCCCGGTGACGACGCCGGTCGCGTGCGTGGTGGCGGTGACGACCAGGGTGTAGCTGCCGGGCGCGACCGGCTGCAGCAGGAACCTGCCGTTGGCATCGGGCACCGTGTCCTTGACGAACGTGCCGGTCGCATCCTGCAGCGAGATGCTGGTGCCGCCGTTTGCGAGCGACGGGTCGACGTAGCCCAGCACGCCGGAGGGAAGCTGCGGGGTGACCGTCAGCACCGGCTTGAGCAGGTACTTGCCGGAATTTCCCGCCGTGACGATCGACTTGCAGGCGTTGAAGTCGATCACGAAGTCCGCGCGCTGGCCGGCCGCGACGTTGATGTCGACGTTCATCTTGACGCCGCTTTGCACCGCGCTCGGCGTGGTCAGCGCGACCTCGCTGCCGCCGGTCGGCACCACCGAGTTCGCCAGTGGATCGCTGCCGGTGTTGGGCGCCAGCATCAGGCGCATCTGCGGGTAATTGCCCGCCGTCAGTTGCGCCTGGCCCAGGCTGGCCAGGATGCCGTTGGTCAGCGTCAGCAGATCGACGCGCATCGGCTGACCGAGCGCGATGTCCGTCCAGCCGGGGTCGGTCGGCGCCGCGGTGCCGCTCTGGTGGATGCGGACCCCCTGGATGGTCACGTTGACCGCGTCGAAACCGCAGGCCGGTGCGTCGGTCAGCGCGACGCCCAGGGTGCCGCTCCCGGTCGAGGTGCCGACGCTGCCGGCGCTGCCGCCGCCGCAGGCCACGAGCATGGTGGAAGCGAGCAAAGCGACAGCCGATGCGAGCCGGCGAGCGCGCGAAGACGAGAGAGAAGCGAAGCCGGACACGGGACCCCCTGAGATCCAAGCCGGCTGGCAGTCTAAATGTGCTATTTGCACATTTCAATCGTCCGTTCGGCTCCAGCACGCGTCGCGGGTTTCGACGCCCTTTACGTAAGGTTCAGCCGCAGTGGCCGGTTTCACGCGGGCGAAGAGGCGCGCGACGAAGCACCGCTCACCCCGGCGCGGACGGCGGCACGACGCCGCTTGCGCGAGCGAGTGAAAGGCCGCCCAATCAAAGCGCGGAGGCTCCGCCGTCGACCGCGATGAACTGCCCGGTGATGTGCCGCGACGCTTCGCTCGCCAGGAACACGACGACGCCCTGCAAGTCCTCGTCGCCGCCCAGGCGCTGCAGCGGCGTGCGTGCGATCACGTCCTTGCCGATCCGCTCCAGCACGCCGGAAGACATCTTCGACGGAAAAAAGCCCGGGCAGATCGCATTGACGTTGATGTTGTAGCGTCCCCACTCGTTGGCCAGCGACCGCGTGAAGTTGATCGCGGCCGCCTTCGACGTGTTGTAGGCGATCGTCGGCATCAGGGGGCTGGAGCCTTTCAGGCCAGCCACCGACGCGATGTTGATGATCTTGCCGCGGCGGCGCGGGATCATGCTGCGGCGGCCGACCTCGCGCGCCATGAAAAATGGCGCATTCACGTTCAGGTTCATGACCTTGTGCCAGGCTTCGTCGGGATAGTCCTCGGCCGGGGCGCCCCACGTCGCTCCGGCATTGTTCACGAGGATGTCGATCTCGCCGAGCCCCGCGCGCACCGCGGCGACCAGATCAGGGATCTGGGCGGGCTGCTGCAGGTCGGACACGAAGGTGAGCGCCGTGACGCCCCTGGCGCGCAGATGCTGCTGCGCCTCGGCCAGCTCGTCGCTCTTGCGCGCGCTGATTGCGACGCGGCAACCCATTTCGCCGAGCGCCTCGGCCATCTGCAAGCCAAGCCCGCGCGATCCGCCCGTGACGAGGGCGACCCGGCCATCGAGCCGAAAGAGACCTGGGACACTCATGGCGCCGCCTCCGCGATGCGGGTTAGCACTCAAGCTCGAAGGAACCGCCACGCCAGGCGCCCGGCGACGAGCACCACGGCGGTGGCGCAGAAGAGTGTAGAGGCGGTTTGGGCCGGCGCAAGCGGCGCGAACATCCAGACGACCGCATATGCGAGTCCCGCGACCGTGAAGGCCCAGCCGGCGAATCTCTGATCGGACTGCAACTGGGCCGGCGAGCAGCGCCCCGCCGCCAGTGGGCCGATGATCTTGGGCACCATGTTGCCGATCACCATCAGCACCAGGCCGATCGCCACGCCTTGCGCGCGCTCGAGCAGCGTGCCGCCGAGACCGACCGCATCGACGAGCTTGACGCCGAGCGCGATGGCGAGCAGCCGTCCCGCCGTGACCGCGGTCATGACGACGAAACCGCGCTCCGATTCGGTTTGCGCGGACGGCAGCTTCGCTCGCTCGAGCAGCGCCGCGGCAAGCCAGACTCCCGCCATCGTCGCGATGCCGACGATCCAGAATCCGGCGCGTTCCGGCCTCAGGTACCAGTCGGCTGCGGCGAGACCCGCAACGACCAGGGCGGTGGGCGCAATCCGGACGTGGAGACTCTGGGACAGCGTCATTTTCTGGATTCCTTCCTGTTGGCGCGAGCCTGCGGGGACACGGCGGTGTTTCCGACCCGGAAAGCCCGCGCGAAGCCGAGCAGCGCGTCCTCCAGGACCGAAAGTTTGAGCTGGTAGATCACCTGCTTGCCGTCCTTGTGCGCCTCGACCAGATCGGCCTCTTTGAGCACCGCGAAGTGGGCGGACATGGTCGGCTTGGCGAAGTCGAAGTGGCCGCTCAATTCGCCCGCCGCCATGGGCCCCTGACGAAGCAGCTCGAGCACGCGGCGGCGGGTGGGGTCGGCCAGGGCTTTGAACACCTTGTTCACGTACGTAATTTAGCTAAATGACTAACTGTTGTCAACTGACTTCACTCCCCTCTCCCGCGCAGCGGGAGAGGGACGTCCGGATTACATGAAGTTGCGCGTATGCAGATCGGCCAGGCGGTTCGCTTCCACGGCTGGGAACCCCAGCCGGGTCAGGCGGGCGCGCCGGCCGGCGGCCATCTCGAGCTGGAGCTGCCGTACCGCGGCGCTACCGCGCGCCACCGCCGCGGTCTGGAGCTCGCCCGCAGCGAGCAGGACCAGCGCGTCGAGCACCTCTTCGTTCAACCCCGCCGTGCCCGCGAGCTCGTCGTAGCGCTGCTCCACCGCATTTTGCAGCCGCGCGCGGTAGGCGGGCTCGACATCCAGGCGGTATTCGAGATGCGCCATGCCGAAGGCGACGTGGCGGGCCTCGTCCCGCGCCGCCAAGCGGGCGATGCGCCGGGTCACCGGGTCCGGCGCGTGTTCGTGCAGGAAGTTGAGCAGGTTGACGAAGGTGCCCTCGCCCAGCACGGAAAGCAGGAACGTGGCCTGCGAGAAGTCGGGTGCCTCGAACAGGGTGCGAAGCGAGGCCTGACCGCCGGCGGTAGAGAGAGCCGGCTCCCTGCCGCGCAGCGTGGCGCGGCGAGTGAAGACCTCGATGTGACGCGCCTCGTCCGCGCACTGCAGCGCGAGGAACTGCATCACCTCCCGATAGTGCGGGTGCATCCGGGCGAGATGGCGCGCCGGCACCAGCAGCGCGGCGTTTTCGTTCTCGATCAGGTAGGTCATGACCTGGACGACCGCCGCCTCGACGGCCGGCGGCAGGTCGAAGTCGGTGTTCCAGTCGATCGCGGTTTCGGGGTCCCATTGCGCGGAGGCGGCCTGCGCATAGAGTTCGCCCGCCGTCGCGGCCCAGATCTCGTCGCGGCGGCGAAGCTCGAACGCGAAGGCCGGGCTGCCCGCCTCGACCGTGGCGCCGCGCGCGGCCAGGCCCCAGTGCCCCGGAGCCTCGGCCGCCGGAAGTTCGCCGGCAGTCAGCCGCGACCGCCCGGCAACCTGAGCGCCCCGCCAGCGGCCCTCAACTTCGCCGCCGCGCGTGATTCTCGCCTGGCTGCCGCCGGCGGGCGCCGCCTCGATTTGCACCTGATGCCCTTGCTGGCGGCACCAGGCCTGCAGGTGAATCTCCCAATGCGGGCTGCTGCCGCGCACCAGCAACTCGCCGTCCGGCGGGAGCTCGGCCAGGGCGCGCCGCACGAGCAGCAGCGCGCCCTCGTCAAGCCCCAGCGCCTCAATATCGATAACCCGCTGCAAGAATCCGCCCCTCGCGGTCGTAGAAGCGCTCCTGGTCCACCGCTCGCTCGAGCAGCGCATAGCCGCTCGTGCGCCCCGGCAGCCAACGGCGCAGCCCCTCGAGCTCGAACAGCGGGCGGACTCGCTCGTCCTCCCACCGCATCTCGCTCAACGCGTTCACGAAGCGCTCGATCAGCGCCATCGGCGCGCCCGGGCTGGTGGTGAAATTGCAGTGGTCGTAGGGCGCCGTGCGCGCGATCACGCGCGTGCTGCCCGACGGCAACGTGCCGTCGAGGCCGAACGCGAGGTGGTTGCCGTCGATCATCGCGCACGCGTCGACCTCGCCGCGCAGCAGCGCAAGGGCGGCGTCGCGCTCGCCGCCGATGTGATCGCCGTGCTTGCCGCCCAGCACGTCGAAGCGGCGCACGCTCAGGTCGCTGCCCTCCGTCAGCCGCTGCTGGCGCAGATGGTCGAGCGGGATCAGCGTCGCCTGCGGCGAATCGACGGCGCCCACACCCAGGGTCCTGCCGCGCAGGTCCTCCAGCGTGCGCACCGGACCGGACGCCAGCGCGACGATCACCGAGGTCAGGTCACGATCGGTGTCGCGCATCGCCACCGCCCGCACCTCGCGGCCGGCGGCCGCCGCCAGGCGGTGGGCACGCACCCAGGCCAGCGGCGAATTCCACGCGACGTGGATGGCGCCCTCGAACTGCGCCTGGACCTGACGCTCGTAGTTCGAATACAGCACGAAGTCGAAGTCCAGGCCGATCCCGGCAAAGTGCGCCTTGAAACCCTCCCATATCGTGACGACCTTGGGCGCGTAGGCGACGGCCCCCATCACCAGCGTCTGCTCGGCCATCCCGGTTCCTCAGAACAGCGGCAGGCCGGTGATGGCCTTGCCGATGAAGTCGTACAGCACGTCCGAGGTCGGGGCCATCACGTTGGCGGCGCGGGCGTCGCGGAACAGGCGCTCGACGCCGGCCTCCTTCCGGAACGCCGCGCCGCCGCAAACGCGCATCGCGGTGTCGGTGACCTCCAGCGCCGACTCGGCCGCGGCGGCCTTGGCCTCGAGCACGCGCAGCATCGTATCCGCGCGGCCGCTGGCGATCGCGGCCAGCGTGTCGGCGAGCAGCGCCTGCGTCATGTCGATCTTGATGCGTGCCCGGGCCAGGTAGGCCCGGACGGTGGGAAGGTCGGCCAGCGACGAGTTCAGGTGCTCGTGCTTCGTCCGCCCCACGTGACCGAGGGCGCGCGTCAGCGCCCCTTCCATCAGGCCCACCGAGCATGCCGCGTTGAGCGCGACGAACCAGGGCAGCACGACGCCCATCATGATGTCGAAGCCCTTGCCGTCTTCGCCCAGCCGCTGGTCGGCGCGGATTCGCACGCCGTTGGCCGTGATCGGCGTCGAGGCGTTGCCGCGCAGCCCCAGGCCGTCGAAACGGCCCGGCAGTGTCAGGCCGGGGGCACGCGCGTCGACCAGCCACAGCGTGCTGGCACCTTCGGCCGCCACCGGCTTGCTCGACCACACATAGCTGTCGGCTTCGCCCGCGGAGGTCACCCAGCTCTTGCGGGCATCGAGCACGACGTGCTCGCCATCGGCCCGCGCGGTGCTGACGGGAGCCCAGAAGTGGCTGCGCGATTCGGCCTCGGAGAAGGCGAGCGTGGTGAAATGGCGCCCGGCCGCGATCTCGCGGCGCACGGCGGCGGGCCCGTGCGCTTCGATGACGGCGGTCGCGCAGTAGTGCATGCAGAGCACCATCGCCGTGGAGGGGCAGTCTCGGGCGATCCGCTCGCATGCCGCCACCGCTTCGCTCAGGCCTCCGCCCTGCCCTCCCACTTCCTTCGCCGACACGAGGCCCAGTCCGCCGCCGCTGGAAAGGGCGGTGATGGCTTCGCGCGGAAAGCGTCCTTCCGCGTCGGTCCGCTGCGCGAGCGGCGCGATGACGTCGGCCGCGATCTTGTCGATCGTTTCCTGTGACAGCATGATTTCTCCTCGGCAGCTGAGCGCACGTTCGTTCGGTCGCTGTGGAGATTATCGCGCGACGTCCCATTGCGCCAGCGCCGAGCCCATTCGCGGCAGGGTTTCCGCGCGGGACGCGCGATCGCGGCAATCAAGGGCATGCCGCCGGACGCAGTCCCGGTCCGGCAGGTCTCCGGGCATCCCGATCTAATCGCCGCGGCACCAGGCGTTGTCAGGCACGCCTTCGCAGGGCGCTTCCATCGTCGGCTCGCTCGGGATCGGGATCAACACGACCTGCGTCGGCTGCGGATACCCCGGCTCACCCGGAGAGCAGGCACCGGAGGCGGGCCCATAGGCGGCGCATATCACTTCGAGGAACAGTCCCGCCACCTGCGCCGCGTCCGGATTCCACGGCTCGCCGCACGTGCCGGCGACCGTGGCATCCTGCAGATTCGATGGCGACGTCGACACCGTGCCCAGGCGCCGATCGACGTTGCGACGGAAGCAGTTGTCGACAGGGTACTGCAACACGGCGTTCCCCAGATCGCCATTCGTTGGATTGCCGAAGCCGCCATTGTCCGACAGGCGATTGTGTTCCACGCGATTGCCGTAGGCGTGGAAATAGCAGGGGATCACGGGGCCCAGGATCGCGTCGAAGGGCGGGGGCGGGGCGAAGTACTGCGCGCCGCCCTGGCACCAGGCCGGCACGGCAGGCAGGCTCGGATCCGGGTAGTCGTTGACGAGAATCCCCCACGCACCATTGCGCTCTACGATGTTGTTGCGCACGAGATTGTTCCGCCCCCCGGTCAGCTCGATCCCCGTGCCGACCGGCGCGCCCGCCGTCAGGCCCGCTGCCGGCGTGTTCGCGTTGTTGTTGTCGTGCACGTAGTTGCGCTCGATGATCGTGCACGATCTGCCGGCCACGCCGGGACAGGAGCCGTCCTGCGGCGAGGGAGGGTCGTCATTGGCCAGCGAATTCGGCACGATGCCTGCGCGGTTCTCCTCCCACTCGGAGTCCTGGATCAACAGATGTCCGCCGGCGTTGGAACCCGAGTAGCCCAGCGCGCTGTTCCGGGCGTGCACATGGCGCAATACGGCGTTGCAGTCGCGGCAGGCACCGACGTAGAACGAGGAGTCGATCATGTTGCTCGCGTAGGCATCTTCGATCACGCCCGGCCCGCGCGCATTGCTGACGAAGACGCCGTATTGACCGCCGACACCCGTGGCAGGGTCGAAGTAGGTCGTGCTCGCGGTCAGGTATCTGCCCGCGTACGTGCCCATGCCGATCGTGCCGCTGCCGTCGCCGCCATTCCACCAGATCTCGTTGCCGCCCGACCCATGGGGGTCGCCGAGGAAGTTGCAGACGGTCAGGTTTTCGATCGTCACGCCGTCGACCTTGAGCACCTCGATGCCGTTTCGGCCGCCCGGCACCCGCACCTGCACTTCCGGCGCGCTGCTGCACGCACCGGGGCCGGACAGCGTGCCGTCGACGACGACGGCATTTCGATCCATTCCGCGCAAATGGATCCCGGGGGTGGTGATCAGGACTCCGGCGCTTGCCGAGCCATTCTCGTGATACACGCCGGGCGCGATCAGGATCCAATCGCCGGGCTGGGCCGCGTTGACTGCCGACTGGATGGAAGTGAACGAGCCCGGGGTGTCGCGATAGGAGCCAACCAGCAGCACGCGCTCGGCCGCTGACGAATATCCGGCGGCAGACACGGATCCGACGAGCACGGCCGCGCCGAGCGCTGTGCGGCACCGATGTGGACGCCGTGTTGTTCCCTGCATTTCGCCGATTGCATTGCGAGACATCGCGATCCCCCCTCGGGCATTGGCACGTTGCCTTCTTGCCAGAGTACGCAGCGGACCCGATGCAGGTCAATCTTGCAGCGCAAGATGCGCGGGGCCACCAACCCCGAGTTGCGTGCCCGCAGGCGGACCCGCCGTTCCGTTACCCGGAAAGCGGGCGCGACGCGCCCTTGACGCCGACGATCCGGGCTCAGTCGGACTCGACGATCGCGCCCGTGGACTCGTCCAGGATCAGACGCGGGGCGCGGGCCTCGCCGTGGAAGTCGAACATCGTCTCGAGCGAACCCGACTGCGCATCGGCCGAGCCGTTGCCGATGCGCGGCAGGCCCCAGTTGTCTTCGATGAAGCGGATGACCGAGGCGATGTTGGTGACGCTGTGATCGATGAAGTTGGGTTTGGCCCAGGGCGAAATCACCAGCAAGGGCTGACGGGGACCGTAGCCGCAGCGCCCGTTCTGGGCGCCGCCGGCAGGATCGTTCGCTTTGGGCGCCCCGCAGCTTCCGGGGCCAGACAACTGATCATCGGCGACGTTCGACTGGAACACGATCGGACCCATCACATGGTCGTACCAGCCGTCGGAGTCGTCGTAAAGGATGACGATCGCGGTATCGTGCCAGTACTCGGACCGCTGCAGCGTGTTGATCGCATGCACGAGGAAGGCCTGCTCGTCGAGCGGGTCCGAGTAGCCGGCGTGGCCGTCCTGGTAGGCGGCCGCCTTGACGATGCTGACCGCGGGCAGGTTGTGCCCGGCGATCGCCGTGAACAGGCGGCTCAGGTCGTACTGGTGGTTTGCCTGGTCGTCGCGCCCGACCATCGCGTCGGATGTCGGGGGCAGGTGCGCACCATTTTGCGTGCTGTGCCAGTACTGGAAGAACGCGTGGTGCGGGATGTAGTCGAGGCCGGCGCTGGCGCCCGACACGTTGTTGTGAGCGAGCGAGCAGTTGTCGAAGCCGCCCATGAACGCGCCCCAGGTGATGCCGGCATCGCCCAGCAGATCCCCGATATTGCGGCCCGACATCGTGATCTGGGTGCGGTTCGGATTGGAGCAGACGTCGCCGTCCGGGTCAGGATCGCCGATCACCGCTCCCGAGGTTGCTCCCGCTCCGCCGTTGGCGATGTTGCCCTTGGGCGACAGGCCGTTGGTCACGGTGGCCTCGAATGTCGTTCCGGCAACCAGGTTCAGCAGGCCGGGGGTCGATGGCCCGAACGTGGTGCTGAAGGAGTTGTCGCTCATCGCATAGTGCTGCGCATAGTTCCATATCGCGGTGACGGTGTTGCCGTCGTAGTAGCCGAAAGTGCTCGTCTTGCCCAGATGCGCATCGGTGCAGCTGTGCGTGAGGAAGCGGTCCATCAGGCCGCCGTCGAACGCGTACTGCTCGTCGCTGTAACCGTGGTCCTGGTCGCAGGTCACCGGCACCGAGCGGTCGATCCGGAAGGGATTGACGCCGTTGGGGTTATTCGTCAGCAGCCCGGACGTTTCGAGCGTATTGGCGGAGGGCGTCCCGGGCTTCGCGCCGCCGAAGTGGACCGAGCCGTCGAGGTTCGGCTGCGCGTGCGGGTAGGTGCCGAAGTAGTGATCGAAGGAGACGTTCTCCTGGAAGATCACGACCAGATGGTGGATCGGGGTCTGCGTCGCCGGGTCCCGGGCATACGCGGGCGCCACTGCGGCCGCGAGCGCGGCGGCGGCTGCCGCAGACAAGCGCAGCAAACCAGGTGCGAAGTCGATCTGCTTCACGAGAATGCTCCTCATGGCTGTCGGATTCATCACGCGGTCGGCGCATGGGTGCACCACGCGCGCGGAACGGCTCGACCGACTGCGATCGGAGCGGGCCGGTCGATCGGATCTCAATCTAAGGAATGGGCATGACCCGGTGATTACCCGCGTCCGCCGGACGCGACCGCGGCGCCATAGGTGGTAATCCGGGCGTGACTCGGGACGTCTCGAGGTCCGTCACCGCCGGTGGTGGTGGGAGATTCTGCTGACCGCGAGCTTTACTTCCTCACCGCGAGCACCCCATCCCCGTTCGACTCAACCGCAAACCCGGCATGGCGCAATCGATTGGCCACTTCCTTGGGCACATCGCGTCCGCTGGTCAGTTTGTTCGGTGTGCCAATGTAGTGAAACAGCTTTCCGTTGCGCTTGATCACGCGGGCAAGCTGGTCGTAGAAAACCTGCGAGTAAAGCTCTCCGGCGATTCCGAAGCGGGGCGGGTCGTGCAATATCGCGTCGATCGATGCGCTGGGGTGCCTGGCAATCTCCTCGGCAACGTCTCCCTGGGTCAAGGTCAATCCACCGCCGATCTCGGGCGACCACGGATTGAGGCTGCGCAGCCAGACGACGTCGGGATTTTTTTCGTACGAAAGAACCTGTGCGGCCTGCCCCTGCAAGCACCACGCAGCGAAGTAGCCAAGGCCGCCGCAGGTATCCAGGATCACCTTGCCGCGGGGTCGTATCAAGCCGACCTTGCGTTCGGCGTCGGCGTAGGGCGAGATCCGGGCGGTCGGCAACATCTTGATGCCATCGATCTCGAACGTCGGCGGGCCCCAATCCGTGGGCACGAGCTTGATCAGCGAGGTCGTGAAACGCGCCGCCGGCTGAAAGGTCCCGCCGACCCAGTAGTAGATGGTTCTGTCTTTGCAGTCTTCCGGATAAGGAAATCGCCGGCCCTTCCAGATCCAGGCTGTATCGTCGATCCCGACCCTCGTCGTCGAACGCCGCAGATCCAGCGAGCATTCAACCGTGGCGGCACGGGCGAGCGCTGCAGCGCGCAGCGTTTCGAGTACTTCCAGGGTCAATAGCGGCCCTTTCATCCCTTCGTCCGCCGTTCCCGCCTCGCTACGGTTGGCGGCGTCTCTGCAGCGCCTCCAGTTTGCGCTTCAGGGCCTCCAACTTCTGTCCGGCATCGCCAAGCTTTCCCGCCGCCGTGAGTTGCTGGTAGTCGGAAAGATCCCGCGCCGCGCCGGCGATGAGCGTGTTGACGTCCTCGGGGCCCGCGCGCAGCTCGCTCGCGGCAGGCGATCCCGGCGGGGCCGCCGAGGCCTGAGCGCTGACCGAGGACTCGGCTCCGCCGAACAGCGCCGCCATCGCCGATTCGAACGTCGGCCCGTAAGCGAGGCGATCCTGCACGGCGAGCACGACCAGCCGCAGCTCCGGCATCGGGCTGTGCTCCGCCTGCAGGTAGATCGGTTCCGCATAGAGCAAGGCGCGGCCGATCGGAATGACGATCAAGCTGCCGCGGCGAACGTGCGACCCCTGTTGGTTCCACAGCGTGAGCTGTCCCGACAGCTGAGCGTTCTGATCGATGCGCGCTTCGATCTGAAGCGGTCCGTCGATCAACTTGGTCTTCGGAAAATCGTAGACGAGCGCCTGGCCATAGTGTTCGCCGTCGCTGCGGCCGGCGATCCACCCGATCAGGTTGTTGCGATTGGCGGGCGTGAACGGAAGGATCTCTATGAACTCGGTCGCGCGTTCGCCGGGCAACGTCATCAGCACGAAGTTCGGCTCCATGACCCGCTGGCGCTGCTCCGTCGACCCCACCTCCGTGGCAACGGTCCAGAGATCCTCGCGGTTGTAGAACACGTCGGGATTGCCCATGTGATACAGGCCGTAGACGGCGGCCTGCATCCGCAGCATCAGCTCCGGATAGCGCACGTGCTTGCGCAGCGCAGGTGCCATCGCCGAGGCGTCTTCGAACATGGCGGGAAAAAGAGCCCGATACGCCGCGATGATCGGATCCTGGGTGTCGAACACGTAGAACGTCACCGCGCCGGTATAGGCGTCGATTCTTATCTTGACGCTGTTGCGGATGTAGTTGATTCGGTCGTAACCGAGCCGGTAGCGGCGCGCATACGGGTAGGTGTCGGCCGTCGTGAAGGCATCCATCAGCCAATAGAGGCGGCCGTCCTCGCCGACGACGATGTAGGGGTCGAGATCGAGGGTGAGAAACGGCGCGAGCTCATGGACGCGTTCACGCACGGTGCGGCGCATCAGCAACCGGCTCTCGGGGCCGACGTCGTCGCTGAAAGGCACTTTGGCGACATCACCGCGATCGAACGCGATCAGCGT